>CADCWF010000097.1 GCA_902806345.1 uncultured Thermomicrobiales bacterium
GTTCGGCCAGCGGCGGCAGGGGGATCGACATGCCAAGCAGCCGCTCCTCTTTCAGCCTGTTGCGGCTGGTGGGGGTTCCGCCTGAACTGAACCCCAACGCCTCGTTCCAAACCGGTTCCCGGCTGAAGTAAAGGAGTAGGTATCGACCGTCCAACTGCTCGGATCGGGGCCGAAAACAGGGGAACTCGTTTGAGACATAGCAGCCGGCATGCTCATTCCCAGCCAAGGCAAACGAACCCTTCCAAGCAAAGTGCTTGTTGTAGACAAAGTCTCCTTCCTCAACCCGATAGAGCGTCCTTGCTTGTATCTCCGCGCCGGTCCGCTCGTCCTTCTTGAAGAGGCCGTCGGCGTACCACCTGACACCCAGCGAGCAGTAGGCTCGATCTAGCACCACCGCCTCAGGTCGACTGACGGGTTCGAGCACTTCGCCGAGGGGTACACAAGGTGCCCTCATGCTACGCCCTCCGGCACCGCCAGCTCCGCCTTGATCTCCTCCAGCAGCGTGACGATCTCCCGCTCCTTGCTCAAAATGTCCTCGATCAACTGCTCGGGCGGCAGGTGCTCCGCCGCGGCCGCCGCCTCCGGGTTCTTGCGGTCCAGGTTGTAGCCGGCGCCGGCAAGCTCGGCGGCGTCCACCCGCCACGCCTGGGCGGTCTCCTCCCGGTTCCCCCACCACGCCAGCAGGTCGGCGAACTCCTCGAAGCGCAGGGGCTGCGTCTTGGTGTATTTCTTCCGGCCCGCCGGCCGCAGCAGCTCGTAGTACCAGACCTGCCGCGTCGGTCCGCCGCGCTGGAAGAAGAGCACGTTCGTCGGGATGTCGGTGTAGGGCGCGAAGAACCACGCCGGCGCGCCGCCAGGATCGAGACCGGGGGCCGGCCCCATGCCGCTGACCCGCCCGGGCAGGGCCAGGTCGGTCGCGCGCCATCCCCGTCGCGGTCGCCCCTCACCCCTCCGCCGCACCGTCGCGCAGCTGCGCCCAGTCGGCGTAGCTGTCGATCCAGTGCGCCGGCCAGACCGTCGCCCCCCGCTCATCGCGGACGTAGACCTGGTAGCACTCGGGGTCGCGCCGGGTGCGCCCCAGGAGGAGGAGCCACCACCCCGGCCCGGCCGCCGGGCTTTCCGCCCAACGTCCGGCGCAGGCGGCGCATGATCACCTGGAGGAAGAGCAGCGCCGTCTCCCCGGTCCGGCGGTCGGCCGGGAACTTCTCCTGGATGCCCGCCTCCTCCTCGCCGCCGAAGGGCGGGTTGGTGGCGATCACCTCGAAACGGTCGGCGTCGCCGATATCGGTCAGCTTGGCACCCAGGGCGTTGCCGGGGGCAATCCTCGGCGCCTCCAACCCGTGCAGCAGCAGGTTCATCTGGCAGAGCAGATAGGGCAGCGGCTTCGCCTCGCCGCCGAAGACCGAGACTGCTTGCAGCGTCTGCTGTTGCTCGACCGTCTCGGCCTGGGGCCGCAGGTGCTCGAACGCCTCGACCAGGAAGCCGCCTGTGCCGGCGGCTGGGTCGAAGACCGTCTCGCCCAGCCGCGGGTCGAGCGCCTTGACGATGAAGCGGACCAGCGGGCGCGGCGTGTAGAACTCACCGCTGTCGCCGGCGGCGTCGCGCATCTCCCGCAGGAGCGACTCGTAGAGGGTGCCAAGGACGTGGATCTCGTCCGACGAGGCGAAGTGGATCTTCTCGACCCGGTTGATCAGTTCCCGCAGCAGGTAGCCGCTTTGCATCCGGTTGGAGAGGCCGCGGAAGACGGTCGCGACCACGTCGCGGCGGTCGGCGCCCGCGTCCCCGCGCAGCCCCCGTAGGTAGGCGAAGAGCCCCGCCCCCTCCCCTCCGCCGGGGAGGGAAGCCCGCTCGTCGTTGACGAAGGCAAGCAGATCGTCGCCGGTGATCCCGGCCGGGTCGGCCGCCCAGTCGCGCCAGCGGTAGGGCGGCGCGATGGCGGGGCGGAACGGCTTGCCAGCCAGCGTCGCCTCGACCTCGGCGCCGCGCTCCAGGTCGTCGACAAACTTAAGGAACATGACCCAGGTCAGCATCGGCAGCCGGTCGAGGTCGCCGTTGAGCCCCTTGTCCTTTCGCATGATGTCGCGGGCGCTCTTGATCGCGCCGCCAAGCGCCTGCGCCGTGGTCTGGGGCGCTAACGCCGTCCGCGTCCGGGCCATCCGTCCTCCCGCGGCCGACTACGCGGCCGATTCCTCGTAGAGCAGCGCCTGCAGATCGATCACGGCGGCGTGCAGCCGCTCGGCGCCGCCGAAGAGGGTCGCGATTTCGGTCGGGGTTCCGCGACGGGAGACCGGCTCGATCTTCAGGATATCCGGCAGCGCGAGCTGGGAGACGCCAAAGCGGGCGTACTTGTCGAGCAGGTCGCCGAGGACGGCGGGCGCCTCGGGACCGTAGCGGGCGAAGAAATCGGCCCGCTCGCGGGCGAGGCGGTCGGCGCGCTGGCACCGGGTCCGCACCGGCGTGCCGTAGGCGAGGTGGCAGAGGAGGTCGAAGGTATCAGCCTCCGGCTGGCCCAGTTTCGCGCCGAGCTCGTCGATGGGCAACCCGACCTCCTCCAGGCGGGCCAGCAACTCGCCTCGCTGCCGGGGGTCGATCCAGGCCGCCCGCAGGTCCGGCGCGGTCGAGGTCAGGGTGCGCACCCGCTCGGCGGTGAAGTCGGAAAGTGACAGCGTCCGCAGCACGTCGCCATGCGGGTCGAGCTCGTAGTAGAGCTGGGTGGCGATGCCGACGCTCCCGTCATCGACGTGGTACTTGGGCCGCCGCCCGCGCTCACCGTCCGAGCCGAAGCGCCCATCTCCTTCGCCGAGGCCGACCCGGTCCGCCTCGTCCGGCTCGCCCCGGTTGTCGATCAGCGTCGTCTCGCCGACCGTCTCGCCGTTGGCGTCGATCGTCTCTCGCTCAACGACGACCGGGTCGCCGTCGAACTCGGGGTCGGCGAAGTGCTGGGTGGCCGAGCCGGTGTAGTCGACGATGGTGAAGGAGAGCTTGCCGTAGTCTTCCCGGACCCGGGTGCCGCGCCCGATGATCTGCTTGAACTCAACCATCGAGCCGACCATCCGGGCGAGGACGATGTTCTTGCAGGTCGGCGCGTCGACGCCGGTCGTCAGCAACTGCGAGGTGGTCAGGATCACCGGCGAGGGGCGGTCGATGTCCAGGAAGTGGGAGAGGTGGCCACGCCCGACGTCGCCCTCGTCGGCCGTCACCCGCGCCACGTAGTCGGGGTACTCGGCGACCTGCGCCCGAAGCCGGTTGCCGAGGGCGATGGCCATCGCCGAGGCGTGCTCCTGGTCGACGCAGAAGACGATGGTCTTGGCCAGCGGGTCGGTCTGCTCCAGGTGGCGGGCAAGGTGGGCGGCGATGGCCTCCGTCCGCGGCCGCAGCGCGACCCGCCGCTCGAAATCGGCCGTGCCGTAGAGCTCGTCCGGGATCGCGTTGCCGTAGCGGTCTTTCTGCCCGGCAACCGGCCGCCACCCCGCGGCATCGACATCCGTGACGACGCGGTGGACGCGGTAGGGCGCCAGGAAGCCGTCGGCGATGCCGTCGCGCAGCGAATAGGTGTAGACGGGTGGGCCGAAGTAGTCGTAGGTGTCGCGCGTCTCGTCGCGCAGCGGCGTCGCGGTCATCCCGAGTTGGGCGGCCAGGTGGAAGTAGCTGAGGATCTCCCGCCAGGCCGAATCGGCGCGGGCCGAGCCGCGGTGGCACTCGTCGACGATGACGAGGTCGAAGAAGTCCGGCGCAAATCTGGCGTAGAGCGGCGCCCCGGAGCCGTCGCCGGCAAGAGCCTGGTAGGTCGAGAAGTAGACGGATCGGCCGTGGGTGAGGCCGGCCGTCTCGATCCGCGAGAGCGCATCGCCGAAGGGCGCGAAGTCGTCCGTCATCGGCTCGCCGACGAGGACATCGCGGTCGGCCAGAAAAAGGATGCGCGGTTTGCGTTTGACGCCGCGCACCGTCCACCGCGCCTCGGACAGCTTCCAGGCGATCTGGAAGGCGACGGGGGTCTTGCCCGTGCCGGTGGCCAGCGTCAGGAGGACGCGCCGCTGCCCCCCGGCGATGGCCTGGACGGCGCGGTTGATGGCGATCCGCTGGTAGTAGCGGGGCCGCTTGCCGGGCGTCGGGAAGTCGGGTGCCAGCAACGCCTCAAGCACGCCGGGGGCGAGGGAGCGTCCCTTCTGGAGGCGGCCCCAGAGTTCGTCCGGCGACGGGTAGGCGTCGACGCCGACCGTCTGTCCGGTCAGGTCGTCGTACTCGACGATGTCGGGGCCATTGGTGGCGTAGGCGAAGGAGAGTCCGAGCAACCGCGCGTAGGTTTTCGCCTGTTCCAGTCCGTCCGTCGCCCGCTTGTGCGCGGCTTTAGCCTCGACGACGGCGATCGGTAGGTCGGGAGCGTAGCGGAGAACGTAGTCGGCCACCTTGCGCCGGCCGCGGCGGGTGCCCGCCTCGGTGACGATGATGCGGCCGTCGTTGATGGCGTACTGCTCCGAGATGCGGTCGTCCGTCCAACCGCCTGCGTGGAGGGCCGGCACGACGTAGGTTCGGCAGGCGTCGGCTTCGGTTGCCACGGAGCGGCCACCTCGGGGAAGCATTGCGGGACGGTGTGTAGGATTCGGGGTCAAGTCGTCAGCGAGTGTATCACTCGGATACGCCGGGCCGGCTCCTCGACTCCTCGACCCGTGAAGGCTATCGTAGCCGCCCGGCCGCGGCTGTCGGCGGCGGGCCCGACCACCCAGACGGAGGTACGACCTTGACGACGGCGGCGATCCCCACCCGGCCCCTGGGCACCACCGGCGAGGAGGTCTCCAGCCTCGCCCTCGGCGGCTACCACATCGGCGTCCCCGAGCGCGCCGAGGGCATCCGGCTCGTCCACGCCGCGATCGACGCCGGGATCACCTTCATGGACAACGCCTGGGAGTACCACGACGGCGAGTCCGAGGACCGGATGGGCGAGGCCCTGGCCCAGGACGGCTACCGCGCCAAGGCGTTCCTGATGACCAAGAACTGCGCCCACGACCGCAAAGCCGATCACTCGATGGTCAAGCTGGAGGAGAGCCTGCGCCGCCTCCGCACCGACGCCGTCGACCTCTGGCAGATCCACGAGGTCGTCTGGCCGGACGACCCGGACCGGATCTTCGCCCCCGGCGGCGCCGCCGAGGCGATGCTGCGGGCGAAGGAGCAGGGCAAGGTCCGCTTCATCGGCTTCACCGGCCACAAGAGCCCGGCCATCTTCCGCCGGATGCTGGAGCTGGCGCCGGACTTCCCCTGGGACGCCATCCAGATGCCGGTCTCCGTCTTCGACTGGCATTTCAACTCCTTCCAGCAGGAGATCCTGCCGCTGGCCGCGGCGCGCGGCATCGGCGTCGTCGGGATGAAGAGCCTCGCCTCCGGCCGGGTCGTCCGCGAGTCGGACGTCACCCCCCAGGAGGCGATCGCCTACGCCCTCAGCCTGCCGGTCTCGACACTCTGCGTCGGCGTCGACTCGATGGCGATCCTGGAGCAGGACCTCGCCATCGGCCGCGGCTTCGCCCCGTTGCCCGACGCCGAGATGGCGCGGATCCGGGCCAAGGCCCACGCCCACGCCTGGGATGGCCGCCACGAGCGCTTCAAGATCTCCCACGACTTCGAGGGCCCGGAGGCCCGCAAGGAGCACGGTCTGCCGCTGGCGGCCGACTAAGAGCGAGTTGGAGACCCCCGACTGGGCCCCCCGGTCGAGGACGGTCGCTCCATCGAGGCTCGTGTAATGACCGGCCAACCGATCCCTTCCCCACCAACACGATCAAGCGACGGGAGGGTGTGGCTACACGCCCGAACAGGCGGGTTACGGGGCTCTCAACCGAGAGGGATCCTTTGCCCGTCGTTGCTCCATTCGGGTTGTTCTTCCGGGCCGAAGTTGAGGATCAGGCAGCGCATCGCCAGATACGCGACCAATCCGATCAGGCTGTGCCAGAGGAAGTGCGTCCCGATCGGTAGGGCGGGACAGACCTCCTGGTCGATGGTGCGGAAGAACAACGCCGCCGCGTACACCCCGGTCGCCGCGAGCAGCGTGAAGCGTTCGGGCCGTGCTTCCCTCGCGTGGACGCCCCCCAGAACCACCAACACCAGCAGGCCCGGCGTATAGACGAGGGCCCCGTGGAGGACGTGGGAGTACCGGAGGGCAACGAAGGTCGCCGCCAGGAACACCGCGACGGACGCGACGGCGGACCGCGGGCGCAGTTCCAGGACGTCGCGCGTATAGAGCCAGACGTACCAGACGATGAAGAAGAGGATCGGGACGGTGTCGAGGACCAGGGCCCACGGCGTCGCGAGCGTGTGCCAGAGGATGCTCCCGACGCCGACCGAGGCCGCCAGCGCAACCAGCACCCGGACCCGAGGCGAAAGGCTGCCCCCGCGTTCGGCCAAGACCCAGGCGGCCCACGCGGCGAGCAGGAAGGACGCGTTGGTGACCGCGTTCAGGGGCTCCGCGAGCAACCCCGGCCCAACCCGTTCGCAGTAGACGTCCATCACGGCCGCCCTCCGCATCCCGCTCTCGTCATATGATTATCCTGACCTCAACTGGGGGTCGTCGAGGGATCTTGCAGCGCACTCTAGGGTGGTGGGGTTGTAGGGGGAATGTTAGGAGACCGTCCCCTCCCCTACCACCCGATCACCCCGCCACCCCACCACCCACAATCGGAGGGAGCACCGTGCCCCGCATCGGCTTCGCGTTCGTGCCCTAGACGCCGGCCCAGGCGGTCGACCTCATCGGCCGGGCCGACTCCGCGGTGGTCGAGACGGTCTGGACGGTGATGGGCGCCGTCGGCATCGACACCGTCACCCTCTTCGCTGCCACCGCCGAGCGGACCGACCCGGTCCGCTTCGGCACCCCCATCGTCCCCGCCTTCACCCGCCATCCGCTCGGCCTCGTCACCTAGATCGTTGCCCTGGAGGGGCTGGCGCCGGGGCGGCTGCGCCTCGGCATCGGCACCGCCCATGCCCGGACGATGGTCGACGTCTTCGGCTTCGACTTCTCCCGGCCGCTGGCGCAACTGCGGGAGTACGTCGAGATCGTCCGGCCGCTGCTCCAGACCGGGGCAGTCGACGTCCAGGGCGCCTTCTACACGGCGCGCAACGCCAAGATCGCGGATCCGCCGGGGACCCCGGTCCTCATCTCGGCGCTGCGGGCGCCGGCGTTCGAACTCGCGGGCGAGCTGACCGACGGCGCGATCTCCTGGCTCTGCCCGCCGGGGCACCTGCTCCGACAGGCGATCCCGGCGCTCGCGGCCGGCGCAAACCGAGCTGGCCGACCCCGTCCGCCTCTGATCGCCCACGTCCCGGTCGCCCTCTCGGCGGACCGGTCGGCGGTCTACGCCGCGGCGAAGGAGCAGCTCGCCGGTTACGCGGCCGCCCCCTTCTACGCCCGGATGTTCGCCGACGCCGGCCGCCCGCTGGACGCCGAAGGCCGCATCACCGACGGGCTGCTCGACGTCCTCCTCGTCCACGGCACACC
>CADCWF010000098.1 GCA_902806345.1 uncultured Thermomicrobiales bacterium
AGCTGGCTGACCAGGTCGGCCGCGTCGGACCAGAGCAGACCGAGCCGGCGGTCGCGGGCGAGCGTCTGGGTGGCGACCACGGACCCGCCGTTGTCGCGCTGGATCATCGGCACGCCGGCCGCCGCGAGGGTGCCCATCCGCGCGGGGTAGTTGAGGTCGTCCCAGTCTGCCCGTTGGATCTCGCCACCGTTGCGGCTGGAGAAGCTGTGGAGCCAGCCCGCGTCGTAGCGCGAGAACTCCTCCGTCCAGCGCTCCTGGTCGACCGTCCCATGGAGGTGGAGGTGGAGGGGGGCGAGGGTCTGCGTCCGTTCGATCCAGCCCCGCCATTGGCCGTGCGTGAAGTTGCCATAGAAGTGGAGATGAATCCCCTCCGCGGCGAGCTCGGCCACCGTTTCCGGGTGAAGCCCGATCGGGCGGCCTGTCACGACCGTGTGCGTCTCGCCGTCGTGGTCGGAGAGCAGTGGGGCACGGGTGGGTCCGAACCAATCCCGCTTCGGGAGGTCGCCGTCGAGGACCAGCGTCGGCCGGGAGCGGACCGCCTCGGGGAGGACGGTGGCAAACCAATCGCGCATCTCGGGGCTGGAGTAGACCCCACCGTCGGCACGGCTATAGAGCTCGACGAGTTCCCGCCATGTGCCCCGTTCGAGGTTGATGAACGGCCCCTCTTTGTAGTGCCAGACGAAGGGGATGCCCGGGTTCTGGGAGAGGACGGCGTGGGCAAAGGGAACCGCCTGCCAGTTGAGCAGGGCATAGATGACGTCCGGCTTGATCCGCTGGACCTCGTCCCGCCACGACGCAAACGGGATGTCCTCGACATTTCCGAAGGGGAGGGGACCGACGGCGTTGTACCAGTAGGGCCGCTCCATCCAGAGGCCGAAGAGGCGGTGGCCGCGCTCCTCGAAGGCGAGGACCCGGTCGGCGTTGTAGGCCAGCTCGCCGACGAGCAGGATCTTTAGACCGTCAGCACCGGCGACCGGTGAGGGCCTTTCGCGGTAGTGGGCGTAGCGAGTCACCTCGTCCTGGTAGTTCCCAACCGACGACTGGAACCGGAGCGGCTGCCGCACCGCGTAGTAGCTCCGGTAGGTGTTGATCCCTCCTTCGGACTCGCGCAGCAGCTTGTGCCGCTGGTCCGGATGGTCGACCCATTCGCAGGTGACGAGGCCGGTGCTGACCCCATCTCCCTCTGCCCGGAGGCGAGTCCAGAACATCCGGTCCAGGTCGTCCGTCGTCAGTTCCGACCGCTCCAGCCAGCGCAACTCCGTCCGGCGGTGGATCGTCTGCACGAGCTGGAGCGGTTCGCCCTCGATCTTGCCGAGCGCGAACCGGTTGTAGTGGTGGCGGACGCCCGAACAGGCGAAGATCGCCGAAGGCGCGGCGTCGAGGCAGGCAACGAGGGTGGAGAGGTGGTCGGCGTACCAGACGTCGTCGGTCGGCAGGTAGGCGACCGACCCTCCCCGCGCCCGATCGAGCCCGGTGTTGAGGGCGTGGCCCAGGCCGGTATTGCCGGGCAACCGGACGAGCGAGACCCGTTGATCTTCGAGGTAGGGCTGGACGACGGCCGCCGTCGAATCCGGCGAGCCGTCGTCGACGACGATCGCTTCCCACTCCCGGAATCGCTGGGCAAGGAGGGAATCGAGTGCGCGGCGGACGAACGGCTCCTGCCTGAAGGTGGGAATGACGACGGAGACACGCGGGGCCGACGCGGCGGGCGAGGCGGGGTGTGGCACCCCTACTGCGCTCCCGAAAGCGCGAGCGCAGGGGCGCAGTGGTGGGCAGGGGGAGCATGCCCGTTGTCCAGCCCCGCGAGGAGTCGGCCGAAGAGCTCGGTCGCGTTCCGTCCCCGATCCTCCACCGTGGTGGGGAGACCAAGGTGGTAGGTGCCGGCGGGGAGGATGCCGCAGCCGCCGAAGCGGTTCAGGAGGAGGAACTGGACCACCACCTCCTCCCCGGCATGCTCGACCGGCAAGCGGTCCCAGAAACCGAACCCACCGACTGAGAGGAGCTTCTGCCGGTCGAACAGCACGTTGGCTCCGCCGACCCAGGCGACCTTGTAGCGGACGGGGTCGCCGCCATCCCACAGGCGGTTCTCCAGGTGGAGCGGGTTGGCGGCGTTGTTCACCTTGTGGCGGTCCCAGGGGATGTCATCCGGACCGAATGGCTCCGGTTCCACGGACTCGTGCCAGAGCTCGATCGCCTGCTGGTCCGGCCGGACATCGTCCAGGTAATCGAGGCCGGTCGCGGCGCAGCCGACAAAGCCGCAACCTTCGCGCTCGATAACGGAGACCATCCGACCCATCGTCTCCGGCTCGAGCAGGACATCGTCGTCGATGAAGTGGGCGAAGCTGGAGCGGCTCTGCTCGAGGAGAAACTGGCGCTGTTCGGCCAGGCCCCGGCGTGGGAGGTGGCGGTGGAGTTGGACTTGGTGGCCGCGCCGTCGCAGGGCTTGCGCCAGCGTCCGGATCTCGATGCTGTCCAGGTAGCTGTCGTCGTCCGCGGTCTGGTCGGAGACGATGACGTCGAAATCGCGGAACGTCTGCCCGTAGAGGCTTGTCAGCGTCACGGCGAGCCCCGTCTTGCGCCCACAAGTCGGGATCAGCACGTCGACCAGTGCCATCGAAGCGTTCCTCCAGCCCCGCATGGCGGGGAACCGATTCGTTGTTCAGGCCGCGAGCGAGCGGAGCACGAGCGCGAGTCGGACCTGGACCGCATCGTCGAATCGGCGCGGGTTGAGGCCGGTCAGGGTCTGCACCTTGTCGAGCCGGTAGCCGAGAGTATTGCGGTGGATCGAGAGTTTGGTGGCGGTGGCCGAGGGGCAGCAGTCCTCGTCGAAGTACGCCTCCAGGGTCCGCAAGAGGTCTGGCTCGTGATCGAGCGGTCCGAGCAGGTGGCGAGCCAGGCCGACCTTGGTGTTCTCGTCCGAGAGGCCGACGAATGCGGGGATGCCGAGACCATCCAGGCAGTGGACCCGGTTTTGCCCGTGGAACCGGCGGCCCAAGATGAGCGCCGCGCGGGCGTCACTGTAGGAGCGGGCGAGGCCGCCGATGCCGGGGTGGTAGCGGCCGATGCCGATGGCGATGTCGCTGCCAGTGTCGTGGCGGAGGCGGCAGAGGAGAGCCCGGCCGGCCCGCTTGAGCGCGGCCAAATTGGTCCACGAGGCGCCGGGTGGCTCGGGGTCGCCCTCGCGGTCGACCCAGGTCTCCAGATTCTTGGTGTCGCTGGCCTTGAGGACCGCAATCTCGGCGTCGCCGTTCCAGGCGCAGATCGTGTCGTTCGGGAGGTGGAAGAACCCGACGATGCTGCGGATGATCTGTTGGACGCGGCGGCTCGCTCCCTCCGGTGACTCGATCTCCTCGCCCGAGACGTAACCAGCGGCGTCGATCAGGATCACGGCCCGTGGTGGTGAGAGATCCATCCCCAGCAGGCGAGCGTCGCGGAGGACGGCCACGTGGTCGCCGGCGTCCCCGTTGAGCAGTTCGTAGATGAAGCGGTGCTTCAGCCCGGATTGGTCCGGCAGGCGATCGGTCATCGCAACCTCGCCCACGACGAGATCGACCAGCGCCTGGGCGAGCCGCGGCGGGATCCGCTCGTCGCCCCGGTGAGGAAGGACGACTACCTCGCCAACCCGCGACTGCAAGCGGAGGGGGACGCGGATGGCGGTCTCTTCGTCGCCCGCCCCGGCCTCAAGATCTCCCTCGTTGCCGGGAGGGCTGCTGGCGACGACCCGGCCGCGTTCGTCCGTCACGTGGACGCGAGCCTGGAACAGCTCGGCGGCACGGGAGGAGACGGCGCAGGCGACGCGGTCGAAGTTCGTAGGCGGTAGCATCGCTGATTTTGCCCCTTGGGAGCGAGATCTGGATCGACGCGTAGCGGTCTCGATGCCGGCGCCGCGGGAGAAGAGAAGCAAGAACCGCGCCAGTTCTCGGCGCGGCGAAACGACCCGCAGCAGTCTCGCCGGAGAACGCCCGATGGCGAGCTCGCGGGTGCGCGGCCGCGCCGTGGCGCAATGCTGGGTTGGGACATGGTACGTCGTGCGCGGGGCGGTCATCCCCGGTCCGGCCGCGCGCCGATCTGGGTCGACGAGGGCCTTTGCTATGATCCGGTGTGCCCTGCCGCGCGCGGCCGCGTCGGGCGGGAGGCGATGGGCGATGTCTGGGGAGCTGCTGCTCGGGGTCGATATCGGCACCTACAGCGCCAAGGGCGTGCTCTGTACGCCGATCGGCGACATCGTGGCCTCGGCGACGATCGAGCACGGCTTGAGCCTGCCCCGCCCCGGTTGGGCAGAACACGACGCCGACGCCGTTTGGTGGGCCGGCTTCGTCGGGCTATGCCGTCAGCTTTGGGCGCAAGGGTTCCGCGGCGACCAGGTCGCCGGCGTCGGGGTCAGTGCCATCGGCGCCTGCCTGCTTCCGGTCGACGACCGGGGTCGGCCGCTCCGCCCCGGCATCCTCTACGGGATTGATACCCGGGCATCGGAAGAGATCGCCTGGCTCAACGCCCGCTTCGGCGAGGAGCCGATGTTCGAGCTCGGAGGGATGGCGCTCACGTCTCAGGCGATCGGGCCGAAAATCCTCTGGCTGCGGCGGCACGAACCGGACATCTACGGGCGAACGGCGAACCTCCTGGCCGCCTCGTCGTACCTGGTTCTCCGCCTGACCGGCGAGCACGTGATGGACCAGCACACGGCGTCCTATTACAACCCGCTCTTCGACCTCCGGGGCCTGGCCTGGGACGAGCGCTTCGCGGAGCCGATCGTCGAATTGGGCACGCTGCCGCCGCTCCGCTGGCCAACCGAGATCGTCGGCGAGCTGACGGCGGAAGCGTCGGCGGCGACGGGGCTGGCGGTGGGGACACCGGTCACCGCCGGCACGATCGACGCGGCGGCCGAAGCGATCAGCGTCGGGGTGGTCGAACCCGGTGACATGATGGTGATGTACGGCACCACGATGTTCTTCATCCACGTCACCCGCGATCCGGTGCCCGACGCGAGGATGTGGTCGACCGCCTTCGTGCTGCCAGGCTCGTACTCCATCGAGGGGGGGATGTCGACGACCGGTGCCCTGACCCGTTGGTTCCGGGACACGCTGGGCGGTTCGGAGGTTGCCGCCGAAGCGGCCGGTGGTCCGAACGCCTACGCCGCACTGGCGGACAGCGCGGCGGCGGTGCCCGCAGGGTCCGAGGGACTCGTCTGCCTGCCCTACTTCGCGGGCGAGCGCACCCCCATCAACGACCCCAACGCTCGAGGTGTGTACGCGGGACTGACCCTCTCCCACGGGCTCGGCCACCTCTATCGGGCGAGCCTCGAGGGGACCGCCTACGGCGTCCGCCACAACCTGGAGACGATGGAGCAGATGGGGTCGACGCCGAAGCGGCTGGTCGCGGTCGGGGGCGGCGCGAAGAACCCGCTCTGGCTCCAGATCGTCTCCGACGCGGCCGGCTTGCCGCAGGACGTCCCCGAAACGACCATCGGCGCATCGTACGGCGATGCCTTCCTGGTCGGGCTGGCGACCGGACTCGTGCCGGGTCTCGACGCGCTCCGCGAGTGGGTGAAGCCGGCGTCCACCTTCCGGCCCCGCGCGGCGGAACGGGCCGTCTACGACGCCTACTACCCCGTCTACCGTGAGCTCTACGAATCGTCGAAGGACCAACTGCACGCCCTGGCGCGCCTGGGATCAGCGGCAACTGGATAGCCGGTCAGGGGTCCTCCTCGCGGGTCCGAGCGTGGGATCGCAGGGTTGGCGGGCGGCTGCGGCGACGGCGTGCCGGATTTGTTTCTGTCGCATCTCGCGCATGTCGTGCATGTCGGCAGACGTGGGGGGTTGCGACAGAAACAGATCGGACACCGGACGGTACGCGGCCGGGCGAGACCGAGGCGATCACCCCGGCCCGGCTTCGACCTCGCCAAGTGCCCGGATTGCTTCGTCCGTGTGGCCAGCCGCCCGGAGCGGCTCGACGATGTCGCGCGTCAAGTCGGGGACGTAGCAGGCGATGAGGTCGGCCGACGCTCCGGTCGGGACGATCTCGGACTCGCCGAGCGCCGCCGGCAGGATCCGCGACTCGGCCCGGCCCACGGTCTGCTCGCCGCCGGCCCAGCGAATCGTGATCGGCTCGCCGACGTTCGAGAGGGTCATGCACCGTTCGGGGCGGGCGGGCTCGCGGTGGGGCGCGACCAGGGTCCACCGCTCGATGGCGAAGTGGGGGCCGGCGCCGCCGACGCGGAAGCGGTTGCCCGTACCGTCGGTCGGTTTTTCCAGCCCTGGATGCGGCCGAGGCAGGAAGTCGCGCTTCAGTTCGGCCAGGGCCCGCTCGATTGCCGCGTCCCATTCCTCCTCCGAGAGGCGATTGCCGTGGAGGTCGTTCGGCATCACGTGCTGACCGAGGTCGCTCGTCTGCTGGATCTCGAAGATGAGGGTGTCGGGGCCGAACGAGTGGAGGATGCCGCCGGGGACGTAGACCGTGTCGCCCGAAGCCAGCGGGTGCTCGAACATGACCGACCGGTAGTCCTGCCGCTTGAACGCGGCGCGGAGGTCGTCATCGCTGAGACCGGGGCGGATGCCAGTCAGGATCGTGGCGTCGGGGGCGCACCAGAGGATGTGCCACGCCTCGGTTTTGCCGTTCGGTTCCCCGTAGACGCGGGCGGCAGTCTCGTCGTCGGCGTGGAGGTGGACCGGCAGCATGTGGGAGGCGTCGAGGAACTTGTCGAGGAGCGGGAAGTGCGGGCCGCGCCAGCCTTGCCCCACGAGCCCGTCGGGATGGGTCATGACCAAATCATGCAGGAGACCGCTGGTGCCGGGACCGGAGCGGACCGTCGCGCGGGCATCTCGGTAGTCGCTCACCTCCCACGTCTCCGCCACGACTCCGTCGGGAACACCGCGTTTGCCGAGACGCTCAGGGATCAGCCGCTCGCCGAAGGCGTAGCTCCGGACGTGGAAGCTCGGCTCGATCGGAGTCCAATCCATGGCAACGACGCTCCTTCGCTCGGCGACCCCGTGCCGGGTCGTCGTTCTTCGAACGGCGGCGATCTCGATTCGGTGCGGACGACCTGGACGGGATCGAGTTGACGTGGTCCGCTGCGGATTACTCCGGGTCTGCCTCTGTCACCGCCGCTCTCAAGTTGGCCATCGCCTCCGCCACCACGGCGCCGGGACCGAACACCGACGACCCGGCCACGATCGTGTCGGCGCCGGCCGCGACGACGCGGGGGAGGTTCCGCGCCGTGATCCCACCGTCCACCTCCAGGGCGCAGCCGGGGTTGGCGGTGTCGATCATGGTCCGGACTCGGCGGATGCGGTCGAGCGAGGCGGGGATGAAGGTCTGCCCGCCGAATCCGGGGTTGACGGTCATCAACAACACTTGGTGGACGATCGGCAGGCACTCCTCCAGAAGCACGAGGGGTGACGCCGGGTTGAGGGTGATGCCTGGGGTGGCCCCCGCCTCCTCGATCGAGCGGAGGGTTCGGTGCAGGTGGGGATCCGCTTCGACGTGAACGGTGATCGAGTCGGCACCGGCGGCGGCGAAGGGCGCGATCCATTCCGCGGGGTCGGCCACCATCAGGTGGACATCGATCGGGAGCGAGGTGCCCCGCCGCACCGCCTCCATCACCGGCAAGCCGATGGCGAGGTTCGGCACGAACCGGCCGTCCATGACGTCGACGTGGAAGAAGTCGGCGCCGGCCGCTTCGGCCTCGGCCATATGCTCGCCGAGCCGCAGGAAATCCGCCGCCAGGATCGAGGGGCCGATCCGGACCGAACGTTGGGCCACCGCCTGAACCTCCACCCAGGCCGGTCCGCCACCTTGGAGGCCCCGGCCCGCGCTCGATCATAGCAGCGCGCGGACCGGGTGAGCGCGGCCGGCGGCAAGCCAGTCGGACCCGGACGATGGACCTGATCCATCCGCTCAAGACGGCGTCCTATACTCGCCACCGACAATCGCATGACGCCCACAACTGAGGGGAACCGGGACCAGGTGATGCAGTTTTCCGCGCGATTCGAACGGGTTCAGCCGTCGCAAATCGCTCCGACCTGGCTCTGGGTCGGGGTGGTGCTGATGGCGGTGGCGTGGGTTGTTTCCTGGATCGGGCCGGCGCCCCTCCGCTATCACACCTTCTTCCCGCTTTGGCTCGGCTACATCCTGATCGTCGACGGCCTGACGTTTGCCCGAGCCGGGAAGAGTCTGCTTTCGATCCGACACAGGCGGTGGCCGCTACTGTTCGTCCTCAGCGTGCCGCTCTGGTGGCTCTTCGAGTGGGCCAACGCCTTCCTCGACAACTGGCAATACGTCCTGCCCTACCGCTACGACCCGGTCCACTACGCGTTGCTGGCCTCGCTCGCCTTCAGCACCGTCCTCCCCGCGGTTTTCTCGACGGCGGCGCTGCTCCGGACGTTCTCCGCCTTCGGCGGCGCGCGACGCTGGCTTCGGCTCGACCCTTCCCCGGCTGGCCTGGTCGCGATCGCGGTGCTCGGCGCCGTACTGTTCGCCCTGTCGCTGCTGGTGCCGCGCTACGCCTTCCCGCTGGTCTGGATCGGGCTCTTCCTGCTGCTCGATCCGATCAACCGGCTCCTCGGCTGGAACAGCCTCTCGGCGGAGGTGGCTCGCGGCCGCTGGGACACCGTGCTCGTCCTCTGGGCGGCCGGGTTGATCTGCGGGGTGTTTTGGGAGCTGTGGAACTGGCGGGCGATGCCGAAGTGGGTCTACGAGGTGCCGTTCGCCGGCGAACCGAAGCTGTTCGAGATGCCGCTCCTCGGATTCGGCGGCTACCTCCCCTTCGCGCTCGAAGTGTTCGCCGCCTACGCCCTCCTCCACGGCGCGATCTTCCGGCGGGCGGACCCCGGTCTGCCCTTCACGGCCGCGGCGTCGGATGACGGGTTGGCCCGGAACGGGCGGCGGTGAGCGTCCTGGACCGGTTCGAGGCAGCCTGCGAGCGGCTGGTCGAGGGGTCGGTCGGGCGCCTGTTCCGGAGCACCGTCCAACCCGCCGAGATCGGGCGCAAGCTGGAGAAGACGATGGCGGCCAACCTCGTCGTCTCGGTCGACGCGACGCTCGTGCCGAACGACTTGACGGTGGCGCTCAACCCGGCCGACTTCGCGCCCTTCGCTGGCTACGCACCTGCCCTCGGCCGCCAGTTGGAGACCTGGTTGGGCGAGGTCGCCGCCAAGCGAAGCTGGACGATGGTCGACCGGGTCAGGGTCAGGATCGAGCCGGTAGAGTCGGTCCGCCGCCGGGAGATCCGCGTTTCCGCCGTCATCGCCACGGTGCCGCCGCCCACCGACGACGGATCGCCGCCGGCGCCCAGGGCGATGGACCCGATGCCGCCGCGGGGACGGCCGGACGGCCTCCGGTTACGGGTGCTCACCGGTCCGCAGCGGGGACAGGATGTTCTGGTGCGGCCGCCCGCGGCGACGGTCGGACGGGCGCCGGACAACGACATCGTGCTCGTGGCCGACGATATCTCCCGACACCACGCCAGATTGGAGCTCGGGCGCGGCGGGGCCAAGGTGGTCGACCTTCGCAGCAGGAACGGGACGACGCTGAACGGGCAGCCGGTCACCGGCGCCGCGTTCGGTCCGGGCGACGAACTCGGCTTCGGTTCGGTCGCGGTCGCGGTGCTGGCCGTGAACGGGGAGCGGCCTGGACGGTGACGCTGACGGGAGAGGAGTGGGTCACGCTGGCGCTCCGCGTCCTGCTGATCGGGCTGCTCTACGGGGCGATCGCCCTCGTCGTCTCGGTCGGACTCGGCGAGCTGAAGGCTCTTGCCTCGGTCAACACCCCGGCCCCTCCGGACGAGCCGCTCAGGCTCGTGGAGGTTGGGGGGGCGGCGGGTAGGGCTGGGCGGAACTGGCCGCTCGAGCCGGTGACCACCATCGGCCGCACGTCCGGGAACACCGTCGCGATCGATGACCCGTACCTTTCCGGGGAGCACGCCGAGATCGTCCGCGAGGCCGGGGCGTGGTGGGTGCGCGACCTGGGCAGTACCAACGGCACCCTCTTGAACGGCGTCGCAGTCGGGGGGCGAACGGCCATCCGGCCTGGTGACGTCGTACAATTCGGATCCATTCGCCTCCAACTGTTGGTGGGCGCCGACGCCCGAGGGTGAAACGTTGGTATCGGAGGACGGCGGCGTGCGACGTCAGGCGCTCTTTCCAGGAACGGTTCGCCTGCCGGCACTATCCGCGCGGCCGGATGGAATGCCCGTCCTCGGAGCACTCCCGTTGTCCGATCCGTTCGGGGGACGTGGTCCGCGGCTCCTTTCCCGCGTGGCGACAGGGGGGGCGCTCCTCCTGTTTCTCCTGGCGACGACGCTGCTCCTGCTCCGGACAGCCCATGCCGACCGCGTCTACCCGGCGGTCGTCGTGGCCGATGTCTCCGTCGGCGGCCTGCCCACCGCCCAAGCGGCCAATGCCCTCCAGGGACGCGCCGCCGCCATCGAGAACTCGACCGCGTCGTTCTCGCACGACGGCAAGGAATGGCAGGCGGCGCTCCGCGACATTGGGCTCACCGTCGACCATGAGAGCGGGTTGGCCGAGGCGCTCGCCGTCGGCCGCGAGCCCGAGGCATGGGACCGCCTCGGTTCGGTCGTTGGGCTGGTCCGCGACGACGAGCGGATCGCGCTGCCGATGCGCCTCGACCACGCCGCACTCTCCCGCTGGTTCGACACTATTGATCGTGAGCTTGGGGTGCCGCCGCGGAATGCGGCGCTTGCGATCGAGGGGACATCCGTCGAGATCGTTCCGGAGGTCGCTGGTATCGTGGTCGATCGGCCTCGCGCCGTCGCCGAGATCGAGACCAACCTGGCGATGCTGCGGCCGATCGCGGCCGCCTTGCCGACCCTCGACAAGCCCCCGGCCGTCCGCGCCGCAGACCTAAAAGCCGGCCGCGACCAGCTCCGCTTGGCGATGGCCGTCCCGGTTCAGGTGACCCATGACGGCGGCATCTGGACCTTGCCGGCGGCAGACCTCGGCCGGTTCGTCACCCAGTCTGTCGATCCCAGCGCCCAGGGCCCGGCCGCATTTTCCCTGGGCATGGATCGGACTGGGCTGGCCGCCTGGCTGGAGGAGCGCCTGGCACCCGAGATCAATCGCGAGGCGAGCGACGCCGAGGTGGGTTGGAACGGCGAGCGCCTGGTCTCGACGGTGCCGAGCGTCGATGGCGCCACGCTGCGGGCCGACTCCCTGGCGGAACTCGTCCAGGACAGCTTCCTCGGCGGCCACGGAACGGTCGCCGCGCCGGTCGAGATCGACAAGCCGACCATCGACAGCAACAACCTCGACGCCCTCGGGATCGTGACGCCGCTGGGCCGCGGAAGTTCCAACTACTCGGGCTCCTCCGACGGCCGGGCGATTAACGTCGAGGTCGGCGCGGCGCTGCTGAACGGAACCCTGATCCCCCCCCGCGGGGAGTATTCGTTCAACAACTCGATCGGTCACATCACCGAGGACAAGGGCTTCGTCGAAGCCCAGGTCATCCTCGGCGAAGCGATCGGGAGCGACATCGGCGGGGGGATCTGCCAGGTCTCGACGACGGTGTTCCGGGCCGCCTATTTCGCCGGCATGCCGATCACGGAGTGGTGGCCGCACCGCTGGCGGATCCCCTTCTACGAGTACGACGGGTGGGCGCCGGGGCTCGACGCGTCGATCCTGCAGCCGACCCCGGATCCCTCCACCTGGGGTGATTTCCGGTTCGAGAACCCGACCGATTCGTGGCTGCTCGTCGAGTCGTGGACCGACGGCGTCAACGTCATCGTCAACCTCTACGGCGCCGACCTCGGCTGGACCGTCGAGTCCGATGGTCCGGTCATGGGCGAAAAGTTCCAGGTCGAGCCCGACGCCGAGGTGGTCGACCCGGAGCTGGAGCCGGGCACGATCGACCAGACCGAGATTGCGGCGATCGGTGAAGAAGTGGGGCACCTCCGCCGAGTCTTCGACCGCGACGGGAGTCTGCTCTGGGAGCGCAACTTCTACACGAAGTTCTTCCCGCGCGGGAACGTCTGGAACGTGAGCCCGGACATGAAGGGGAAGTCCCCGGCCGACCCCGACCGGAAACTGCCACCCCTCCCGGCCGAGACCGAGATTGAGAGCGAGGGCGAAGCCGTGTCACCGGGCGAACCGGTGCCCGCCGGATGACGGACTCCGACCCCGGGGGAGGGCACGGCGCGGTCCGCCGGCTGCCGGGGAGCCTGACGCTTGTGCTCCCGGCCCACAACGAGGAAGCCAATCTGGCGCCCGTGGTCGAACGGGCGCTCGCCGTGCTTCCCGCCTACGCGGATCGCTTCGAGGTCGTCGTCGTCGACGACGGCAGCCGCGACCGAACGGGTGCGATCGCCGACGCGATCGCCTTGAGCGATCGCCGCGTCCGGGTGGTTCATCACGGGCGCAACCGTGGGTACGGCGGCGCGCTCACCTCCGGCTTCGCCGTCTCGACCGGCGACTACGTCATGTTCATGGACAGCGACCGGCAGTTCGACATCGCCGACCTGGAGCTGCTCGCCCCGTTCGTCGGCGACTACGACATCGTCGCCGGTTTCCGCCTCGAGCGTAGCGACCCGCTCCACCGGCGGGTGATGGCCGAGACGTTCAACGTGGTGGTCCGCCTGCTCTTCGGGGTCCACCTCCGCGACATCGACTGCGCGTTCAAGGTCTTCCGTGGCGACCTCTTGCGGTCGCTCGAACTTTCGGCGCCGGGGGCGCTGATCAACACGGAGATCCAGGCGAAAGCGCGGCGGCAGGGCGCCCGCCTGATCCAGGTCGGGGTTCACCACTACCCGCGGGTCGCGGGTCATGCCAGTGGCGGCAGCGTCCGCGTCATCCTCCGGGCGATGGTGGAAACAGTGCTCCTCTGGTGGCGGCTCCGCGCGTATCGGCCCACCGAGGGGAGGGCTTCCGGCATCCGGCCCTTTCTCGTCGGCCTGGCAGGCGTCACAATCAGCTTGGGCACCATGTTCGTGCTTACGGCGTCGGTCCTGGGCTGGCTCCTCGGTCGTCGTCGACATCTTCGGGGAAGATCGAGGCCACCCGCTAAAGGAATGACAGGCGAGCGAGGCGGGGCGTGACGTAGTACCACTTCAACCGCCGCGAGCGCAGCTGACGACGCTCGCCAGCACGTCGACCGCAGGTGAAAGCACCAGGCCGACCAGCAGAACGCGCTTGCGCCGGCCGCTCTGCCCGGCAACGATCTGGACAGACCCCTTCGGCAGTCCGAACGCCTCAGCGAGGAATCGGATGAGCGCGGCGTTGGCGGCGTCGTCGACGGGCGGCGCGGCGACACGATCCCGAACGGCGCCTTGGTCGACGCAGTCGAACTCCGTCTTGGACGACCGGCGAGCGACGACGAGGGCGAGGACCACGCCGTCAGGATGGGACGGGAGCGCGCCTACTTCGAGCGAACCAGCCGTCACGCGGCGCGACGGACGTCGCTCCGGCGCCGCTGCCGCAGATCGCGGGCGACCTCGGACAGGTCGGCCGCCGGCACGATCGGGCGGCCCAGCGCGGTGCCCACCTCGTCGAGCCGCATGTCATCGAGGAGTGTCCCCGTCCGCTGCGAGATCATCCGGTCGGAGACGTAGAGCGGGGCCGAGTCCGGCCGGTTCGCGAAAGCTGTCAACAGGTCGCGCCCACCAAGGAGGCCGGAGACGTTGATCTCCCGGCCGAGGTAGACGTTCTCGACGGCGACGACGTCGAGGGCGGCACCGGTGATGGCGTTGAAGCGGTCGACCGCGTCCCTCATCGTCGGGGCAATCAACTCGCCGCAGGCGACCACGCCCTCGGACTCCACAAGCGAGCCAGGGCGCGCCCGTCGCAGGTAGGTGTCCAGGCGGTCGAGGAAGTGGCGGGTGATGCCGATGCCGTCCTCAATCTGGGGGAAGCCGCCGTAGTGCTCCGAGTCCGGCACCGGCAGCCCGGACATCAAGTAGAACTCGTCACCCAGGTAGAAGAACGGGTCACCCCGCTCTTGCCGGAAGCGGTCCTGCCAGGTCTCGCTCTGCCGGATCACGGCGCGGGCCTCGTCCGGTTCGTACCGCCGTACCGAGATCTGCTTGCCCGGGAGCGTCCGCATGCAGGTGCGCGAGAGGCGGACCTGCTTGCTCTGGCGCTCCTGGCCGTGGCGGGAGAGGCCGACCGGGACCCCGGCGACGGACCTGAGGTGCGGCCCGAACGTGGCGAGGTCGCGCAGCGAACGATCCAGCTCGGGGCCGTCGTTGACGCCGGGGACGAGGACGAGCTGGGCGTGGAAGTCGATCCCGGCGCGCTCTAGGCGGGCGAGATCCTCCATGATCCGGCCGGCCTTGGGGTTGCCGACAAGGGCGACCCGTAGCTCGGGGTCGGTACTGTGGACGGAGACGTGGAGCGGCGAGATGTGCTGTTCTTCGATCCGCCGCCAGTCGTCCTCGGTCAGGTTCGTCAAGGTGACGAAGCTGCCGTAGAGCATCGAGTAGCGGAAATCATCGTCCATCACGTAGAGCGAGCGGCGCATCCCCTTCGGAATCTGCTTGATGAAGCAGAAGGGACAGGCGTTCTCGCAGACCCTGACGCCGTCGAAGGTGGGGTCGTCGAAAGTGACCCCCCAGTACTCGTCGCCCTCCAACTCCAGCCGATAGCGAAGAAGGACGCCCGCCCGCTCAACATCAAGGACGACGAGCTCGGCCTGAGCGTGGAACTGAAAGTCGAGGGCGTCGAGCAACGGCTGCCCATTGACGCCAACGACGCGGTCGCCCGGTTCGATCCCAAGCTCCATCGCCAGCGACGCCGGCGCTACCCCGACGACGACGCCCGGCTGCTGCGGGGCGAGATCGACGCGGCGTCCGGAGAGGGGGCTGATCGCGACGGGCATGACGGGTTCGGAACCTCGCGGGGATGTATTCGGCCGGCACGGAAAACCGCCGGCGCAGGCAATCCGGCGGCAACTGGGCGATGAATTGGTTCAAGTCTACCATGACTTTCGGGGATCCCGGCGCCGATGGAAACCTGTCCGGGTCACGTTGCGGTTCGATAGACGGAGCTTTGGCCCGGCCCTATACTCGCCACATCAGCCGGGGAGCCGGGGGGCACGTGCCACCGGCTTTCTGTCGTCTATGGCGCATAGGGGTGGCCGCCTGTCGCGGCGTTCCGGTTGGACGCGGTGGCTTCACGGGGGGATCACCCTCCGACGAAAGGACCGATCGATGGCACAGCGGACGGTGCCGCTGACGGCGGCCGGGAAGGTACGCCTCGAAGAAGAGCTCGTGGATCTCCGAACCCGGAGGCGGCCGGAGCTGATGGCTCGGATCCAGGACGAGACGGAATCGGGCGATGTCTCGGACAACAGCGAGTACGAGGAACTGAAGGAAGCGGCGGCCATCGTTTCGGCGCGGATCCAGGAACTCGAACACACGCTGAGCCATGCCGTCCTCGTCGAGGCGACGGGTGACGGCACGGTCGGTCTCGGCTCCCGGGTGACGCTGCGTGGCGACGACGGCGACGAAGAGATGTGGACGCTCGTTTCCCCGCAGGAAGCCAACGCCCTCGCTGGCACGATCTCGACCGAGTCGCCGGTTGGTCGGGCCGTGTTTGGTTGCCGCAAGGGGGACTCAGCGTCCGTCCGTACTCCCGCGGGCGAGATGCTCTACACGGTCGTCGACGTCGCCTGAGCGGGTTCCATCGTGACAGGTCGGGTATCCGGACGACCGGGAGCGGCAGTGAACGACGGTGAGGACCAAGGCTCGATGGTGGGTGAGCCCCGCGCGGCGATGGACCTGTCGGAGCTCCAGCAGATCCGCCTGGCCAAGGCGACGGCCCTGCGCGAGGTCGGTTACGACCCGTACCCGACTCGGGCGCGGCGGAGCCACCGGGTCGACGAGGCGTTGGCCCGCTTCGCCCAGATCGAACCCGGTTTGCCGGAGGGAGGCGAAGACGCCGAGGCGGTGACGCTCGTCGGTCGGTTGGTCAGCCGCCGCCACCAGGGCAAGACCCTCTTCGCCCACCTCCGCGACGGCTCCGGCGAGCTACAGCTCTACGTCCGCCGCGACGACATCGGCGTGGATGAGTTCGATCGCCTCCTTAAACTCTACGACCTCGGCGACTTCGTCCAGGCCGAAGGGCACCTCTTTCGGACCAGGATGGGGGAGGTGTCGCTCCGGGTCGGCGGCATGACGATGCTCGCCAAGGCGCTGAACGCACCGCCCGAGAAGTGGCACGGGCTCCAGGACACGGAGACCCGCTACCGGCAGCGCTACGCCGACCTGATCGCCAACGCCGAGCCCCGCCGCGTCTTCGCGACGCGGACGGTGGTCATCCGCACGATCCGCCGGTTCCTGGACGACCGCGGGTACCTCGAGGTCGAGACGCCGACGCTGCAGCCCCTCTACGGAGGCGCCGCGGCCCGCCCCTTCACCACCTTCCACAACGCGCTCGGGCAGACCTTCTACCTGCGGATCGCCGATGAGCTCTACCTCAAGCGGTTGATCGTCGGCGGCTTCGAGCGTGTCTACGAGATCACCAAGGATTTCCGGAACGAGGGGATCGACCGCAACCACTCCCCCGAGTTCACGATGCTCGAGTTCTACGAGGCGTATGCCGACTACCTGACCATGATGGAGACGGTCGAGGCGCTGGTGGTGCAGGTGACGAGGGAGGCGCTCGGGTCCGCCCGCTTCACCTTCCAGGGGCACGAGATCGATGTTTCGCCGCCCTGGCCGCGGCGCACCCTGCGCGAGGCGATCCGCGATGCGTCCGGCGTCGACTACGTCGCACACCCGGACCAGGCTTGCCTCCTGGCGGCGGCCCGCGCAGCCGGCGCCGATGTTTCGGAGGGGACCGTCTGGCCGCGGATCGTCGACGAGCTGCTCAAGCAGTTCGTCCGCCCCAACCTGATCCAGCCGACATTCCTGGTCGACTATCCGGTGGAGCTATCCCCACTGGCGAAGCGCAAGCCGGATGACCCGACCCACGTTGAGCGGTTCCAGCCCTACCTAGGTGGGGGCGAGATCGGCAACGCCTTCACCGAGTTGAACGACCCGCTCGACCAGTTGGCGCGCTTCGTCGAGCAGCAGCGGGACCGCGACGCCGGCGACCAGGAGGCGATGCCGATCGACGAGGACTACGTCAACGCCTTGATGTACGGGATGCCGCCAACCGGGGGCGTCGGCATCGGGATCGACCGGCTGGTGATGCTCCTCACCGACCAGCCTTCGATCCGCGACGTGATCCTCTTTCCGGCGATGCGGGCGCTTCCGACGGCCCGTCCGACGGGGGAGGAGGTGGCAGCGGCGAACCGCGGCGGGTCGGGCGCCGAGTAGCCCCGGTAGGCCACGGGGCTGCGCTATCATCGGACGAACGGAAGCGATTGAGCGGCTCTGGACGGACCGGGCGGGATGCTCGGCACGTCCGCCGGCGATGACCGAGGTGGAAGCAATGTTGGAGCGATTCCAGGAACTGACGGGGATTTACCGGCTCGGGTTCTCGAAGGATTCGTTCCTCGGGTTGGTCATCCCAATCGGGTTCGTGGTGCTGGTCGGCGGTTTAGGTGCGGCGCTGATCCTGTTCCTCTAGCCGAGCGAATCCAGTCCGGCTCGTCCCCGCGGCCGCACCCGCGGAGGCAGCGTTCGTCAGCCGGTCGGCTTCGTGACCGAACCGGAGCGGTGTGCGGCGAAGTCCTCGGGATGCGATGAGGTACCCGGCACCGGCACCGGCGCCGCTGGGAGCCGGACCCGGAACGCGCTGCCGGCGCCAAGAGCGCTTTCGGCGGTGATCTCGCCGCCGTAAGCGCGGACTATCGTCTGCGCGATCGCCAGGCCGAGGCCGGTGCCGCCCGCCTCCCTGGCGCGCGCCTCATCGACCCGGAAGAAGCGGTCGAAAACGCGGGGCAGGTGCTCGGCGGCGATGCCGGTCCCAGCGTCGCGAACCTCCAGCACGGCCCAGCCCGAGCCACCGGGCCGGACGGCAACTGTGACCCGGTTGCCGGCTGGGGTGTGGCGGAGCGCGTTGTCGAGCAATGCCAGGGTGATCTGGAGGATCTTGTCGCGGTCGCCGAGCACCGTCACCGGCTCGGCGTCGAGTCGCAGGTCCTGACCGTCGGCCAGCCCCGCCGCAACCCGGAGCGCGTCGCGGGCGACCTCGTCGAGCCGGATCGGAGACCGCAGGTCCCGCTCGACGCCCTCCGCCGCAGCAGCATCGCTGCGCGCGAGCAGCAGGAGGTCGTCCAGCAACCGGCCCATCCGTCGACTCTCTCGCTGCATGTCAGCCGCGGCCTCCAGCAGGTCGTGGCGGATCGCGTGGTCCGGCAGCGTCGCCACCTGGCGGACGAGCACGTCCGTGTTGCCGCGGATCGCGGCCAACGGCGTCCGCAGCTCATGCGAGGCGTCGGCGACGAAGCGGCGCTGCGCGACGAACGCTTCCTGGAGACGGTCGAGCATGGCGTTGAAGGTCGCCGCGAGCCGAGCCAGCTCGTCGCCCGAGGGTGGCACGTCGAGTCGATGGCCGAGCGATGCGGCGGCCCCGTGGCCGGCGGCAACCGCGGCGGCGGTAGCCGTGATCCGATCGATCGGCCGGAGCGCCCGACCAGCGAGCAACCAGCCGCCGAGAATCGCCAGCGCCAGGCCCAGGGCTGAGGTCAGGAGCAAGACCTGGCGCACCGAGTCGAGTGTTTCCCGGAAGGTGTCCATCCGCTCGCCGACCACCACGGCGCCGATCGGCCGGGATTCGCCGGAGGGAGCGGCGAGCAGGAGGGGGTAGTCGATCACCCGCACCCTCCAGCCGTTCGCCTCCGCCGTCAGGCGCTCCGCCTGCCGCGCTCCGTCTGGACCTGCCGTGGGGACCAGCGGATCGGTGGGCGCCGCCTCCGAGCGGCGGACGACCTGCCCGTCGTCGTCGACGATCTGGATGAGCAGCCCGCGGGACGTGAACGAGCCGAGGGCGGGCACGACCTCGTCGAACCGGACGGGCGGGCCGAAGCCCTGACGGGCTGCAAGCTGCTCGCCAATGACGCCGGCGATGTCGTCTGCGGTGTTGAAGAGGCGGGCGTCCATGTCGGCCAGCAGCCGCCCCTCGGCGAGCCTCAGGACCGAGACCGCCACCGCAACCAGGACGAGTGCCAGCAGCCCGGCATACCAGGCAGTGAGCTTGAACCGGAGCGAGACGACCCCTCGAGTAGACATCCGAGATGTCACCCCGGTGGTGCCGGGCGCAAGACGTAACCGACGCCTCGCACCGTCTGGATCAGGCGAGGTTCGCCCTCCGCCTCGAGCATCCGGCGGAGGTTGGCGACGTAGACCTCGAGCACGTTCGAGTTGCCGAAGAAGTCTGACCCCCAGATGCGATCCATGATCGTCCCGCGGGTGAGGACCTGGTTCGGGTGGCGGAGGAAGAGCACCAGCAGATCGAACTCCCGGGGTGTCGGCGAGAGGGCCCGCGTGCCCCGGAGGACCGACCGGGTCGAGGGATCGAGGGTCAGGTCGGCGAACCGGAGCGTCGAACCACCGCCATCGAGGACTGGTCCGCCGACGCGCCGCAGGAGCGCTCGCAGACGGGCGAGCAGCTCGTCGAAATCGAAGGGCTTGACCAGATAGTCGTCTGCGCCGGCGTCGAGACCGGCGATGCGGTCGGGGACGCCGTCACGGGCGGTCAGCATCAGGATCGGCAGGGGAGGTCGGGCCTCGTCCTGCTCGGCAGCGCGGATCCGACGCGCGATCTCGACGCCGTCGACGCCGGGGACCATCACGTCGAGCACGAGCACGTCCGGCCGCCGCTCGCGCAGTGCTGCGAGGGCGGCGCGGCCGTCCTCGGCCACCTCGACCGCGTACCCCTCGAAGATCAGGCCGCGGCGGACGAACCCTGCGATGCCTGGTTCGTCTTCGACGACCAGGATGCGGATCGGGCCGGGGAGAGCAGCCAATCCTTCCTGTGAGTTCACTGCCATCGGGTCACCTCGTGCCGCCGATGGTACCCCAGGAGGCCGCCGCGGACACGGCGAGGGGGCGGCCGAGCGGCCGCCCCCTCGTCGGCAGGGAGGGGATGAACGGGAACGGCAGCCCTTAGTTCGTCCCGGCCGGGCGTTCCCCGAGGATGACCTGGAGCGTCTGCTGGTCACCGTCGCGGTCGACCGTGACCTCGACCGTGTCCCCCGCGTTGCGTTGGAGGAGGATATCGAGGAGCGCCGTCTTGCGGGTGACCGCTTCGCCGTCGATCGCGACGATGACATCGCCGGGGAGCAGGCCCGCGTCAGCAGCCGGGCCGCTGGCGACCACATCGTCGACGAGATGACCGAGCGGCAGGGTTTCGCCCTGAATCCCTAGGTAGGGGCGCTCGACGGTGCCGTCCACGATGATGCTCTCGACCGAGGTGCGGGCGGCGTTGCCGTCGATCGCAAACGCAATGTCGGCCGGGGCGGTGCCCATCATCTCCCCCGAGATGCCGGCGGCGTTGACCCCGACCACTTCGCCGCGCAGGTTCAGGAGTGGACCGCCGGAGTTGCCGTGCCAGATCTCGGCGTCGTGCTGGATCAGGCTCGACAGGCCGTAACCGCCGTCGAGGGTGCGGCCCTTGGCGTTGACGGTGCCCTCGCTGACGGTGTTGGTGAACTCGCCCAGGGCGCTGCCGATCGCCACGACCTGGTCGCCGGGCCGCAACGTCTCGCTGTCGCCGAAGCAGGCGACCGCAGGGACGCCGCTCCCGTCCGGAAGATCGAGCCGGACGACGGCGATGTCGAGGAGATCGTCCTGGCCGACCACCGTGGCCGCGACCTCCCGGCCATCCTCGAAGGCGACCACCAGGTCCGAGGCGCCGTCGACGACGTGGGCGTTGGTGACGACGTGGCCTTCGTTGTCGACGATGAAGCCGGTGCCGGTACCGACCGGCCGCGCGCCGCCGATCGGTTCGTCGCCGCCGATAATGCCCTCTGGCAGGTCCATGCCGCCGCGCTGCAGGTTAGTGATCGTGACGACGGCGGGGTTCACCTTTTCCGCGACGTCGGCGACCGAGGAATCCGCGGCCGAGGCACCGCAGGCCGCAAGGGTGGCGTCGGGGCTCTCCTGAGCGATGACGGGCGATCCGGTCAGGAGTGCGCCCACGACGACGGCGGAAGCGGCCCCGGACAGCATGGCGATGCGGCTCGGCCGCGTTGGAGTCGTTGGTCCCATGTGCTCCTCATCGGTTGGGGTCGGCCGCTCTGGCCGTCCCGGGTTGACCTGGAGCGAGGATAGACGCGGAGGCTGAGCCGGGGCTGAACCGTCGCTGAAGGAACGCTGAAGGTCGCCGCGGGGCAGGTCCCGACGCGCAAGGGCAACCTCTTCGCGATCGCGTGCGAGTGCGCCTACCCCCGCGACTACGACTCGCGAGACGATCCGAGCGGAACCGTCTGGATGCTGCTCGACGTCGACCATGTGTCGGGCGGGGCGGAGGAGAGGCCTTCGGCCGACGCAAACGCGGAGGCGACGCCGGGGGGCTGAGGCGGATCAGCACCGACGCCAACCGGTGGAGACCGCAATCCGAGCTGGCAAAGACGAGGGCTGGGGTTCCGCTACGGTGCCTCGTCCGGCTCCGGATCGGTCAGGAGCGCGACCTGGGCGCGGACTGCTGGGAACAGGTCGGCGACGTCGAGGACGAATCCGGCGACCGCGACCGAACTGATCCGGCCCCGTTCCTGTGGAAGCGGGTGGTAGCCGTTGGGCGTCAACCCGAGTGCAAGTGCAGACTCGACGTCGGGATCGACGATCCAATACTCCGCAACACCCGCCGCGGTGTACGCATCCTGCTTGATTTCGCGGTCGTAGGTGCGAGTCGATGGAGAGAGAACCTCGACGACGAGGTCGGGCGCTCCGTCGATGATGGGAAAGCGGAGCACGTTGGCCCGACCGCGCCGGACGCAGAACAGATCCGGCTGGATGCCGGTGAAATCGTTCAGCTTGACGTCCGCGGGCGATTGGAACACCACGCCGAGGCCGTGCCGCAGGACGTGTTCGGATAGACGGCGCTCCAACTCCTGGACGAAGAGCTGGTGCAGGTAACTGGGCGCCGGCGACAGATGAAACTCCCCGTCGATCAACTCGTGCCGGAACCCGTCGGTCGGCAGCGCGGCAAGATCTTCGAAGGTGAAGGGTCGGACGGGAAGCGCCATCAGCTCAGCCTTTGCTCGCGCCCATCGCCTCCAGTAGCAGCCCGGACACGGCCGAGGGGCGGTCCGCGACGCGGACGCCGGCGGCTTCGAGGGCGGCGACCTTCTCGGCGGCGGTGCCGGTGCCGCCCGAGATGATCGCCCCGGCGTGGCCCATCCGCTTGCCCGGCGGCGCGGTGCGGCCGGCGATGAAGCCGACTACGGGTTTGTCGACGCGGTCGCGGATGAACTCGGCGGCCACCTCTTCGTCGCTGCCGCCGATCTCGCCGATCATCACGATCGCCTCCGTCGCCGGGTCGGCCTGGAACAGCTCCAGGACATCGACGAAGGAGGTACCGATGACCGGGTCGCCGCCGATGCCCACGGCCGTACTCTGGCCGAGGCCGGCCCGGGTTAACGCGTCGACCACCTCGTAGGTGAGGGTTCCCGAGCGGGAGACGAGGCCGACCGGGCCGGGGGCGTGGATGAACCCTGGCATGATGCCGACCTTCGCCTGCTCGGGCGTGATCAGACCGGGGCAGTTCGGGCCGAGCAGGCGGGCACCCCGCTGCCGGACGTAGGCGTAGACCGGCACCATGTCTGCGACGGGGATGCCCTCGGTGATGCAGACGACGAACGGGATGCCGGCGTCGACCGCCTCGTAGACGGCGTCCGGGGCGAACCGCGCCGGGACGTAGATGATCGAGGCGTTCGCCTGCGTGGCCTCGACGGCATCGGCGACGGTGTCGAAGACGGGGACGCCGGCGACCGCCTTGCCCTTGCCGCCTGGCGTCACCCCGGCGACGACGTTCGTCCCGTACTCGACCATCTGCTCGGTGTGGAACGACCCTTCGCGGCCGGTGATCCCCTGGACCAGCAGCCGCGTGTCCTTGTCGACGAGGATGCTCACCGGCCCGCTTCCCTCCCGCTCGCGATGGTGTCGGTTCCCGGTCAGGCCGCCGCGCGGACCACCGCCGCCGCCGCTTCGTCCATGCTGTCGACCGCGGTCAAGCCGGCCGCCGCAAGCAGCCGTTTGCCCTCCTCGGCGTTGGTGCCGGAGAGGCGGACGACGATCGGCACCGAAACGTTGACCTTCTGGAGCGCCTCGGTGATCCCCTGGGCGACGATATCCCCGCGGGTGATGCCACCGAAGATGTTGATCAGGATGCCGCGCACCGCCGGGTCGGCTGTGACGAGGGCGAACGCTTTGGCGACTTGGTCGGCGCTGGCGCCGCCGCCAACGTCGAGGAAGTTGGCCGGCTCACCGCCGTGCAGCTTGACCGCGTCCATCGTCGCCATCGCCAAGCCGGCACCGTTGACGATGCAGCCGATATCGCCGTCGAGCTTGACGAAGGAGATGCCCGAGCGGCGGGCCTCCAGCTCGGTCGCGTTCTCTTCGTCCGGGTCGCGCAGGTCCTCCAGCTCCGGGTGGCGGAACAGGGCGTTGTCGTCGAAGCTCATCTTGGAGTCGAGCGCGAGCCACTGACCGTCGCGGGTGAGAATCAGCGGGTTGATCTCGGCCAGCGTCGCGTCGGTCGCGACGTAGGCCTTGAAGAGGTTCTGGACGATGGCGGCGAAGCCGGAGACCTGGGCGGGCGGGACGCCGAGGGAAAAGGCAATCTGGCGGGATTGGTAGGGGTGGAGACCCAGCAAGGGGTCGGCCAGGGCGCGGACGATCTTCTCGGGCCGCTCGCGGGCGACCTCCTCGATGTCGACGCCGCCCTCGGCGCTGGCCATCACGACGTGGCGGCGGCGGGGGCGGTCGAGGACGACGCCGAGGTAGAACTCCTGGGCGATCTCGACGCCGCCGGCGACGAGGACCTTGCGGACGGTGTGGCCCTTGATGTCCATGCCGAGGATCGCCTGGGCGGCGGCCCGGGCGTCCTCGGGGGTGGAGGCAATCTTGATGCCGCCCGCCTTGCCCCGGCCGCCGGTGTGGACCTGGGCCTTGACGGCGACGGTGCGGCCGAAGGAGCGGGCGATCTCCGCCGCGTCGTCGGCGGTCGTCGCCATCGAGCCGGGGTTGGTCGGCACGCCGTGGCGAGCGAAGATTTCGGCCGCCTGGTACTCGTGGACGTTCATCGGCCCTCCCCGAGACCGAGCCCGCTCACCCGCGGGCGCTCCGCCGCGGCATCCTAGCACAGCGTTTGGGGCCGGCCGCCGAGGGTCCCGCCGGCGCGCGGTCATCCGTATGGCAGGGATGACCCGGCTTGACACGGCCGCACACGTGGTATACTTGGTTCCAAGGACGATTCCATGCGTACGCGCTCGTCGGACCCCGCAGGTGGGTTGTCACGTGTCCCGTTCCGCCGGAAGCGTTCTCGGTTCTTTTCTTTTTTGTAACGGTGCCGCGGCGAAGAGGCCGCGGCGGAGGGTTCAGGCGGAATGAGCGATCGGACGCTCACCTGCCGCGATTGCGGTCAGGCATTCACCTTTACGGCCGGAGAGCAGGCGTTCTACCAGGAGCGCGGGTTCAGCGAGCCACAGCGCTGCCAGAACTGCCGGCAGGCGCGCAAGGCGCAGCGCGCCGCGAGCGGCTACGACTCCGGCGGCGGCTACGGCGGCGGCGGCGGGTACTCGTCTGGCGGCGGGGGCTATTCCTCCGGCGGCGGCAGCTACTCGTCCGGTGGCGGCGGTGGCTATGGCGGCGGCAGCAGCTACGGCGGGGGCGGGGGCGGTTACTCGTCCGGCCCGCGCCAGATGTTCCCGGCGGTCTGCTCCAACTGCGGCAAGGACACCGAGGTGCCTTTCGAGCCGCGGTCGGACAAGCCGGTCTACTGCCGAGAGTGCTTCCAGTCGCGCCGGGCTTCGAGCCCAAGCGGGTACGGCAGCAGCTACTAGTCGATCTCCCGGTTTCGTTCCGGGCGAGCGATCACGGGGGTTGGCGAAAGCCAGCCCCCGTTTTTTTTGCCTTTTCGCCCGCTCAGCCGGATGTTCGGTTCTCTGTCCGCCGGCGCTCGCCCTCACCCCTCGGTACCGTTCGGGCGGTCGCGGACGAGGCGGACGATGAGTGCGTCCTCGATTAGGTGAACAACGCGAGCGCGGCGTGCGTCAGCTGGGGGAGCCGGGGCGGCGCAGCCACCGCCCCGGCACCGCGCCGGTGTGCTCCCCGTCGCGGAGCACGCGCTGGCCGTTGACCCAGACGTCGCGGATGCCGACCGAAAGTTGGTGGGGATCGGCGAAGGTCGCCCGGTCGGCGACCGTCTCGGGGTCGAAGACGACGACATCGGCCGCCATCCCGGCCCGGAGGAGGCCACGATCGCGGAGGCCGAGGCGGTCGGCCACGGCCGAGGACATCTTGCGGACGGCGTCCTCGAGCGGGATGACGCCCTCGTCGCGGACGTAGTGGCCGAGGACGCGAGGGTAGGTGCCGAAGGCGCGGGGGTGGAGGAGGCCGCGGCCCGCCATGCTCGCGGGATCGACCCCACCGGCGTCGGTCGCGAACTTCATCCAGGGCTGCCGCATCTGGAGCCGCAGGTTGGCGTCGCTCATCTCGAAGTAGAAGCAGAAGATGTTCTGGCGCTCGGCGGCCAGGAGGTCCATCGCGGTGTCGGCCCAGTGCTGGCCGCGCTCGGCGGCGACCTCGGCCAACGACCTCCCGACATATCCCGAATGCTCCGGAAGGAGCAGACCGGCGAGGACGACGTTCTCCGGGCCGTCGCTGACGCCGAGGTTCTCCCAGGCGTCGGAGGGGTTGACGATCTCCTCCTTGATTCTGGCGCGGCTCTCGCGCTCGCTAACGTTCTCCCACAGCTTGCCGTCGGCCTCGGCCCACGGCGGGAGGACGGTGGCGAGACCGGTGCCGGCGGCGACGTAGGGGTACATGTCGCAGGTGACGTCGATCCCGGCCGCCCGCGCGGCGTCGATCCGGGCGATGACCTCCGGCATCAGCCGCCAGTTGCCCGGTCCGGCCGCCTTCAGGTGGTAGATCTCGGTGGCGACGCCGGTGCGGCGGGCGATCTCCAAGGTCTCCTCGAGCGCCTCAAGGATGCGGGTTTCTTCCGAGCGCATGTGGGTGATGTGGACGCCGCGGGCCTCGGCGACGACCGCCATCAGCGCGACGAGCTCGGCGGTGGTGGCGTAGCAGCTCGGCGGGTAGATCAGCGCGGTCGCCAAGCCGAAGGCGCCGTCGGCCATCGCCTCGGCCAGCACCCGCCGCATCGTCGCGACCTCGTCCGGCGTCGCCTCGCCCAGCTCGTACCCCCTGGCGTACTCGCGCAGGGTGCCGTGCCCGAGGAACGAGCCGACGTTGACCGAGACGCCGCGCTCTTCGAGGTCGGCCAGCCAGTCACCGAAGCGGGACCAACCGCGCGCCCGTTCGTCCCACGCCGCGGCCTCGGCCGGGTCGACGAAGGTCCAGGCCTCGGGGAAGGGGGAGGTGATCCGGCCGCCGAAGGGGGCCGGGGTCCAGCCCTCGCCCATGATCTCGGTCGTGACGCCCTGCGTCACCTTCGAGAGGGAGCGACGGTCGGCGAGGAACGGGACGATCGAGTGGGACTGGATGTCGATGAAGCCGGGGCAGACGACGTGGCCGGTGGCATCGACCCGCTCGCCGGACTCGGCCCCGGCGAAAGCGCCGGGCGGGGCAACGGCGGCGATCGCCCCGTCCGCGATGGCGAGGTCGGCGTAGACCCAGGGGTTGCCGGTACCGTCGACGAGCCTGCCGCCGACGAGGATGATATCGAAACCGCTCATCTGCTACCATCCCGACACAACTTTGTACGAATGGTGCCGTCGTTGCCGATCGTGTCGTCGATTGAGCGGCGCACGGCACCCCTAAACCGTAGAGACCACCTTCCGCTCCGCCCTTCGGTCGTGCCGACTGTCGCAGAGGGGGAAAGGCCGGTCAACCGCCGGCGGTGGCAGAGGTTCCCATGGAGCAGCAGCGCTTCGATGACCTGTCCCGCGGTTTCGCCACCGGCCTGACTCGACGGCGGATCGTCGGCCTGCTCCTCGGCGCAGCGGGCGGACGTGCTGCCGAAGCGGCGGCGGCCGAGTGCCGCCAGGGTGGCGTCGCCTGCAGAAGCGGCAGCCAATGCTGCACGGGCAGGTGCCTCGAAACCAAGACGGGCGGCAAGGTCTGCCCCTGCACCAAGACCGGGAAGGTCCGGTGCAAGCAGCCCGACAACCCGTGCAAGAAGGCGACGTGCCCGAACGGGCGGTGCGTCACCAAGGTAGTGGAGTGTGGAGGCGCCTGCACAAACAAGTGCCTCGACGGCCAGGGCTGCGCCCTGGATGCAGACTGCACGTCCGGCTGGTGCCGACCCGACAAGGATCTTTGCGCCACTCCAGCGTGAGACGACGGATTCCAGAATGGTGGCGAGACTGGCCTCGACTGCGGAGGTCCCTGTCCCGCATGCCCGACCACGAAGCCTTGTACCTCCAGCGCAGAATGCACGCCAGATGGGCCGAAGATCTGGTGCACCTACGTCGCGAGGATGTGCGAATCCACCCCCGCCTGCGACACCAACGCGGACTGCGACCACGGGCTGTGCTGCGGTGGCCTCTGCAAGGAATGTCCAGCCGGGCAGGCATGCTTCGAGGGTGCCCTACAGCCGGATTGCTGCGAACTCAAGCCCTTCTGCACTGCTTGCGCCGAGGCGCTCGACAAGGGTGAAGCAAAGGCACCGGACGGCTGCGGTGGGGAATACCAGTGCTTGCAGGAAGGCGGCGACCCCGTCTGCCCGCCCCCAATCGGCAAAGGCATGGGCCGGGAGGTTTGCAGTTCGGGCACAGGGGACTGTCCCTGTGACGGGGCCTGCTGCGGGGCCAACGATGCGTGCTTTGTCGAGAGCCAAGAGCCCTATTCGGAGTTCTGCTGCGTGGCCCGCGGCGTTGCCGAAGGCAAGTCCTACCACGTCTGCAATTCGGTCTGCTGCAACGGGCCGTGCGACAGCGCGACCGGGGAGTGTATCGGGCAGTCCGGCCGGCTCGGTAGCTACCGGCGGGGGCCGATCGGGTAAGGCTCGGTCCGCGCGGTGCTCGTGGTGGCGGGCGCCCGCAATCCCCGCACGATCTCCTCCAGGAGATCCGCCTGTCCCTCGGCGAGGAGGCCCTGGAATGCTGCGTCGCCGAGAAGTTCGGTCGCCCGACTGATGGCGAGTGCGTGGGCCGATTCGTAGCCGGGAGGAAGCGGCACACCCAGGGTGTCGCGGAGAGTGGCGGCGGCCCCCAGGAGGCGGGCGCTTTCTTCCGGCTGCCCGAGCGCGACTCGCGCCGCCGCGAGTGACTCCAACGACTCGGCCACCCCGGCGAGTTCGCCGATCTCGTAGCGGATGGAGCTGCTCTCGGCGAGGAGCGCCTCCGCCGCGGTTGCGTCCCCGCCCTCGAGCTTGGTCTTGCCAAGCTCGTGGAGGGCAAAGGCGCGACCGCCCAGATCGTTCAGCTCCTCGTAGAGGGCAAGCGCCTCGTTGAGCATGGGGACGGCCCGCGACGGATCCCCCGCCAGGGCCAACGCCTCGCCGAGGTTGCCAAGGTCGGCGGCAACCATCAGCCGGTTGCCAAGTTGCCGCCAGAGTCGAAGGCTCGCCTCATAGAGCGGCACAGCCACGTCTGGGCGCTGCTCGTACACCGCCAGCAGCCCGAGGGACTGGAGCGCGACGGCCTCGCCGGTCCCGTCGCCGACCGAACGAAAAATGCCGAGACTCTCTTCCAGCATTTGACGGGCCGCTGCGTAGTCGCCCTGGTAGAGGTGGATCGACCCGAGATCTCGGAGTGACCCTGCCTCCCCGGGTTTGTCGCCCAAGGAGCGCCACAGCGCGAGCGCTTCCTCGTGGTGCCGCCGCGCCCGATCGAGGTCGCCCTGGTTGAGGGCGATGACGCCGAGGTTGGTCAACGAATCCGCGACGGCCGAGATGTGATGCCCGTCGCGGCGGAGGGCGAGGGCCCGCTCGTGGAGCTCCGTCGCCCGGCCGTAGTCGCCCCGCGTCTCCGCCATGGTGGCCGCACCGGCGAAGGCCGCCGACTGGGCGGGGAGGGGGATCTCCTCGAGATCGGCCGTTTCGACCAGCAGCGCCGTGACGTCGTCGAGCACGACGCTCGCCTCTGCGAAGTGGCCCCGGATCCACCAGAAGTACCAGAGCGCGGCGGCCAGCCGCACCCGGCCGGCCATGCCGTCGGGCTCGGCGGCGAACGTCGCCAGCGCCTGGCGCAGGTTGTCGTGTTCCGCCTCCAGTTGGTCGTGCGGGTAGTCGGGGTCGGTGTGGATGCCGTCGAGCTGCTCGGCGAGCTCCAGGAAGTAGGCGGCGTGGGCCGTCCGCGCCGGGGCGATCTGGCCGCTCAACTCCAGTTGCTCCAGGCCGAACTCCCGGATCGTCTGGAGCATCGTGAAGCGGGGCTCGCCATCGATCCCGTCGCGCTCGCGGACGAGGCTTTGCTGGACGAGCGAGTCGAGCCCCTCGAAGACGTCGAGCCCGTCGCAGCCGGTGCCGGTGCAGACCGCCTCGGCCGCCTCCAGGGTGCAGCCGCCGGCGAAGACGGCGAGGCGGGCGAAGAGGTCGCGCTCGGCCGGGTCGAGGAGGTCGTGGCTCCAGGCGATCGTGTTCCGCAGCGTCTGCTGCCGAGTCGGCAGGTCGCGGGCGCCGCCGGTGAGGAGCTTCAGCCGCTTGTCGAGCCGGGCCAGCAGAGCGGTCGGGGCGAGGACGCGGACCCGCGCCGCCGCCAACTCGATCGCCAGCGGCAGCCCGTCGAGCTGGCGGCAGATGGCGGCAACCGCGGACGCGTTCTCGGACGTGAGGGCGAACCCCGGGCGGACCGCCTCTGCCCGCTCGACGAAGAGGCGGACGGCCGGGAACTCGAGCAGCGAGGCCAGGTCGGCACCACTCCCCTGAGGCGGGACCGCGAGCGGGTCGAGCGCGAACTCCCGTTCGGCCGCGATCCTTAGCGGCTGCCGGCTGGTGACAAGCACCCGCAGCGCCGGGACCGCCGCCAGCAGCTCGGCGACGAACGGCGCGGCGTCGGGCAGGTGCTCGGCGTTGTCGAGCAGCAGCAGCGTCTCGCTCCCGGCCAGGCGCTCCTTCAGCGTCCGCTCGATGGGCATGCCCGGCGTCTCGGCGATGCCCGCCGCGGCCGCGACCGCCGCCGGCACGAAGGAGGCATCGGCGACGCCCGCCAATGGCACGAACCAGACGCCGCCGGGGAACCGCGTCGTCTCTTCGGCCGCGACCTGGAGCCCGACCGGGGTCTTGCCGGTGCCGCCCGGCCCGACGATGGTGACGAGGCGGACGTCCGGCCGCGCCAGCAGCGCCCGGACCGCCTCGACCTCCCGTTCCCGGCCGAGCAGCGCGTTCGGCTGCGCCGGCAGGTTGTGGCGGGCGAGGTCGAGCGTCTTGAGCGGCGGGAACGTGGCCGCGAGCCCCGGCCCCGCGAGCTGCCAGATCGGCTCGGCGTCGAGCAGGTCGCGCAGGCGGTGGGTGCCGAGGTCCAGCAGGCTGAGGCCGGGCGGGAGCGCCTGCGCGACGATCGACCGGGCGGCGTGCGAGAGGAGGATCTGGCCACCGTAACCGGCCGACATGAGGCGGGCGAGGCGGTTCAGGCTCGGCGCCAGGTAATCCCCCGCGCGGGGCGTCGCCTCGCCCAGGTGGATCGCCATCCGGACCGAGAGCGGCCCTGGCTCGCCCCATGGTTCGGCGGCGATCGCCCGCTGACCCTCCGCCGCCGCGGCGACGGCGCCCGCCACGCTTGGGAACGCGGCCTGCACAGCGTCGCCAACCGTCTTGAAGAGGACCCCGCTCTGCGCCTCGATCGCGCCACGTAGCAGATCGAAGTGCCGCTCGACCGCCACCCGCATCTGGCGGGCGTCGGCCTCCCATGACTTAGTCGATCCCTCGATGTCGGTGAAGAGGAAGGCAACGACCCCCGCCGGGTAGTCGCGGGACGCCGGATGGGACGCCACGGCGCCCTCGCTCGGAACGGCACCGGTTACCGAATCGCCGCTTCCCTGGGGCGCCGTGGATCTGCCTCGCTCTTCCACGCGCCGGCCCTCCCGGTCGCCGACCGGCCCTAGCGGCCCGTCGGCCGGAGGCGGTCTTCCTGCCTATGATGCACCCGCTGTCAAGGCGGCGTAAGTCGTCGGTCGTCTTCCGCCACCTCGTCGCGTCAACGCCCACTGCGGCCACTGCGGTTGAGCCAGCCCGGGCGGCTCGCTATACGGGAGCGGCGAATGCGTCCTGGTTGGCAACGGCGGCAACGCCCATGGCAATGGGGTCGGCTTGCCGTGCGACGACGACTGCCAGGGCAGTGACTCGCCCACCGTCCGCTACTGCTGGAACTCGGTTACGCTGCGGACCCAATACGAGGACACGTGCGCCAACGGCGGCGTTTGCATCGAGGAGTCAGGCTTTGGGGCGGGCCCTCCCGCCAGACGCCGAGCCGCCGAAGCAGACGGTCCATCCATCGGGACGGGGTCACGGTCGACACCCGCCACGAGGATGCCGCCGCATCCCGCGAAGCCCGTGCACTAGCTTCTGGACTCGCCGCCGAGGCAGTGGCCGTCCCACCCGTTGGGTCGACCGGGGGGCACCGGAGCGGGAGCAGCGCCTGCGGGGGATGGACCTCCATGCCGCTCGGGGACCCAAGTGGGGGACCGCTTGACGCTGCCCGAACCCGAACCGTCCACGAGCCGCACATCGGTCTCGACACTCGCCGGACGTGTGAGAAATGGGTAGTTCTCATACTGTCGGCCGGCCGGCCGCGGCCGTACGATCGTTGCCGGCGCCGGTACTCCGGGGTCCGGGCCGAAGCAGGGAGATGGAGCTGGAGATCGAGACGGATTCCCAGACCTTCGCTCGTCGGAACGGGGCGGCCTCTCGACGTCGCCCCCGCCTCGTCGCCCTCTGCCTGCTCGGCGCCGCCCTGGTGGGCCTGGTCCTGCCGATAGGCGGGGTCGCCGCGCAGCGGCCGGACGGCGACGGCCTTTTCGACGACGAGATCTACGTCTACGGCACCAACCCCTTCGCCTACGACACGGACGGCGACGGCTCGGGCGACGGCCAGGAGGTGTACGACGGCACCGATCCCCTCGATGGCTTCCCCGATACCGGGGACCTGTGCTACTACCCATAGCCGGACGGCCCCCAGGCCGGAGCATGCACCCCCGAGCAACCCTAGGCCGCAGCTGCTGGCTCCTGACGGGCAGCGTCGGGGCTCCAGGTCGAGTCGAGGTCGATGGTTCTCCGGCCTACCGCCGCCTACGCGGCTAGGCGCCGTGGTCAAGCCGGGGCTCCGCGCTTGAGTTTGGGCGGCACCCGGCGCGGTCCCTAGGTGGTGAGGCGCCGTTCGTCGGTGTCGGCGGCCGACGCGCCGGTATCGCCAGTGAGACGACGGTTGATCCACCTGCCGGCGATCGCTTACCGGTGGTCGCGACCCCCGGCGGTCCGGCGGAGAGGTTCTGCGCCTCCTTGCCGGTGGTCCGCCAGGATCTCTTGCCTCCCTCGCCGTTGCCCTAGGTCGCGTCCAAGAGGGCGACCTCCGCCGGCCATGGCCTCACCTAGGGGGATGCGGTGCGTGCCACCGGCACCAACCGCACCGTTCATGACACGATCGGGCCTGGAGGCGAGGGGGCCTCGCTGGGAAGCAACCCGTTGAACGCCCCTTCAGGACAGCGTCGAGACCGTGAGCGTGCCCGAATGTTCGAATTCCGACTGGACGCTTGTCCCGTGCCCCGGAGCGAGCCCGTCCCTCTACCCGAACGATGTTCACTGCGCCCCGCGCAACCGAACGCATTTTGGGTGCCCGATTCCGTCTCGGCCTCGCGTGCGCTCCCGAGGAACCCGCTACTCGTCGTCTTTGGCGTTCAGCGTCGCGTCGCGGATCGTCTCGACCACCCCCGCATCGGCGAGGGTGGTAGTGTCCCCTAGCTCGCGGCCGGCGGCGATGTCGCGCAGCAGCCGACGCATGATCTTGCCGGAGCGGGTCTTCGGCAGGTCGGGCGTGAACATGACCGTCTTCGGCCGGGCGATGGCGCCGATCTTCGCCGCGACGTGTTGGCGCAGCTCCTCGCCCAGCTCGCGGTTCGTTTCGACCCGGGACTTGGCGATGACGAAGGCAAAGATCGCCTCGCCGGTCACGGGGTCGGGGCAGCCGACGACGGCGGCCTCGGCGACCCGGTCGTCGTCGACCAGGGCGCTCTCGATCTCGGTCGTCGAGAGGCGGTGGCCGGAGACGTTCATCACGTCGTCGACGCGGCCCATCAGCCAGTAGTCGCCCTCCTCGTCGCGGCGGGCGCCGTCGCCGGGGAAGTAGAGGCCGGGGAACCGTGACCAGTAGGTCTGGGCGTAGCGCTCCGGGTCGCCGTAGATGCCGCGCAGCATCGACGGCCAGGGCTTCTTGATGACGAGGTAGCCGCCTTCGCCCTCGGGCACCTCGACCCCGTCGTTGTCGACGACGGCGGCCTCGATCCCCGGCAGCGGCTTGGTGGCCGAGCCCGGCTTGGTCGTGGTCAACCCCGGCAGCGGGCTGATCATCATGCCGCCGGTCTCCGTCTGCCACCAGGTGTCGACGATCGGACAGCGACCGCCGCCGATGTTCCGCTGGT
>CADCWF010000099.1 GCA_902806345.1 uncultured Thermomicrobiales bacterium
CTCCTGCCGACGAACCGCTACCGGGTGCGGAGGGTCACCCACTCGTTGGCCAGGCCGAGGGCCCGGCCCGGGACGAGGCGGCCGTCGCCGCGGGGGGTGAAGTCGACCCGGACCGGCAGCGCGCCGTGCAGCCCGTCCAGGGCCGGGGCGTAGACCTTGATCCGTACTTCGAGGACCTGCTCGTCGTCGTCCAGGCGGCCCGACTCCTCGAAGCGCACGTCGTAGCCGTTGCCGCCGAAGCCGGGGTCCGTGGCGACCAGCCGGGCGGAGACCCCGGTCGGCACGGCGACGACGACCTCGGCCGGGCCGGTGGCCAGCAGCCGCATCTCGAGGTGGCTGGAGAGGAGGATGTCGGCGGTCTGCCCGTCGATTCGGACGATCGAGTCGGTCCTGCACCACCCGTGGGTGGCGGCGGCCGCTCGGGGCACGAGGGCCGCCGGCAACGCGAGGGCGGCGAGCCCGAGGAGCCGGACGGCGTCGCGGCGGGTGCGGCCCCGAGGGGAACGGTCCATTGGCGGTCCTTTCCTGACTGGTCTCGCCCCGTCCCGTCCGGGGGCGGCCGGTACTCGTCTTGGCACGCCGATTGGCGGCAGCGCTGCCGCTCAGCGTAGGTCCGACCCCCGGGCAGGCGCGGCAAGCTGCCGCAGCAACTCCGCCAACCCGGGAACCTGTATTCTCGAGCGAGCCGAAGGGTCGCACAGTGCCGCCGCGCCGCGCAAGCGAGGCTCCACCGCGGCACTTCGGGTGGTGGTTTGCCCGTCGCGCCCGCCGTCTTCACCCCGGCGAGGTGCACCCCGCAGTGGGGAAGACAGCGACGGGCGGCACCTCGCCGGAGGTCCCCTCACCGCCCGATTCCCCAGCGTTCGCCCGGGCCATGATCTCCGCGACCACGGCGTTCTTAGCGTCGGCGTAGTTCCGCACGTGGACCCATTGCCGGACGGCGGGTCCAGGCTTCCTGCGCTCGTAGAGACGCCGACCCCGTTCCGTCGCAGGCAGTGGGGGAGAATGTCCGGCACGACCAGTACCGCTTCGAGGCCGCGCCGATCCACATCGACAACGTGCTCTTGAAGGGACCCGCTGGGTCCTCGTTGGCTCTGCAGGCACGACCTAGTCCGGAAAGAATGGGTAGGAAAATGGGTCAAGCGTCCAAAGGCCGGGTGGGGATGGCTCCTCCCAACCCTCGATTTTGGCTTAGATATAAGGAAAAATGAGCGGCGGAGAGGGTGGGATTCGAACCCACGAGGCTTTCGCCCGGCTGTTTTCAAGACAGCTGCCTTCAACCGCTCGGCCACCTCTCCACGGTCGCCTAACCCTACCCCAGCCCGTCCAAGGCGGCAACGCGGCGCCTCCCCGGCGGCACCGGCTGCCGCGCGGGACCGCTTCCCATCGTATAGTGTTAACCCGTCGTTGTCGGGCCGGGGCGTTCACCGCCTGCCCCGGCCGGTGCCGAACGGCTTGGGTGCGCGCCGCGTCGACCGTGGACCCCGCGCTCCACCCCGTGAACCGGAGCCCCGCGATGCTGAAGGACCCGGCCCGCGCCGTTCCCCGCATGGTCGCCAAGGGCGCCTCGGTCGTCGGTGCCGACGGCGTCCGGCTGGGGATGGTCTCGGCCCTGGCGCCGGACGGCGATGATCCGACCCACCTCCTCGTCTTCGTCGCCGAGCGGACCCGCCTGATCCCGCGCGAGTTCCCGCTGCCGGTCACCTCGATCGTCCGCGTCGCCGACGGCGTCGTCTACGTCGACGTCACCCGCGACGGGCTGCGTTCGCGGGCGGGCGGAGTGAGCGAGGCAGACGGATATCCGGGGTAGCCATCGTCGCGCTCGGTCTGAGCTCGTCGAGCTCGTCCCAGGACCGTCCGACCTGCCGCTGGATGCTCCGGAGCGTCCCGTCCGTTACCTCCCGGTGCCTAGAGACGACGGCGGTGCGGAGACCTGCTTCGGTTTGCCGAGCGAACGTCACGTGGCTGCCTTGTGGCCGACTTCCGCGAACCCGACCGCCTCGGGCGTGCGCTCGACCCCGCCGTAGGGCATTGGGCCGGGTTCAACCCCGCGCCGGTCCCGCCGGCCGCTGCGGCCCGATGGTCTCCAGCCCGCCCATGTAGGGCCGCAAAACCTCCGGCACCGCGATCGTGCCGTCCTCCCGCTGGTAGTTCTCCATGACCGCGATCATCGTCCGCGGCAGGGCCAGGCCGGAGCCGTTCAGGGTGTGGACGAAGCGGGGCCGGCCGCCCCCGGCGGGGCGGAACCGGATGTTCGCCCGCCGCGCCTGGAAGTCGCCGAAGAGGCCGCAGGACGACACCTCCAGCCACTCGCCGGAGCCGGGCGCCCACGTCTCCAGGTCGACCTTGTCCGCCGCCGAGAAGCCGAGGTCGCCGGTGCAGAGCTGAACCTCCCGGTAGGGGAGGCCAAGCCCGGCCAGCGGCGCCGAGGCCTCGCCGATCAGGCGGCGGTGCTCCTCGGCCGAGCGGTCGGGGTGGACGAACTTGACCATCTCGACCTTGTCGAACTGGTAGCCCCGCTTGATGCCACGCACGTCGCGCCCGGCGGAGAGCTGCTCCCGCCGGAAGCAGGGGGAGTAGGCGACGTGGTAGATCGGGAGCTCGGCCTCGTCGAGGATCTCGTCGCGGTAGAGGTTGGTCACCGGCACCTCGGCGGTCGGGCTCAGCCACTTGTCCTCGTGGGCGTCGCGGAAGAGAGCATCACCGAACTTCGGCAGGTTGCCGGTGCCGACCAACGTCTGCTCCAGCACCAGCGCCGGCGGGTAGATCTCCTGGTAGCCGTGGACGCCGGTGTGGAGATCGAGCATCCAGGCGATCAGCGCTCGCTGCAGGCGCGCCCCGTCGCCCCGCAGGACGTAGAAGCGCGAGCCGGAGACCTTGACCCCCCGCTCGAAGTCGATGATCCCGAGCGCCTCGGCCAGCTCCCAGTGCGGCTTCGGCGGGAACCCGAGGTCGGCCGGCGCCGCGTGCTCGGCGACGACCACGTTGCCGCGCTCGTCGGCGGCGACCGGGACGTGCGGCAGCGGCAGGTTCGGCACCAGCAGCATCAGCTCCTGGAGCCGGGCGTCGGCCGTCTTGGCGGCCTCGTCGAGCGCAGCGATCTTGTCGCCCACCACCCGGTTGGCGGCGATCAGCGCCTCCCGCTCGGCTGGCTCCCTGGTCCGGCCGACGAGCTTGGAGCCGGCGTTGAGCTCCGCCTTGAGCGCCTCGACCTCGGTCAGCACGGCACGCCGCCGCTCGTCGGCGGCGACGATCTCGGCGATCGGGGCGGCGATCCCGGTCGTCGCCAGGGCGGCCCGCACCCCCTCCGGGTTCTCGCGGATCAGGCGGAGATCGAGCACGGCGGCGGTTCCTCCTGGGGCCGGGGCGATCGGACGCGGGGACGCCCCGCGCGGTGCGGGGCGTCGTCCTGGCGCGCAACGGGCCATCGTCGTCGGGACGGCGGTCGGGCGCGCTAGTTCCGGGAGCGACTCAGTCCGTGGTCGAGCGACGGCGTCTGCCCGATCGGCTGGAACCCGGGCAGGAACTTCGACCAGGCGTCCTCGACCGAGCCGTCGACCCGCCGCTCGATCGTGTAGTAGGCGCCCGCCCGCGGCTCGCGCGGGGCGTGGCGGAGGTTCATCCGCGCCTCGTTCGGGAGGCGGCCGCCCTTGCGGTGGTTGCAGGGCTTGCAGGCCGAGACGAGGTTGTCCCAGGAGTGGCCGCCGCCGCGCGACTTCGGCACGACGTGGTCGATCGTCAGGTCGCCGGCCTGGCGGCCGCAGTACTGGCAGGTGTACCCGTCGCGGATGAAGACCTCTTTGCGGGTCAGCTTGACCCGCGGCCGCGGCCGGTGGATGAGGTAGACCATCCGGATGACCGACGGCGACGGGAAGGCGCGCGAGACCGAGCTGACGGCGTGGGCGTGGGTCTCCAGCACCTCTGCCTTGCCGTCGAAGACGAGCACGATGGCGCGGCGGACGTTGCAGACGTTCAGCGGTTCGTAGTTCTGGTTCAGGACCAGGACGGCTCCGTTCACCCTGCCCATGCCTCATCGGGTTCAGGGTTGCCGCGGATGACCCTCGCACCAGGCCTCGGCACAACCAGCGGACGGTCGACGTATACCCGCGTCGCCAGGTCCGCACGAGGCGGGTTTCCCCGCCTCCTGGCGCTCTTCTTGTCTGCTTTCAGCGTACCGTGGAGACCCGGCCGAAACAAGGGACGAGATGTCAACCCGGCATGAAGGCGTGGCGATCCGCGTAGGGCTGCACCTCGCCGTCCTGAGCGAAGGCGAAGGATCTCGACTCGGGTCCTCCTTTGGAACCCGGGGAGGACCCGCCGGGGCGGCGGCGCCGTCCGTCCGGTGGCAATAGGAGTCGGAGCGAGATCCTTCGGCTTCGCTCAGGACGGCGAGGGTGCGGCGCCTCGACGCCTCAATCCCTGAGTGCTCCGTTCCGCGATGATGGCTGACCGGACGTCAGTCTCCCGCGGCCACCTCTGCCCAATCCACCGACGCCCCCACGTGCCGCTCGTAGACCTCGCGGTAGATGCGGTCGGGGGTGAACGGGAGGGCTCGGAAGCGGACCCCGGTCGCGTCCGCGATCGCGTTCGCCAAAGCCGGCGAGACGGGGTTGATCGGGCACTCGCCCATCCCCTTGGCGCCGAGCGGGCCGATCGCGTCGTGGGTCTCGGCGAAGAGGACCTCCGTCCGCGGGGTGTCGGCGAAGGCGGGGATCCGGTAGTTGCGGAACGACGGGTTGACCACCTTGCCCGCGTCGTCGAGGACGACGCGCTCGGTGAGCGCCCAACCGATCCCCTGGGCGACGGCACCCTCGACCTGGCCCCGGCACTGCATCGGGTTGATGACGGTCCCGGCGTCGGCGGCGTGGACGCTCTGGAGGACCAGCGTCTCGCCGGTGATCCGGTTCACCGCGACCCGGAACCCCTGGGCGTTGAAGGCGACGCTGCGCGGCGACCCGTACGCCTTGCGGGCGACGTGGAGTTTTTCGTCCCGTCGCTCGGCCGCCTCGGCCAGCTCGGCCAGCGGCAGCCGGGTCCGACCGCAGACGACGGCGTCGCCGTCGAGCCGGCAATCGGCGAGCGGCGCTCCCGTCCGCGCCGCGGCGAAGGCGAGAATCCGGTCGCGTAGCGCCTCCGCCGCCAGGAAGACGGCCTTGCCGGCGACGAAGGTGCCGGTGCTGGCGAAGGCTCCGGTGTCGAAGCCGGTGCGGTCCGTGTCGGACTGGACGATCCGGACGTTGGCCGGCGTTGCGCAGAGGACCGTCGCCGCGATCTGGGAATGCTGGGTGGTCGTCCCGTTGCCGAACTCGGCGGTGCCGATCGCCAGCTCGTAGGCGCCGCCGGCTTCGAGGCCGATCCGCGCCTCGGAGCGGTGCTCGGTCGGCGGTGCGGTGTCGTGCATCGCGATCGCGACGCCCTGACCGACCAGCCAATCGTCGCCGGGCGGGGGAGCCGCCCCGTTGCCGCGGGCAAGCGCCGCCTGGACGAGGTCCATGCACTGGTCCAGCCCGTAGCTGCCGAACTCGGCGTCGTTCGCCTCGTCGCCGAGGGAGACCATCGGGTCGCCGGGGCGGACGACGTTGCGGCGGCGCAGTTCGAAGGGGTCGATCCCCAGGCTCCGCGCCAGCTCGTCCATCGCCGCCTCGACGGCGTAGACGGTTTGCGTCAGGCCGTAGCCGCGGATGGCGCCGGAGGGGACGGTGTTGGTGTAGACGGCGTAGGCGTCGATCTTCTTGTTCGGGCAGCGGTAGAGCGCGACCGACTCGCCGCAGGCGTGGTAGAGCGTTTCGCCGCCGTGGTTGCCGTAGGCGCCGGTGTTGGAGACGATCCGCACTTGGATCGCCGTCAGGGTGCCGTCGGCCGCCGCCCCGAGCTTCACGTCGACGGTCATCGGGTGGCGGGTCGAACTGCCGACGAACTCCTCCTCCCGCGTGAACTCCAGCTTGACCGGGCGCCCCGTCTTGAGCGCCGCCAGGGCGCAGAGGTCCTCGGTCAGCACCTCCTGCTTGCCGCCGAAGCCACCGCCGACCCGCTCGCAGAAGACCCGGACGTCGCCCGGGTTGAGCCCGAACAGGTAGCAGAGCTTGTCCTTGCAGATGAACGGGGACTGGGAGGAGGTGCGGACGTTGAGCCGGCCGCCCTCGTCGATCCAGGCGATCGAGCCGTGGGTCTCGAGGTGGGCGTGCTGGACCCGGTGGGCCGAGTAGGTCCCTTCGTGGACGACCGTCGCCGCGGCGAACCCGGCCTCGACGTCGCCGACGCCGCCATGGACCTCGAGCAGGACGTTGCGCTCCGGGTGGCGGATGAAGGCGTCGACGCCCTTGTCGTGGAGCACCGGCGCCCCGGCCCGCATCGCCTCCTCGGGGTCGAAGACCGCCGGCAAGACCTCGTACTCGATCGCCAGCCGGCGGCAGCCCTCCTCGGCCGCCGCCTCGCTGTCGGCCAGCACCGCCGCCACCCGCTGCCCGACGAAGCGGGCGACGTTGTCGAGGATGTAGGTGTCGTTCGGGTCGACCCGAAAATCCTCGTGGATGGCGGTGGTGTAGAGGCGGCGCGGCACGTCCTCCCAGGTGAAGACCTCGTGGACCCCGGGCACCGCCAGGGCGGGCTCCTTGTCGATGCCCACGATCCGGGCGTGGGCGTGGGGCGAGCGGACCAGCTTCAGGTGGAGCAGCCCCTCGACCGCGGTGTCCATCGTGTAGCGGGCGTGGCCAGTGACGACCGCCTCGCCGGCTGGCGCCAGGACGTTGGCGCCGCAGGCCTCACCCGGCCCGACGGTCTCGACCGCGGCGACCCCCCGGACCGCGTCCTCGACCGCGTGGTAGCCGGTGCAGCGGCAGAGGTTGCCCTTCAGGTAGCGCGGCAGGTCCTGCTTCTGGGTATCGTTCAGGCTCGCCGCCGACATGATCATTCCGGCCGTGCAGAAGCCGCACTGGAAGCCGGGCGCGGCCAGGAACGCCGCCTGCATCGGGTGCAGTTGGTCGCCGGTCGCGAGACCCTCGATGGTGGTGACGTGACGCTCGTCGGCTCGGAAGGCCGGGGTGATGCAGGAGTGGACGGGGACGCCGTCGAGCCAGACGGTGCAGGCTCCGCAGTCGCCGGAGTCGCACCCCTTCTTGACCCCGAACCAACCGAGCTCGCGGAGGAAGGTGCGGAGGCACTGCCCCGCGTCCGGCTCGGCTGAAAAGCTGCGCCCGTTGACATGGTAGGTCATCGTTGCTCCCCTCGGTGGCGCGATCAGGTGCTGCCGTGCCGCCCGTGTTCAGGGCCCTGCAGGGTCCTTCGTGGTTTCATCCCGGCCATTGGTGGCCGGGTTCGGCAGCGCGGCCGCCGGTCGATACCGGGCACCAAGCCCGAGTCGACCTGTTCACGTTCAATCGGCCGACACCCCGGCGAGCTCGGCGCGGATCTCCTCGGCGAAGCGGAACGTCAGGTGCTTTCGGTAGGCCGGCGCCCCGTGGACG
>CADCWF010000100.1 GCA_902806345.1 uncultured Thermomicrobiales bacterium
ATTGTCCGCCAGGAGACGGAAGCCGACGCTCGGAACAGGTTCAGTTCCCGGTCACTGGGTCCAGCGGTTCAGAAGGACGATCGGTCGTCGTCGGCGGCGCTCCCGACTCCGGCGTGTTGATCACCTCAACCCGCTCGCGGCGCACCGTCGCCTCGATCGTGACCGGCTCGTTGACCCGGCGACGGGTGATCCGCACTTCTTCGCGGAGCACGAGCCGGGTCTCGGACACCACCACTTCGTCCACCACCGGGACCACGATGGTGTCGCCCTCGGTACGCGGAGCCGGCGCCACGTCGATTTCCTGGTTGACCGCGACCCGCTCGACGACGACGTCGTCGCGCCAGGCGTCGATGACCTCCTGCACCGGCACCGTCTCGACCCGCCGGAGGACCCGGACGGTCCCGCGCCGCGCGTTGACAGTCGACGCCTCCAGGGTCTCCTCGTGCAGCAGCATCCGGTGGGCATCACCCGCCCTCGGCGCGGCCACGTCCTCGCCACGAAGCGTCTCTCGCGCGACCGGGAGGTAGACGACGCCATCGAGGCGGTTCGTGATGAGGGCGTGCGGCACTTCGACAGTCGAGCCATCGTCAAGCGTCACCGAGAAGACGTCCTCGGCACCGCCGCCCCTATGCCCGATCATCTCCACGACGACGCCGACGTCACCGTCCGTTGCCATTACCCGATCCCCGGCCTCCGCCCGCATAGGCCCGGATTCACTCTGCCTCTCGTCCATGACCGCTCCTCCCGTAAATCCATTCGGCGCGAAACGCGAGGATGCCTCCCTGCGGAACGGGCGACGCATCTCCCGTTCCACGGCAGACGCTCGGGCGGCGATAGTGTTGTCGGTAACGCGTTAGCGCCAGCCGCGCTTGAGGGCGAGCCGAAGCCGACCGACCGCGGTGTCCTGCGCCCGGGACTCAGCAATCGCCGGGGGCGGGGCGATTCGGTCACCGTCTCCTCCTAGCGAGACGGTATTCCTCGCCTGGGCTACCGGCACGGTCCGCATGGTCGGTCGCTCGTCGAGCGTCTGGATATAGTAGCGGACGGGCTTCTGCACGGGATCATCGCCCTTCTCCCGCCGGGGAATGGCGGGCATCACCCCGGCGTGACCGGGGCGGGCGTGATCCCCGTTCTCAGCGAAGGGGGGAGAGCCGGTCGGTCGCGTCCGTGGGCATCCGTTGTCCTGGTTGCGGAGGACTATCGGCGTCCAACGAAACTCCCTTCACCAGACCGGGTGCGAGCGTTGCCCGGTCCGGAGACCGGCGAACGTTGCCCGCACGTCGTTGGGCAGCGGCATGGCCGGCAATCCCGCCGCGCATCATACGTGTTCCGTAGTACCCGGTCAACGAGGGAAGGGCCGTCGGCGTGCTATACTCGGACGGCTGCCGGGTCTACCGTCAGGCACCGAGAAGGGGCTTCCACCTGGGTTCGTGGGAGGCCGCCGACCTGCCGTGCCGATGTTCAGATCGCCTCCCCTGGCGCCCGGGCCAGTGGCTCCTCTGGAGGTCCACCGGCGTGATTCGCCCCTTCTCCGCACTGTTCGGGTTCTTCAGTCGCGACCTCGGCATCGACCTCGGCACGGCCAACACCCTCGTCTACGTCCGCGGCAAGGGTATCGTCATCTCGGAGCCAAGCGTCGTCGCCATCGACACCCGGACCCGCCGCGCCTTTGGCGTCGGCGCCGAGGCGAAGGCGATGGTGGGTAAGACCCCCGAGAGCATCATCGCCGTCCGCCCGCTCAAGGACGGTGTCATCGCCGACTTCGACACCGTCGAGATGATGCTCCATTACTTCATCCGGAAGGTCCACATGCAACGGCTGATGGCGCCCCACCCGCGGGTCGTCATCGGGATCCCTTCAGGCGTGACCGAGGTCGAGAAACGGGCCGCCAAGGACGCAGCCCTCTCCGCCGGCGCCCGCGAGGCATACACCATCGAGGAGCCGATGGCGGCCGCGATCGGCGCCGGACTCCCCATCAATGAACCGGTTGGCAGCATGATCGTCGACATCGGCGGCGGCACCACCGAGGTCGCGGTGATCTCCCTCGGTGGCATCGTCGTCAACCACTCGATCCGGGTCGCCGGCGATGAGATCGATGACGCGATCATCCAGTACGCGCGGCGCGACCACAACCTGGTCATCGGCGAGCGGACCGCCGAGAACGCCAAGATCGCGGCCGGTTCGGCCTACCCGCTCGACGAAGAGATCCGGGTCACGCTGCGGGGACGCGACCTGCTGACCGGCCTGCCGAAGGCGATCGAGGTCTCGTCGGTCGAGCTGCGCGACGCCATATCGCAGCCGGTCAGCACCATCGTCGAGCTGGTCAAGACCTCGATCGAGGAGACGCCGCCCGAGCTCGTCGCCGACATCATGGAACAGGGAATCACTCTCGCCGGCGGCGGCGCCCTCCTGATGGGGCTCGATCGCCGCCTGCAGATGGAACTCAAGATGCCGGTCTACCGGGCCGACGACCCCCTCACCTGCGTCGCCCGCGGCACCGGACGGGTTGCCGAAGCGCTGCACCTCTACGAGCGGGCGCTGGCCAGCGGCTCGGAAATCCGCCGCCAGAAGGTCGCGTCCTAGGCGCAACCCGCATGGATCAGGCGGTAGACCCCAACCGAGCTGAGCCGCCGCATGCTAGGCTTCGTTTCCCGATTCGGGCGACACGCCCGTCCTTAGCTGTACGCCCCCGCCCGAGAGGCCGTCCGTGACCACCCTCTCCGCCAGGCAGACGATGGCCCTGGTCGCCCTCTTCGTGGCGACCAGTCTCACCTTCATCCAGCTCGACAACCGGGCGGCGCTTGACCCGATCCGGAACGGCCTGGAAACCGTCGTCGCCCCGATCATGGCTGCGTTCGGTCGGGTAGGCCGCGACACGACGACGTCGGCCGTTGAACGCGAACTCGCCGCCGTCAAGGCCGAACGCGATCAGGCCCTGGCGGAACTTGCCGAGGCCAACGCCGGCCAGCGCGAAATGGCCCAGCTCCGCCTTCAGGCGAAACTCCAAACCGAGCGCCCGCAGTGGCGGATGTTGCAGGCCCGGGTCCAAGGGTCGGACCCCACCGGCCAACAGCTCTTCCTGACGATCGACCGCGGCGCGGGCGACGGGGTCGAGCCCGGAATGGCCGTCGTTGCCCAGGGACCGAACTACGTTGGCCAGGTGACCGAGGTGAGCGATCGCAGCGCAAAGGTGATGCTCGTCATCGACGTCTCGCAGACCGTCGGCGCTCGCCTCGACGGCGGTGCCGATGGCGTCGTCTACGGCCTCTCGCGGCGCGGCGGCTGGCTCCAGCTACGCCACCTCGACCGCGACGCCGAGGTCCAACCGGGGGAACTCGTGCTGACGAACGACAGCGGGGAACTCCGTACCGCCCAGGTCCCGGGAGGGCTCATCGTCGGTCGGGTCGACGACGCCAAGATCACCCGGGATCCCCAGGCCGATACCCTCACCGTCGAAGTCATCCCGCTCGTCGACTACGAGCAGCTCCAGGTTGTCACGGTCGTGCTGACCGATGGCGCCTAGACCCGCGACCCGGCCGGACCTCCGCCTCGGTGCCGCCCTGGTCGCGGCGAAGGTCACCGGGGTAGCGATTCGTCGCCTCGGCCGGGGCGGCGGGACCGCGGCGCCGGGGCTCGTCGCCGACCGGATCGACCCGGACCTGCTCGGGAAGATCGCGGGCCGGTTACCGCGCGGCGCAATCGTCGTGGCCGGCACCAACGGCAAGACGACGGTCGCCCGGATGGTCGCCGACGTCCTCGAAGCGGCCGGTCTCGCCGTCGCCCACAACCGCTCGGGATCGAATATGGTCCGCGGCGTCGCTAGCGCGCTCGCCGAGCGGTCGTCGCTCGGCGGCGACCCGCTCGCCGACGCCGGCGTCATCGAGGGCGACGAGGCCGCCCTGCCCGAGATCGTGCGCCAGGTCCAACCGCGGGTGCTCCTGCTGAACAACCTCTTCCGCGACCAACTCGACCGCTACGGCGAACTGGCGACCGTCGCCAACCGGTGGCGGGCGGCGCTCACGAGCCTGGGAAGCGACACGGTCGTCGTCGTCAACGCCGACGACCCGACGCTCGCTGCCATCACCGGCCGGATCTCGGCCCGCCGCCTCTGCTTCGGTCTCGACGAATCGGACCCCCGGCTCCGGCTCCCCTCCCTCCCCCATGCCGTCGACGCCACGGTCTGCGGGCGGTGCGGCCACGACCTGGCCTACGACGCCCTCTACAGCGCTCACCTCGGCGCCTGGCGCTGCCCCGCCTGCGGCAACGCCCGCCCCCGGCTCGATGTCGTCGGCCGAGAGATCGTGCTCGACGGGGTCGAGGCGCTCCGCCTCGCCGTCGATGTCTCGCCGCCCGCCGAGACGGCGCGCCGTCTCGACCTGGCGATCGCCGTGCCCGGGCTCTACAACGCCTACAACGCGGTGGCCGCGGTCGCCGCGGCGACCGCGTTCGGGGTCCCGGATGACGTGGTCATCGCCGCCCTCGGTCGCTTTCGCTCCGCGTTCGGTCGGATCGAGCGGGTCGTCTATCGGGACCGGACGCTGGTCATGGCCCTCGTCAAGAACCCGGTCGGGTTCAACGAGATGCTGCGGATGCTGACGACCGCGACGGACGGCCTGACGGTGCCGACCCTGATCGCGATCAACGACCTCTTCGCCGACGGCCGCGATGTCTCCTGGCTGTGGGACGTCGATTTCGAGCTGCTGGCGGACGGTACGGCGCCGCTCTTCACCTCCGGCATCCGCGGTCCGGACATGGCGAATCGGCTCAAGTACGCGGGCGTTGCGTCGGAGCGCATCCGGCCGCTCCCGACCGACCTCGCCACCGGGCTCGACGCGTTCGTCGACGCATTGCCGGCCGGCGAGACCAGCTACCTGCTGCCGACCTACACGGCGATGCTCGAACTCCGCCGCGTCCTCGCGGCGCGCGGCGCGGTCGAGGCGTTCTGGCGGCAATAGCGGACGAGGCACCATGAAGCTTACGATCGGCTGGCTCTACCCGAGCAAGATGAACATCTACGGCGACCGCGGCAACGTGCTCGCCCTCGCCCAGCGGGCCCGCTGGCGCGGCCTCGACGCCGAGATCGCGCCGATCGGGCTGGGAGACCCTGTCCCGCGGGAGGTCGACGTCTTCTTCTTCGGCGGCGGCCAGGACCAGGAGCAGGTGTCCGTCTCCCGCGACCTCCAAGGGCCAAAGGGCCAGGCGGTGAAGGACGCGGTCGAAGGAGGAGCGGCGATGCTGGCGGTCTGCGGGGGCTACCAGCTTCTCGGCCACGAATACCGGCCGCACGACGGCGAACCGCTGCTCGGGATCGGCCTGTTCGACCTCGTCACCGTTGCCGGCCGGGAGCGGTTCATCGGCAACGTCGTCGTCGACACCGACTTCGGACCGCTCGTCGGCTTCGAGAACCACTCCGGTCTCACCCACCTCGGGCCGAACGCGCGGCCTCTCGGCAGGGTCCGGGTGGGGCGCGGCAACAACGGCCGCGACGGTACCGAGGGCGCCCGCCACCGCAACGCGGTCGGCTGCTACCTCCACGGCTCCCTCTTGCCGAAGAACCCCCGCTTGACCGACTGGCTGATCGCCTCCGGGCTGGGACGGCGCGGCGACGGGGTCGACCTGCCACCCCTGAACGACGCGATGGAGCAGGCCGCCCACGCAGCGGCAATGGAGCGCGCGGTCCGTACCCGGTAGCGCCTTCCCCGCTCAACGTGCGACCGGCAGCCCCGCCGCTTCCCAGTCCAGCATTCCCCCGGCCAGGTTGACCGGCCGCGCAAAACCACGGCACCGGAGGAACTCCCCGGCGGCCAGACTCCGCCGCCCGCTCCGGCAGACCAGCAGGGTCGGAGCCGCCGGGTCCAGTTCGCCCAGCCGCGCCTCGAACTCGGAGAGGGGCACCAGCGTTGCCCCCTCGATATGGCCCTCGTCCCATTCATCCCGCTCACGGACGTCGACGATGCGGAACCCGTGGTCGGGGCCGAGCCGGGCGAACCCGTCCACCGAAAGTTCTTCCACCGCTGGAACGCTCAATGTGCCCTCCCTGCTGCCGCTCCATCCCCGGGGCCCTCGCCGGATCGCCCCGGCCGCCGCCTCGGTATACTGCCGGGACTGTCGGATCCGGCTCGCGACCCGGCTGGCGCATCCGCCACGGCGCCGCGACACGATACCCGAGGACCCCGATGAGCGACGCGAAGACGAGCCCTGCCGCCCACGAGATCGCCATCGAGGCGCTGTTCGCGGAGCATCGCCACTTCCCGCCGCCGTCCGACTTCGCCGCGAACGCGATCGTCAATGACCCCGCCATTTACGAGCGGGCGGCAGCGGACCCTGAGGCCTTCTGGGCTGCCGAGGCCGAGCGCCTCGACTGGACGGCGCCGTGGCAGACGGTCCTGGAGTGGGAATCGCCGTTTGCCCGCTGGTTCGTCGGCGGCCGGCTCAACGTCTCCGCCAACTGCCTCGACCGCCACGTCCAGGCCGGTCGCGGCGAGAAGGTCGCCTACCACTGGGAAGGCGAGCCGGGCGACCGCCGGACGATCACCTACGCCGAGCTGCTCGCCGATGTCGAGCGGTGCGCCAACGCGCTCAAGGAGCTGGGCGTCGGTCGCGGCGACCGAGTCGCCATCTACATGCCGATGATCCCCGAGCTGCCGACCGCGATGCTGGCCTGCACCCGGATCGGCGCTCCCCACACGGTCGTCTTCGGTGGCTTCTCGGCGGAGTCGCTGGCCGACCGGATCAACGACTGCGGGGCCAAGCTCGTGATCACCGCCGACGGCGGCTTCCGGCGCGGCAAGGTCTCGCCGCTCAAGCCCAACGTGGATGCCGCCCTCGCCTCCACGCCGACGGTCGAGAAGGTGCTCGTCGCCCGCCGCACCGACCACGGCGTCGAGATGGTGGACGGCCGCGACATCTGGTGGGAGGAGCTCGTGTTGAGGCAGGAGGCGGCGTGCCCGCCGGAGGAGATGGAGAGCGAAGACATGCTCTACCTCCTCTATACCTCCGGCACCACGGCCAAGCCGAAGGGCATCCTCCACACCACCGGCGGTTACCTCACCGGCGTCGCGTCTACCTTCCGCTCCGTCTTCGATCACAAGGACGAGGACATCTTCTGGTGCGCCGCCGACATCGGCTGGGTCACCGGTCACTCCTACATCGTCTACGGACCCCTCGCCAACGGCGCCACCGGCGTCATCTACGAGGGGACGCCCGATTTCCCAGACCCGAGCCGCTGGTGGGAGATCGTCGAGCGATACAAGGTGTCGATCCTCTACGCCGCGCCGACCGCGATCCGCGCCCACATGAAGTGGGGCCGCCAGTACGCCAGGCAGCACAATCTCTCGTCGTTGCGGCTGCTCGGCACGGTCGGCGAGCCGAT
>CADCWF010000101.1:0-6188 GCA_902806345.1 uncultured Thermomicrobiales bacterium
GGCTCGCGCTGCCGTTGCGCGGGAAACGCACGCTGCTGGTTCTCGACAACTTTGAGCAGGTGGTCGAGGCCGCCCCGCTCGTGGGCGACCTCCTCGCCGCGTGCCCGGGCCTGACGGTCCTCGTCACCAGCCGCGTGCGGCTGCGGCTCTCCGGCGAGCGCGAGCACGCGGTGCCGCCGCTCGGACTGACCTCGCCCAACGACGCACCCTCCGTCGAGAACGCGGCCCAATCGGGGGCGGTCCGGCTCTTCGTCGAGCGGGCGCAGGCGGTGCAGGAGGACTTCGCCCTCTCCCCCGAGAATGCCCCGGCGGTCTCCGCCATTTGCCGGCGGCTGGACGGGCTGCCCCTGGCCATCGAACTGGCCGCGGCCCGGATCAAGGTGCTGACCCCGGCGGCGCTGCTGGCGCGGCTGGAACGGCGGCTGCCGCTGCTGACCGGCGGGGGCCGGGATCTTCCAGCCCGGCAGCGGACGATGCGCGACGCCATCGCCTGGAGCCACGACCTGCTCGATCCGCCAGAGCAGGTCCTCTTCCGGCGCCTGGCCGTCTTCGCCGGCGGGTTCACCCTCGAGACCGCAGGGGCCGTGGCCGACGTGCCGAGCACCGAGGCCCGAACGACGAGGGGCAGCCCGACTGGGGACGCCGGGGCCGGGGAATCGGCGCTGCTGGACAACCTCGGGGGGCTGATCGAGCAGAGCCTGGTGCGGCCGGTGGCGGAGGTGGCGGGCGAGTGGCGCTTCGCGATGCTGGAGACGGTCAGCGAGTACGGGCTGGAGCGGCTCGCCGCGAGCGGCGAGGAGGAGGCAGTCCGCGCGGCGCAGGCGGCGCGCATGTTGGCGCTGGCCGAGGCGTCGGGGGCGGTCCCGGGTCTCCCCGCCTCAGCGGCATGGCTCAACCGGGTGGAGGCTGAAAGCGCCAACCTCCGGCTCGCCCTGGCCTGGGCGATCGAGCGACGGGACGCGGAAACGGGGCTGCGGCTGGCGGCGGCGCTCGCTCCGGTCTGGCTCGGACGGGGTCCCTACGTGGAGGGCCGGGCCTGGTTGGAGCGGGCGTTGGGCCTGGGCGTCGGCCCGACGGCGGCGCGGGTGGTGGCGCAGGTCGCCCTGGCCCGCATCCTTCTCCTCCAGGGAGACCTGGCCCTGGCCGCCGCGACCGGCGAGGGGGCGCTGAGCCTGGCGCGGGCGACCGGGACCGACCGGGGAGCGGCCAGCGCGCTGCTAGCAATCGGGGAGGCGGTCTGTCGGCAAGGAGACCTCGATCGGGCGGCTCGGAACCACGACGAGGCGCTCGCGCAGTTCGGCAAGCTGGGGGATGAGCGGGGAACCGCCGAAGCGCTGAGTCGCCTGGCGACGGTGGCCTGGCTGCGGGGCGATGTCGACCGGTTCGCGGCGCTGGCAGAGGAGGCGCTCCCCCTGTGGCGGGGCGTCGGTGATCGGGAGGGAACGATCCGGTCGCTGGACATGCTCTCCCTGGCGGCGCGCCTCCGCGGCGACCTGGATCGCCAGGCGGCGCTGGCCCGGGAGGTGGTTGCGTTGAGCCGGGACCTGGGGGACTCGTACGCGGTCGCGTCCAGCCTCTGGACGGCAGCGGCGATCGCGGGCGAGCGAGGCCACATGGCGCTCTCGGCGCGGCTTTTCGGCGCCGAGGAAGCGCTGCGCGAGTCGGTCGGCTTCGTGCTCGACCCGGCCTTCGGCGCCGACTACGCGCGGGTCGTGGGCGAGGTCCGGGCGGCGTTGGGGGAGGGCTTCGCGGCGGCCTGGGAGACGGGTCGGACGCTGCCGCGGGAGGGGGCGGTGGCCGAAGCGCTGGCGGCGATGGACCGGCTGGCGGCGGGACCGGATTCGGCGTCTACGCAGCCGGCCACGAGAATCGGGGGCCGCTGCTTGACTCCACGCGAGGCCGAGGTGCTGCGGTTGCTGGTCGAGGGCAAGACGGATAAGGAGATCGCGGCCTCGCTGGGAGTCAGCCGGCGGACCGCCTCCAAGCACGTGGAAACGATCCTCGGCAAGCTCGACGTCCATACTCGGAGCGCGGCCGCCGTGACCGCCGTTCGGCACGGCCTCACCTGAGCCGCTCCAGACACCTGGGAACGTTGCCGAGCCAACCGGGAACGGCCGCGCTTGGAGTCGCCCGCGCAGACCAGGACTGCTGGGATCATCCGAGAGCAGACCGAGACCTTCGGCCCGAATGACCACCTCATCGGAGAACTGCCCAGATACTCGGGGTGGTGCAGGCGGTGCCGGTTCCTGGCGACGGTGTTGGCCGTGCCTCGCCTGTGCCACCGGTCGTTCAACACGGGAAACGATTCGGGCGCCTAGAGACCGAGCAGACAACGCGACGGGCCGAGGATGATCTTCGGTCCGTCGTCGTGCGGCCTTGCGCGGGCGGACCGCATACGTACTTTTCCCCCCTCGTTCGCCGTTGCGAAGGGGGAATCGTCCCGGTGTGCCCAGCCCCAATACCGTCTACCCTCGTTGGCGAAGGGGCGCAGACGCGCGCCACCCTGGCCACCGATTCCCGGCGCCCCGGACGAAGATAGGGAAAGCCATGGCCCTACTCGGCACCGCCCACCGCGCAGTGCCTCCCGGTGTGTCCCGGCCGGACTACGCACCCCTGGCCACCGGCCGTCTCGTGCGGACCGGAGGTAGTCCGAAAGCCCACGGGTTACCTAGGGCGGCGGGAACGGCACCGGGTTACATCCCGCGCCGGCTGGCCGGCGGGCGCCGACGGCCGGACCGGCGACGCAGAGCGCTCCGTTGGGGGGCACCCCGACGGCGCCACGGCTTGTCATCTCTCCAGGGCAGGACCCGTCTTGAAGGAGCCGCCTTCCCCTTCACTACGGCGGGCTCAGCCCCGGTGCTCGCGTTGGTGCTCGCCGGCCTCCTTTGGGGCACCTCCGACGTCGCCGGCAAGCTGGCCCTGGACGCTGTCCCGCCGGTGACCCTCGCGGCGTTACGCTTCTGCGTCGCCCTCGCCATCCTTTGGCCGCTCGCTCGCCGCCGCGGCTGCGGCCGCGTGCCGGCCCGAACCGCCGCCCCGCTCGGGCTGCTGGGCGTCTCGCTCTCGTTCCTGCTCCAAAATCTCGGGTTGGAGCGAACCTCGGCCTCCAACGCCAGCCTGCTCCAAGGTGCCGCGCCGGCGCTGACGCTTGCGCTCGCGGCGGCGGTCCTGGGCGAACGCCCTACACGGTTCGGCCTTGGGGGTGCTGGAACGGCGATGGCGGGCGTCGCGACGGTGACGTTGTCGAGTGGGGGCGGCCTCCGAGTGCCGGGGACCGGCGATGCCCTCGTGCTTGCCAGCGCGGGCTGCTTCGCGGCGTTCGCCGTGCTCGGTCGCCGCGCCTTCCCCGCCCACGGAATCCTCCCTGTCCTGGTCGGCATGGCGGCGTGGGGGATGGCGGGACTCGCGCCGGCGGCGGTGGTCGAACTTCTGGTGACTCGCCCGGATCTGGTCGGTCTCCGGGAAGCCGCGCTCGTGCTCTACCTCGGTGTCGGTTGCTCGACGCTCACCTATGCGCTCTGGGGCTTCGCGTTGCGCTACACGGAGGCCGGGCGGGCCGCCGTCTTTGACAGCCTCGTCCCGATCGTCGGGGTCGCGGCCGCGGTGCTGGTGCTGGGTGAGCACCCGACGATGTGGCAGGTGACGGGCGGGGTACTCGTCGTAGTCGGGCTCTGGCTTGCTGCTCAGGAGGACGCGCCGGAGGGGACCCGGGACGCCGTCGGTGGGCGAGGCTATAGCGATTCGGCGATGGGAATCGGCGAACGTTGGTCGATCGGCTGACCTGTTAGACGGTTGAGTGGTCCCTCATTGGGCCGCCCTTCGTGGCGACCGGTTCCCCAATCGATGCCGCATGCCGTTGCCGCAGAGGAGCGTTACCAGGTGAGCCACCACCTCCTTAGCCGCAGTAATGCGAGGGCGAATGTTGCGAACGGCGGCCTGTGCTTGGCTCTCGCGACCGCCCTCGTCGCCGTCGCACCAAGTCCGGTCGTCCGGGCGCCAATCTTCCCGGCCGAGGCGCCGGCGCCGGCGGTGCGGGAGTACACGCTGACGGCCCATGAGTTCGACTGGGAGATCATGCCGGGCGTGACGGTCCGGGCCTGGGGCTACAACGGCTCGACGCCGGGGCCGGAGATCCGGGCGCGGGAAGGGGACACGATCCGCGTCACCCTGGTCAACCGCCTGCCGACCGGGACGACGATCCACTGGCACGGGATGGACGTGCCGCCGGAAATGGACGGGCCGGCCGGGCTGAACCAGGCCGAGGTCGAGCCGGGCCAGGAGTTCGTCTACGAGTTCGTCGCCGCCAACCCGGGCAGCCGCTGGTACCACGCCCACGCCGACCCGGCGAACCAGATCGCCCTCGGCCTCTACGGCCCGATGGTGATCGAGCCGCGCGAGCCGGAGCGCGCCTACGACCGCGAGCAGACCTACATCCTCACCGAGTGGGACATGGAGCTGACCCCGGACGTGGCGCTCGGCAGGGCGCCGCGCGGCCCGCGCGACCGACTGCTGCGCGGCGGCGAGCTGGGGACCGACCTCTTCCTGATCAACGGCAAGGCGCACGAGAGCATCCCACGGATCGAGACGGCGGCCGCGGAGCGGGTGCTGATCCGCCTCATGAACGCCGGCAACCTGCCGCACGCCGTCCACTCCCACGGCCACTCCTTCAAGATCGTGGCGACCGACGGCAACCCCGTGCCGAAGGGGATGGAGCTGCTCAAGGACACCGTCCTGATCGGCCCCGGCGAGCGCTACGACCTGGAGCTGACGGCCGACAACCCCGGCGTCTGGATGTTCCACTGCCACATGGAGAACCACGCCGCCAACGGCATGATGACCCTGATCGAGTACGAGGGCGCGACCCCGACCGGGCCGGCCGCGACCGACTTCGAGGCGATGCACGGCAACCACCAGCAGCCGCCGGCCAACCCGCTGGCGAACCCGACCGGCGCCCTGCAATCCGTGCCGACGCCGCCCGCCGCCCAGGATGCGCCGAGCCAGGTGCTGACTCAAACACCGGCCGCGGCGGGTTCCGGCGCGGCCGGCAACGAGGCGGTCGAGGTCGCCCTGCTGGACGACCGCTTCGGGGAAAAGCTGATCGAGGTGAAGGCGGGGACGACGCTGCGCTTCGTCAACGAGGGCGGCCACCTCCACAGCGTCGCCGCCGCCGACGGCAGCTTCGCCTCGGACGGCCTGCACTCGGGGGACGCCTACGAAGTGACCCTCGACACCCCCGGCGAGTACCGAATCATCTGCAAGCAGCACGCCCTGCGCGGCATGGCGGCGCGGGTGCTGGTCCGCTAGCCAACGGTGGGGTTTCGCGGGCGGCGATTGTCGCCGCCCGCCGCAACCGAGCGGCGCCCGGAGGCGGGCGCCCCGTGCCCGGCGGACCCGGGCGCCGACGTTCGAACGCCGGGGGCGCGGGGGTCCGCGTCGACCGGCACGCGACGAGGAGGAGCCCCCGATGCGCCGCATTTTGTCCTTGGGTCCGCTGGTCGCCCTCTTCCTGCTCTGCCTGCTCGTCGCCGGGCGGGCCGCCGCCGTTGCCGCCCAAGAGGGCACGCCGGCAGCCGAGGAGATGGCGCCGCCGGAGGGAGTTTCGTTTGAGCCCCTCACTGCGGTGCAGGGCGTGGCGTTGCCGAACCCGGGCGACCTGGTCGTCGTCCGCATCGGGATCGAGGCGGGCTCGTCGCTGCCCTCCGACCCGAACGACCCGTCGCTGGGGCTGTTCCTCGTCGAGGCCGGCGAGGTTACTGTCAACATCGACGCCCCGCTCCGGGTCACCCGGGCGGGCTCGTTTGCCCCGGCGCTGGCGACGGCCGAGGCGGGGGGCGCGTTCGTCTCGCCGGAGGAGACAGCGGCGGCCCGGGAGACGGTGACGCTGCGGGTCGGCGACGTGGCTCTCTTCCCACCCAATGCCGGCGGCGAGATCCGCAACGACGGAGCGGAGCCAGCCGTGGGTCTGGGGTTCTTGGTTGTGCCGCCCGAGACGGGGGGTGAGGCGACGCCGACCGCGGGTACGGCGTCGGCGTAGGCGGCACTGCGGACCTGGATGGAGGGGGCCACCGCGCACTTGGCCGGCGGCCCCCACACGGCGGGCCGCCTCGGTTGCCTACGCCACAGCCTGATTCGCGCCAGGAGGAAAACACCGTGGTCCAGACCGTCTCGCGCCTTGCCGTGCTCCTCGC
>CADCWF010000101.1:6198-7328 GCA_902806345.1 uncultured Thermomicrobiales bacterium
GTCCCTGCTCGTCCCCGCAGCCAGCGCGGCCCAGGACACCACCCTGATCGCCAACCCAGTTGCCGGGACGTTGGCCTCGTCAGCGGCCGGTCCGGCCCTGTCCGACCTGGCCGCCATGGCGCTCGCCCCCGATGACATACCAGCCGGCTTCTTCGACGACTACGGCGAGTGGTGGGTGCCCGCGGCCGGGGCCGTCGACCTCGGCGTCCTCGGCGGGGCGGTGGCCCCGCCCGGTCTCGACCGCATGTACCAGAGCTTCTACACCGACCCGGAAACGGGACGGGCGATCCATAACTACCTCTTCGCGTTCGCGTCGCCCGAGCAGGCCGCCGCCGGCGCCACCATCGCCGACACCGTGCTGCGGCCCCCGCTGCCGGAGGGGGACACGGTTGGGCCGACCCGGGCACCGGGTCCGGCCGTCGGCGAGGAGCCCCGGACGACGACCTTCGTCACCTTCGACACCCGGATGGCGGGCGGCCCGCGCGCCCACGTCGTCGCCGCCACGTTCCGCCGCGGTTCCCTCGTCGCCGGGGTGGCGGTCGAGCGGTACACCGATCCTCCCACCGACGGCACCCCGGCCCCGGCCATCGCCACGCCCGGCGTCCCCGACCCCGCGCAGGAGCGGCTCGCCGCGAGCCTGGCGGGCGCGCTCGACGACCGGATCACGGACGTCCTGGCCGGCCGCTCCCCAGCCGGCGTCGACCCGGCGCTGGCGGCGTCGGTGCTCCCGCTCGACCGACTGGTCGGCCCCAGGACGCCCGTCTTCGGCGGCTACAAGTCCGGCCCCGACTTACTGCGGTGCGGGGTCTGCGGCGAAGAGAACGCCCTGATCCCCTTCGCCGCGGACGCTCTGGGCGGGTTCAACCGCGGCGCCTCGCTCGGCCCGCTCGTCGACGGGGAGCCGCAGCCGCCGTGGGTCACCGTCGCCGTCGTCGAGTTCGCCTCGCCCGAGGCGGCACAGGCGGCATTGGCGGCGATCCGGGAGGCGCCGCAGGACCGGCCCACGTCGATTCCGCTTCCCCGCGGGCGGCGGACGCTCGGCCCCGACGTGGCGATCCCCGGCGCCGACGCGGCGGTCGCCGTCCGCGCCGTCTCCGACGAGGAAGACCCTGACGCGCCGGACGACAGCG
>CADCWF010000102.1 GCA_902806345.1 uncultured Thermomicrobiales bacterium
GACCGGGCGGAGGCGTTGGGGCGAGGACTCCGGGCCAGGCCGTTCGACCTCGTCCTCTGCCACGCCGACATCCACGCCGCCAACGTCCTGGTCGGCGCCGACGGCCGCATCCACCTGGTCGACTGGGACGGCCCCCTCCTCGCCCCGCCCGAGCGCGACCTGCTCTTCGTGGTCGGGTCCCAGATCGCGCGGGCGGTCGCGCCGCGGGAGGAGGCGCTGTTCTTCGAGGGGTACGGGCCGGTCGCGATCGACCCGGCCGCCCTGGTCTACTACCGCTACGAGCGGATCGTCGAGGACCTCGGCGAGTTCGCCAAGAGCATCTTCCTCGATCCGAGCCTGGGCGAGGCGACGAAGGCGGCCGCCGCCGAGCTGACGATGGGCTTCTTCGCCCCCGGCGGCGACCTCGACCGCGCCGAACTCGTGACGCTCCCCGAGCTCCCGGGGCCGCGGGACTAACGCTCCGGTGTGCCGACACCGGCAGCGGGTGCGGCGAGGCAACCACCGGGTGATCCGGAGTTCGGGTGAGCCCCCGGTATCCCGCCGACAATTCCCCCCGCCATCGCCGCTGCCTGTCGGGCATCGGCGGGAGCGGGGAATGACTCGGGCAACCGGTGCACGATGGCTTCAGCCAGTATCCGTAGGAATCGGAGGCGGCGGCGCCGCCCGGCCGGGGTCAGGACCGGCGCTTCCGTCGCTCGCCGGAGAGATCGGAGATGGGGGGTTGCCTTCCCGATGCCTCCCGCACCTCTCATCGGCGCCGGCTGAGTCACTGCCGAGAATCAAGTGGGGCGCGGGACTTCGTTGCGTGCGGCAAACGCATCCACGAGTGCAAAGGCGAGCTCCATTCCCAGGTCTGGCCGGTCCCGATTGACCAGTGCCACGCTCGTGAGTCGGTGCCCGACGACGTCGGGAACGTGGAACGCCGCCGCGGAGTATCCCGGTCCCCCGCCGGCGTGTCCCGCCACCAGGCCATAGGGCGACGCGAGGTCGACCATCAGGCCAAGGCCGTAGGCGGGCCGAACGACCAGTGGATGTCTATCCGGCACCGGCACCGCCGTCAGCATCGCCGCCATCGATGGCTCGTCGAGCAGCCGCCCGGTCAGCAAGTGCTCCATGGCGCGGGCAAGATCGGGCGCGGTCGAGATCGCCACCCCGTGCGCCACCCAGCCGGGATGGTAGCGGTGCGAGACATCGCGCAGGTCTCCGTCGTCGTCGAGTGCGGCGCTGTAGCCGGGGGTGAGGGCGTGGCCATCGGCGAGCGACTCGGCCACGAAGGTCTGCCGCAGTCCCGCCGGCCGAAAGACCAGATCGGCCAGGGCGTCGGGCATCGGCTGTTGGGTGATTCGTTCGATCACCAAGCGCACCAGGAGGAACCCGATGTTCGAGTAGGCCCATGAACGTCCCGCGGCGAATCGAACCCCGAGCCGGAGCGTCCGGGTCAGGAACTGATCGCTCGTCCAGGGCGCGCCGGGGTCGGCCCGCAGCGCCTCGTTGTACTCCGCCATCGATCCGTAGTCGGGCAGCCCGGCCGTGTGGTTGAGCACCTGCCGGAGGGTGACAGGCTCGTCCACGGGCGTCTCGGGCAGGATGGCCTGGAGCCGGTCATCCAGTCCGAGGTGGCCCTGCTCGGCGAGCCGAAGGACCGCGATTGCGAGGAATGTCTTGGTGATACTGTAGGCGTAGAATCGCGCCTCTGGGTCGAGTGGCTCGGTCCCCTCCAGATTGAGGTGGCCGACAGCGGCCACGAGCGCCGGCCGGCCGTCGACGGTCAGTGCCACAACTGCTCCGGGGGTACGCGACTCCCGGAGCGCCGCGGCAACCGCCGTCACGAGAACCTTCCGGGTTGTGTCGCTTCGACTCATGCCGGGCGACCCCGCGGGAGGAGAGCTGGAACGTCGGAGCAGCGAGGTTCGCTCCCCGAGGTCGTTGCGGGACCCCCCGCGCTCACGATTCTGATCGGGGCGCTGGAGAGCGCCGGATTCGGCATCTACCCCTTGACCGCCCCCGCCACCGCCCCGTAGACCATGTACTTCTGGACGAACAGGAAGAAGACGAAGGTCGGCAGCATCGCGAGCGTCGCCGCCGCCATCAGGCTGCCCCAGTCCGTCTGGAACTGCTGCATGAACATCTGGATCCCGACCGGGATCGTCATCGTCTCCTCGTCCCGGAGGAAGATGCTGGCGATCAGGTACTCGTTGTACGAGAAAAGGAACGAGAAGATCGTCACCGCCGCGACCCCCGGCCCGGAGAGCCGCAGCACCACCCGCCAGAAGGCCGCGAAGCGGGAGGCCCCGTCGAGCATTGCCGCCTCCTCCAGCTCCCGCGGGATGGCGTCGAAGAACGCCTTGAACATCCAGGTCGCGAACGGCAGGTGGAGCACCGCGTAGAGCAGGATCACCGAGGTCCGGGTGTTGACCAGCCCCAGGTTGCGGAACAGGATGAAGAGCGGGATCAGGGTCAGGATCAGGGGGAACATCTGGACCATCAGCAGCAGCCGCGAGTAGCCGGTGGCCGCCCCGGAGCGGTAGCGCGACAGCGAGTAGCCGGCCAGCGCCGCCGCGGCGATCGTCAGCGCGGTGCCGCCGAGGGCGATCGCGAACGAGTTGAGGAAGTAGGTCCAGAACGGGGTCCGCTCGGTCAGGTACGCGTAGTTGGCGATCGAGAGACCCTCCGGCAGCAGCCGACCACCGGCCAGGATCTCCGCCGTCGGCTTGAACGAGTTGAGGACCATCGCGATGATCGGCAGGTTGACGACGACCACGATCGCCGCCAGCAGCGCCGAGAGCAGCCACCGCCCGTTGTCGCTCTGCCGGCGCCCCGGCGCGGCCATGGGCATCGAGACCGCCATCGTTGCCTCCTCCCGCATAGTCCGTCTCGTGGTGCGCCGAGCCGGTCTTGCCCGGTGCCGCGCCCGGTCCCTTTGGGCCGGGCCGCCTCCCCGGGCTCGGCCGCGAAGCGGCCGGACCCTCTCCCGACCTGCCGTCGGTCCCCCTACCGCTCGTCCGCCTCTTGCCGCCGCAGCAGCACCAGCGCCAACACCATCAGGATCAGCATGCTGAGGAAGGCAATCGCCGAGCCGAGCCCGACGTCGTTGCGGGTGAAGGTGTACTTGTAGGCCAGCACGATCAGGTTCTCGGTCGCGTTCGACGGACCGCCCTGGGTCAGCAGCCACGGCGTCTCGAAGTCGTTCACGCTCCAGATCGTCATCAGGATCCAGAGCACCACCGAGATCCCCGCGATCTGCGGCAGGGTGATGTCGCGGAAGCTCTGCCAGCGCCCCGCGCCGTCGATCTCGGCCGCCTCGTAGAGGTCGCGGTCGATGCTCTGCAGGGCCGCCAGGCAGGAGACCATCATGAACGGGAAGGAGCGCCAGATCTTGATCATGATCACCGAGAAGATCGCCGTATCGCCCGACCCCAGGAAGTAGATCGGGCCGAGCCCGACGAGCCCCAGCGCCTGGTTGAACAGCCCGTTCTGGTCGGCGATCATCCACCGCCAGCTCACGATCGAGACGATCGACGGGATGATCCACGGCAGCAGCAGCGCCACCCGGAAGAAGCCCCGGCCCGGCACGTCCTTGTTCAGCAGCAGCGCCAAGCCGAGCCCGACGACGTAGCTGCCGATCACGTTGCAGACCGCGAACAGGGCGCTGAACTGGAGCGCGTAGCGGACGTCGGGCATCCGCCACAGCGCCGCGTAGTTGGCCAACCCGACGAAGTCGCCGGCCTTCAGCAGCGACCCGTCACGCAGGCTGTAGACGAAGCCGCTGGCGAACGGGTAGAGGTTGATCAGCAGGATCAGCGCCAGCGACGGCACGAACAGCGCGTAGGGCAGGGGATCGAGCCGGCGCCGGCCGCCGCCGCTGCCCGACGCCACAACCCGGTCGCTCCGGCGCCCGAGAGCATCGGCCCGAACTCCCATGGCTCCCCTCCGCTGCCGTCGCCGTGCCCCCTCCCCCGCGCATCGGGAGAGGGGGGTGGGGGTGAGGGCTTACCCGACGATCTGGGCCAGCCGCTCCTCGGCCTTCTGCATCGACTCCGCGACGGCCCGGCCCTGGAGCAGGTCCTGGGCCAGCGTCTGCAGCACGCCCTCGCCCTCGACCTCGTTGAGGACCGGGAAGATGCCCTCGGCCTTCGACCCCGTCCCCTGGCCGACCGGCACCCAGTTCTCGATGATGAACCGCAGGTTCTCGTTGTCGTCGAAGAAGGGGTCGTCGGCGATCGACTGCCGGACCGGGATTTGAGTCGTCCGTCCCTCGGTCCACAACGGCAGCAGGTGGTCGGACCACCACATCAGGAACTGCTTGGCCTCCTCCTTGGCCTCGCTTTGCTCGTAGAGCATCACGTTGTTGACCCAGGAGACCGTGCCCTTGTCGCCGTGGGGGCCGCTCAGCGGCGCCATCAGCCCGATCTGGTCGGCGATCTCGGGCAGCCGCCCTTCGAGACCGGGGTTGCTCAGGATCATCGCCGCATCGCCTTGGGCGAACGCCTTCAGCGCGTCGTCGCCCGAGTAGCCGGCGCTGGCCGGGTGGACGGCGCCGGCGGCGACGAGGTCGGCGAAGAACTGCAGCGCCTCGACGTTCCGCTCGTCCATCAGGTTCAACTGGCGCTCGGGCGTGAAGAGACCGCCGGCGTTGTTGGCGAAGAAGGACAGCATGTGGTGGACGCCGCCGTTCTCGCCGCCCGAGACGACGTAGCCGTACCGCTCGTCGCCGGAAACCGCCTCGGCGGCGGCGGCGAACTCCTCCCAGGTCGTCGGCGCTTCGACCCCGGCCTCCTCCAGCAGATCGCGCCGGTAGTAGAGGACCCGGATGTCGATCGCCCACGGCAGCGCGATCTGGTGGTCGTCGAAGCGGAGCCGCTCGACGGTGCCGGGGAGGAAGTCCGCGAGGGTGCCGCTGCTCTCCCATTCGGCGACGATGTCGTCGACCGCGGCGACGGCGCCCTGGTCGTAGAACTGGACCGACTGGTAGGCGGCGCCGGTGCTGACGTCCGGCGCGGTGCCGGCGCCGATCGCGGTCGTGAACGTCTGGTACCAGTTGGCCCACGGGGTCGAGCGGTACTCGGCGGCGATCCCCGGGTGCTCCTCGTTGAACTGCGTCACCAGCCGGCCGCCGGTGTCGATGTACTCCGGCGGCCCCCAGACCATGTCCCAGAACTCGAGCGCCACCGCGTCCTGCGCCCGCGCCCGGCCGCCGAACCGGCGCCCGGCCAGGCCGGATGCGCCGAGGGCCGCCGCACCCTTGACCAACGTCCGGCGGTCCATCCCGCCGCGGCCTCGCGTTGCCATGTCGTCCTCCCGCTACGCTGCGTGAGTCAGAGTTCCACGGGATCGAATGTTCGCCGCTCCTCGCCGTCACCTCCCTCCTGATGGTTTCCCGGAGGCAGCACGATCCGGACCACCACCGCACGACTCCCGAACGCCCAGGGTGGGCGGGGAGGCCGAGGTCTCGGGAGAGACCGCCACCTAGGCTATCGAGCGCCCGCACCGAATCTCCGGCCCAACGGGTGGTCGGCGATTGCTCGCTCCCCGCCTCAGAGGGCAAGGGGAGAGACGGCGGCCCACCGGAACCGGTTTGGGTACCCAAAACAGCGCCGACTTCGGGGTCAACCGGGCCGGCAACGCCCGCACTCGGGCCGCCCTTCGCATGTCCGCCATGCCCGGCCCCGGCCCACGGCAGGAGTCAGCTACGACCCATCCGGGGCTCGTCTCGGTCTGCCTGCCGCGGGTCTGCTCATTCGACTCGGCAAGCAACGGTCGCACCACCTGGAACGTGACGACGCTCGGGTTCAGCACGCGGACCTAAAACGAGCGCCCATACACCGGGTGCGGCACGATCCGATCCAGGTCGGTGAAATCGTCGCCGCCCTCGCCAATCGTCACGATCCGGCAGCGCCGAGCCGATGGCTTGGGGTCGGGGTCAGCCCGCCTCGGGCGTCGCCGCCCCGACCGTCGGCAGCAGGTCCGCTCGGTAGGCCGCCGCCACGTCCAGCCCGGTCGGGATCAACCCCCGCTCGGTCATCCAGGTCGCATAGGCGTCCCACCGCGCGGGCTCCTGCGTCCCGAACGCCACCCCGCCCGCCGTCCATGCCGGGATCACGAGCGCTAACCCCTCCTCCTCGACCGCCCGGTCGAGGTCCGGGCTGGCCGCGGCGAGCGCATCGAGCGCCGCCGCCGGTGCGGCCGCCGCCGCCTCGTAGCCGCGTCGCGCCGCCGCCAGGAACCTGCGCACCGTCTCGGCGTCGTCCGCCGCCGTCTGCTCGCTCGCGACGAGGACCAGCTCGTAGTAGGGCGGCACCCCCCATTCCTCGACCCGCAGCAGTGAGACCGGGTAGCCCTCCCGCTCGGCCAGGATCGTCTCGTGGGTCCAGTAGGCGCCCAAGGCGCCATCGGCGCGACCGGAGATGACGGCCGGCACGAGGTCGAAGCCGACGTTGACCAACTCGACGTCGGCCATCCCCAGCCCGTCGGTCTCCAGCATCGTCGCCAGGAACGCCTCCTGGCTCGGGATCCCGGGGGAGGCCACCGTCTTGCCGCGGAGGTCGGCCGGCCGCACGATCCCCGAATCCGCGAGGACCATGATCCCCAGCAGCGGCTGCTGCACCAGCGCCGCCACCGAGACGACCGGCACCCCAGCCGCGCGGGCCAGCAGGACATCGGTCTGGTAGGAGATGCCGAAGGTGTCGCGCCCGGCCCCGACCGTCTGCAGCACGGTCGTCGGGTCGGACGGGGTGTATGCGTCGACCGCCAGCCCCTCGTCGGCGAACCAGCCGCGCTCCAGCGCCAGGTAGAGCCCGGCGTGGTTCGCGTTCGGGTACCAGTCCAGTGCCAGCGTCACCGGCGTTTCCTGAGCCCCCCCCCGGGCGCCCACCGCTCGGTCGGCAGGGAGCGCGGCGAGGGCCGCTCCGGCGGCCCCGGCGACGACGCGGCGGCGGGAGAGGCGAGGGGAGGGGAGCGACGGAACGCGGGGCATCGGGGCCTCCTGGGTGCCGGCTCGGTCCGGGACCGGCCGGAAACGACGAACGCACCGCCGGGAGCCGGACGGTGCGAGCCAGAGGCCAATCGGTCCCCACGCGGGGATTACCCCGTTCGGGTGCGACGGTCGGGGGCGGTCTCGGCCCCCCTCTCAGCCCGGCTCCCCGAGCTCCCGTGTCGGCGGTCTTCAATTGTCGCTCGGAGCCTACGGCGCGTCCCTGACCGCGTCAAGGCCGACGTGGCCCGATCAGCCTCCGGCGCGACATCCCGGTGATCGCGACACGGTTTCCGGCTGGTCGGTGGGGCGACCGTCGCGCGCTGCCGCCCCTCCTGCTCGTGGAACCCGCGCTTGCGTCCCCGAGCAGCACCCACGGCGAGGAGGGGTCGGGGAGGGGGACTCCCCCGTCAACACGCGCGATCCAGCCGGATTCCGTATCGGGTTCGGCCCCCGACGCCGAGAGGAGAACCTCGACGCGACGCCGCCCCCGGCCCGTGGGATGGACGGGCGGAGGGCGGCGGTAGCGTCGATCCCGGCGGACGGTCGGCGGCGCGGGGGAAGGGTTCGCGTCGTGGACCGTCCTGGACCGGGTGCGGGAGGCGGGGCGAAGCGGGGACGGCTCCCTGTCGCGGGGATCGGTCCGAACGAAACCCGGTCGGGACTCGGGTCTCCCCGGATCGGGTCCGCCCACGGCGGGGAACCGCCGGCGGGATGCGGATCCGGGGCGGCCGGTCCCGCTCGTCCGCCGAAACCGCGCGGCTGGGCGGGAACCGCCGGCGGGTGCGGGGTGCGCGGTGCGGGACGGAAGCCGGCGGGATCTCGGACGCCGGTTGCGGCCGGGTCCGTCTCGGCGGGCGGGGCGGCGGGGCGAGCGAGCGGGAGACGCCCGGCGGGAGCGGGGAGCGGGGAGCGGAGCGAACGGGTCGCGGATCGAGTCATCCGTCGGGACGAGCGGGAGGCGTCCCGACAGGCGCGTAAGGGGTCGGGTCAGGAACTGGCGGCGATCCGGTTCGTCTGGCGGACGCCCACGGTGCGTGGCAGGGCACCCCGGCCGGCGGCCATCGCCGCGCGGCCGACCGCCCCGGCCGTCCGCTGCCGCGACGGGGAGATCGTCTCCGATCGCCGGTTGCGGGCGGCCAACAGGGCCGCACCGCTGACGAGCCCAATCGCGGCGAACAGGGCGAGCTCGTCGGAGGGGGCGAAGGGCGCCGCCGCGACTGGCGCGGCATCGACCCGGAGCACGGAGCCGGTGCTGCCGTCGACCGATAGCCGCAGCTCGTCACCAGGCCGCAGCGCATCGGGAGGAACCGCGACCCCGTCGCGGAGCACCTCGGCGCGGCCGCCGAGCGGGAATGCGACCGGGTCGGCTGCGCCGACCTCCCGCACCGCCAGGTGGCCGTCGGCGACCGCGAGCAGGGTGCCGGCGACGGCGACCGGGACGCCCTCGGCGATGGCGGCGGGAGCGGCCGGCAGGGTCGCCGGGTCGTTGACGGCCAAGGTGCCGCCGACGACGGTCATGAAGAGGACGAAGGTAACGAAGGGGGTCAGGAACCCCCGCATGGCCGCGAACCGCGAACCGGATCGGATGGACATCGGAACGACCTCCCGGACGATGGGCGCGGGGGACGGAACGGTTCGCGGGGCGACGGCGGGAGCGGATCGGAAAACGGCGACGACGCGAGAGGGCCGAGGTGCCTTGCTGGCACCGCTCGGAGCGTCCGGACGCTCCGAGCGGTGGTTTGCCGACGACCCTGCGGCGAGGTCGGGTGGTGACGCGGGTGTCACTCGGATCTACGTGCCGGGACCGGGCGGCGGATGCCTCGGGTCCCGGTGGGGGCGACCGCCGCGGGGAGCGGGACCGCCGTCGGTGCGGGGAACGGGGGCGAGGCGGGAGCGGGTCCGGCGCCGATGGCTGGGTCGGTTCCGATCCTGGCGGGGCTCCGCCTTGCCTAGAACAAGTGTACGTATGGGTGCCGGTTTGTCAAGGGGTTTCCGAACAAGTTTTCGGATTCGCCCCCGGCACCTCCCGGCGGGTCCTCCGCCCTCGCCGGGATCAACGCAGGCGGTGTGCCACCGTGACACACGGTCGGCGGAGCACGGAAGCCAACGCAGCGCGACGAATCGGGCAGCGACGGCGACCGGCGGAGCGCCTCCGATCCCTTGTCGAACCGGATCGCCGGGAATCGACAACGGCGGCCAGCACGGCCGCCTTGGCACCCGCCGGCACCGCGCCCGGCCCTCGCCGCCACCAGCGCCGAGGGGGCTCCAACACCACCGCCTGAGAAGACACCCACCCAACGGGCTGCTCGACCGGTCGCGGACGCCGGGCTGGCCTCGTGTCCCCGACGCCCACCGCCACCGCGCCGCCCCCACCGCCACCGCGCCGCCCCCACGACCGCAGTGCCGCCATGGCGAGCGAAGTTGCCTGGCAAGGCGCCAAGCAGAGCTCGTGCCCGCGACGTCGACACCACCTCCCATGCGCCGTCGCTGATTGACGACCGCCGAGGAGAGCCATAGACTGCGGCGAGGGGCGAGAAACATGACTTCACCATCTGAAACCCTCGCCGGTCCGGTCGCGCGGCCGCCGTCGGCGTCGATCCGGTCCGTCGACAAGGTCGTCGATATCCTGGAGTTGCTCTCCACCGAGAGCCGGGGGCTCCCACTCGGGGAGATCGCCGGTCGGCTCGGGCTCAACGTCAGCACCGTCCACCACCTGCTCGCGACGCTCAGGAACCGCGGCATGGTCGCCCAGGACGAGCGCAGCAAGGCCTATCGCCTCGGCTACGGGCTGGTCCGAATCGCCAACCGGTTCCTCTCCGAGACCGACCTCTACCCCGCCGCCATCGGGCCGGTCGAGAAGCTGCGGGACCGCTCGGGCGAGACCTCCTACCTGTCGGCGTTCCAGGACAAGGCGATCGCAGAGGTGATCCTGCTGCCGGGGGTGCGGCCGATCCAGGTGCGGCGGGTCCAGCGGCCGGGCAAATCCAGCCTGCACTCGACGGCGACCGGGAAGACGCTGCTGGCCTACCTGCCCGGCGAGGAGTCCGCGGTCCTGCTGGCGGGGCGCGAGTTGGCGCGGTTCACGCCGAAGACGATCGTCGATCGGCTGCGGTTGGGCACCGAGCTCGATCTGATCCGGAGCCGCGGCTACGCGCTCGACGACGAGGAGGACTACGTCGGCGTCCAGTGCGTCGCGGTCCCCGTTTGCGTCGCCGGCGGCAAGTGCGTGGCGGCGGTCAGCGTCTCCTACCCGGCGTCGCCGCCGGAGCGCACGGAGGAGCTGATCCAGCTGGTGAGCGAGGCGGCGGCGACGGTCTCCGCCAACCTCGGCGCCGTCCCGATCCATCCGAACGCGTGACCGCCCCTGCCCCGGCTGGGCAGAGGGGGGAGGCGCCCGACCCGGCGCCCTTGGCTGCGGGGCCGCTTCACATCCTCCTCTTGACAGTGCCACCCCCCGTTGCTAAGGTGGCCCCAGAGAAGCCGTGAAACGCATTTTCACCATATGAAATGATGGTGGGTTGGCACGACGCAGCGCCCCCACCGAAGCGGGCCGGCGCCATACCGCGCCGCCGGCACGGCCGCACTGGGACCGGCAACGGAGCCGCTCCGGGGCATGGCATGAAGGACCTGGCGCTCCCCCGAGAACGCGACCCGCGGCCGGCGCCGGCGCCGGTGCCGACGGTGCGCCCGGCCCGCCGCCAGGGCGCCTTTCGTGGCGTCCGCCGCACCGAGACGATCGCCGGCTACCTCTTCCTGCTGCCGAACTTCGCCGGCTTCCTCGTCTTCAGCCTGCTCCCGATCGCCGCCACCTTCGCCTTGACCCTGACGGACTGGAGCCTGATCGGCGAGCGGCGGTTCGTCGGCCTGGCCAACTTCCGCCAGCTGCTGGCGGACGACCTCTTCTGGCAGAGCGCCCGCAACACCCTCTACTACACCGTCGCTGCGGTGCCGGCGGGGGTCTTCATCGCCTTCTGGCTGGCGCTCCTGCTGAACCGCAAGATGCGCGGCGTTGTCTTCTTCCGGACCATCTTCTTCCTGCCCCACGTCACCCTGACGGTGGCGATCGCCCTGGTCTGGGCCTGGATCTACCATCCCCAGCTCGGCCTCCTGAACTACGGGCTGGAGCGGATCGGGATCGACGGGCCGCGCTGGCTGCAGAGCACCACCTGGGCGATGCCGGCCGTCGTCGTCATGAGCAACTGGCAGGGCATCGGCTACGCGATGCTGATCTTCCTAGCCGGGTTGCAGGCAATCCCCCAGGACCTACTGGAGGCGGCCACGGTCGACGGCGCCACCTGGTTCCAGCGCCTCCGCCACATCGTCGTCCCGCTCCTGGCGCCGACCACCTTCTTCATCCTGGTGACCTCGTTTATCGGCGCCATGCAGGCCTTCGACCAGTTCTACGTGATGACCCAGGGCGGCCCCGCCTACTCCACCACCACCCTGGTCATGTACGTCTTCCAGAACGGCTTCCAGTGGTTCCAGATGGGCTACGCCGCCACGATCGCGGTCGTCCTCTTCGCCAGCATCTTCGCCATCACCGCCCTCCAGTGGCGGTTCGGCCAGGCATGGGTCTACGGCAACGAAGGCGCCCAGTAGCCGTGCCCCGCCGCGGAGGAGGACCGCCGCCATGAGCCAGGCCGCTGGCCCCGCCACCGCCCCCGACACCCCCGCTGCTCCCCCGCGGCGACCCCGCTGGTTGGGCGACGCCCTGGCCTGGGCTGTCCTCTCCGTGCTCGGCCTCTTCTGGCTCCTGCCGTTCCTCTGGATGGTCGCCAACTCGCTCAAGAGCCTCGCCGAGATCTACTCCTTCCCGCCGACCTTCTTCCCGGACCAGCTCCGCTGGTGGAACTACCCCGACGCCTGGACCGCCGTCCCCTTCGCCCGCTTCTTCACCAACAGCGTGATCGTCTCGCTCGGCACCACCGCCGGCGTCCTGCTCACCTCGGCGATGGCCGGCTACTCGTTCGCCCGGCTCCGCTACCCCGGCCGCGACAAGCTCTTCATCGCCTACCTGGCGACCATGATGGTCCCGTTCCCCGTCCTGATCATCCCGCTGTTCATCCTGATGGGCCAGCTCGGCCTGATCGACACCCTGATCGGGCTGATCCTGCCGGCCGCCTTTTCGGCCTGGGGCACCTTCCTGATGCGGCAGTTCATGCTCTCGATCCCGCGCGAGCTGGAGGAGGCGGCGCGGGTCGACGGGGCCAGCTACTGGCGCGTCTTCGTCCAGATCATGCTGCCGCTGTGCACCCCGGTCCTGGCCACCCTCGGCATCTTCACCTTCCTCGGCTCGTGGAACCAGTTCCTCTGGCCGCTGATCATGATCTCCTCGGTCCAGAACAAGACGCTCCCGCTGGGGCTGACGATGTTCCAGGCGCAGGCGACGGTCGAGACCCCCTGGCACCTGGTGATGGCCGCCGCCACCTTCTCGATCCTCCCCGTCCTGGTCGTCTTCGTGCTCGGCCAGCGCTACTACGTCCGCGGCATCGCGACGACCGGGGTCAAGGGGTGATCGCCGTGCCCATCCCGCCTCGCCGCCCGACGGGTCATCCCGGTCACGCCGGCGATCGGGGAGGAGGGAGTTCCATGTAGCCGCCGCGCGACGGCGCGCCACCCATTCGCCGCCCGGGGTCGCCACGGTTGCGACCGCCCGTCGTGCTCCCGAGGCGCGCCGGGCCGGGACAGGCTCCGCTCGTGTTTCAGCGCCAGGAGGGACGACGATGACCCGGACCCCTCGACTCGCCAACCGGACCGCGACCCGCCGGCGGCTGATCCAGTTCGGCGCCGCCGCCGCGGCGGCCGGCATCGTGCTGCCCGCCGCCCCGGCCCTCGCCCAGACCCCGGCCGCCTCCGACCTCTCCGGCACGCTCCGCGGGATGAGCTGGGAAACCGAAGCCGAGATGCGGAAGTGGTTCCGGCACACCGAGGAGTTCTTCGCCACCCGCTACCCAAACCTGACCCCGGAGCTCGAGTACGGCACCGCCTGGGCCGACTACTGGACCAAGCTCCAGACGGCCGTCGCCGGCGGCGCCCAGTTGGACATGTGCTGGATGCACGACAGCCGCGCCCAGTCCTACGCCTCGCTCGGCCTGATCCAGCCCCTCGACCCCTACATCGCCGCCGACCCGCCGCAGGAGTGGCCCGACGCCTACTACCCGTCGCAGGTCGACGCCTTCCGCTACAACGACCAGCAGTTCGCCATCCCCTACGACTGGGCGACCGGCGGCTTCTACGTCAACCTCGACGTGCTGGAGCGGGCCGGGGTCGAGGTGCCGACCGTCGACTGGACCTTCGATCGGCTGCTCGAGGCCGGCCTGGCGATCAAGGCCAGCGCCCCCAACCCCGACGACTCCTGGGGCTTCTTCCTCCAGGTCACCTCCCACAACACCGGCTGGATCGTCAAGAGCTTCGGCGGCGAGCAGATCACCGCCGACCCCCTGACCTCCCACTTCGACGATCCGAACACCATCGCCGCCTACCAGTTCCTCTACGACGCGATCAACACCCACGGGGTCATGCCCAACCCGGCCGGGATGCAGGGCCTCGGCCTGGACCAGCAGACCGCCTTCGCCAGCGGCCTCCTCGGGATCATGGCCAGTCTCAACGACGAGGCCTTCGTCTTCGGCGAGATCGTCGGCGACAAGGCCGAGTGGACCGTCGCCCCGACCCCCAGCGGCGTCGACGGCCGCTACCAGTTCGCCGGCGGCTCCGGCTTCTCGATCCCGACGACGGCGGCCTTCCCCGAAGTCGCCTACGAGTACATCAAGTTCATGGCGACCGACCCGGCGAACCTGCCGACCACCGCCGAGATGGGCTCGATGTTCGTCTCCCGGATGGACGCCTGGGAAGACGCCATGCCGGACCCGACCCAGCTCGACCCCGAGGTCTACAAGGCGGTCTTCTACGACCTCGGCGTCGAGGACGCCACCGTGCCCCTCTACTTCCCCGGCTATCAGCAGTGGGACAGCTCCATCTACGTCCGGCACATGGACCGCCTCTGGACCGGCGCCACCGACGACGTCGCCGGCGTCCTCCAGCAGGTCCACGAGGAGACCCAGGCGTTCCTGGACACGATCGAGCAATAAGCCCTCACCCCCAACCTACTCGGGGACCCTCTCTCCTTGGGTCACCGAGTAGGACCCGGTGCGCTGGAGAGGGGACCCGGTCGTTCGTCGACGGTGGCCGCCGCGTTCCAATCCCCCGTCATCCTGAGCGAAGCGAAGGATCCCGCCTCGGGTCCCCGAGGAGGACCCGCCGAAGCGGTGTTCTTCATTCGGGCGTTGCGTGAGTCGGAGCGGGATCCTTCGCTTCGCTCAGGATGATGGGGTAGAGGGGCGGAGCGCTCTCCCGAGTCCCCGCCCAAGAGGGGGGCCGCCTCCTCGCCCCCGTTCAACCGCACCCCAACTCGGAGGAAAGCGCCCGTGAGACTCGCCGTTTCCGGTCAATTGCTGATGCGAACCCACCCGCTGGCCGAGATCGCCGACCTCCTCCGCTCGCTCGGGGTCGACGCGATCGAGCTCTGGCCGGCCAATATCCCCGGTGGCGACGACGCGGAGCAGCAGCAGCGCTACGAGCGCAAGGAGGTCGCCGCCGCCCGCCGCGTCCTGGACGAGCGGGGGATGGCCGTGGCCTGCGTCACGCTCGGCTTCGGGCTCCTCGGCCGCTGCCGGGAGGCCGGGCCGGGCTACGGCACGGACGCCCTCAAGGGCGCCGTCGACGCGGCGGCCGCCCTCGGCGCCCCGCTCGTCAACTGCTACCTGGCCGGGCTGCCGCCCGCGCTCTTCGCCGAGGCGGCGCGGCCGGCGGCCGAGTACGCCGGCGCCGCCGGCGTCACCATCGTCCTCGAGAACGAGGCCCACGACGACTCCGGCCCGGCGGCGAGCGTGAAGGCCATCGTCGAGGCGGTCGGCTCGCCCTTCTTCGGCACCCAGTACGACCCCTGCAACTACTACCACGCCAACGAGGAGCCCTACCCGGCCGCCTACGAGACGGTCAAGGAGCACGTCCGCTACGTCCACCTCAAGGGCGGCTGCCGCTGGGACCCGGCGGCCCGCCCCGGCGACCACAAGGGTGGCCTGATGCGCGGCAGCGAAGACGCCTTCATCGGCTACACCTCCGTCCCCGACGGCGTCGCCAACGCCGACGGCATCCTCCGCCGGCTGGACCGCGACGGCTACGCCGGCTACGTCACCCTGGAGCCCCACGTACCGGCCGAGCACGCGCTCGCCTACTACGCGATCGACATCCCCTATGTGGGGGACCGCCTCCGCGAGCTGGACCAGGGCAGGAACCCGGACCCTGGCCTGGGGCACGACGGTGCTGCAGCCGCAACAACGACTGCCGCAGGGGCGCCGACGACGGCAGCGGCCGCGGCCGGGAGGAGCTGAATGGCGGTCATGCTCGGCGTCCTCGGCGATTCCTACCGGCGGCAGCTTCGCCGCCCCGGTGGGCGCCCCCCGATCGAGACCGTCGTCGCCAAGGTCGCCGCCCTGGCGGACGAGTTCGGGCTCCGGCCGTTCGGCGTCGACTTCGGCGTCGGCAACCTGCCCGCGACGGACGAGTCCTACCTCGACGAGCTGCGGCAGCGGCTGGCGGCCCACGGTCTGGTCCCGACCGTCATCGTCGGCTCCTTGATGCTCCACGCCGACCGCGACCTCTCCGAGCCGCCGCTGCAGAAGGCGATCGCCAACCTCGCCGTCGCACACCGGCTCGGCTCGCCGCTCGGCCTCTTCTACTTCGGCTACGGCGGCCGGGTCGACCGCGCCGGCCGGATCCGCCTCGCCGTCGAGCAGGTCGGCCGCCTCGCCGACGCCGCCGCCGAGTTCGGCCTCACGGTCACGACCGAGAACTACGATTACTTCACCAGCGACGACTTCCTGGAGATCTTCGCCCGCCTCGACCGTTCCAACGTCGGGCTCCACACCGACACCGGCAACTGGCTGCTCCTTGGCGAGGACCCACTGACGGCCACCCGCAAGCTCGCCCCCTGGACCCACCACGCCCACGTCCGCGACTACATCCTCCGCGACGGCGTCTTCACCAGCGTCCCGATCGGGCAGGGCACCGTCGATTTCCCGCCGATCCTGGACGAGTTGCGGCGGATCGGCGCGGGGCGCGACCGCTTCGTGCTCGCGGTGGAAATGGACCTCGACGCCGGCAACGAGGAGGTCGAGGACGCCGCGGTGCGCGAGTGCGTGCGGACGATGGCCGATTGGTCGGAGGGTGCGGGACTGGGGACGGGAGCGTCCGTCGCGGCGGGGTGAGAGAGGGCCACCCCTGCCGCCCCGCCGCACCATGGCAACCCGCTCGGCATGACGTGAACAGAGGAAAGGGAAACGGACGGTGACGGCATCCACCCGGACAACGCTGCGCTGGGGCATCGTCGGCTGCGGCCAGATCGCCCACGACCGGGTGGCGCCGGCCCTGGCGGTGGCCCGCAACGGCGACCTCGTCGCGCTCTTCGACCCCGACCGCGCCCGGCTCGACCGCCTGCGCGGGCAGGCGCCGACGGCGGCCGCTCACGACACCCTCGACGCCCTCCTGGCCGACGAGGCGGTCGACGCGGTCTACATCGCGACGCCAAACCACCTCCACGCCGAGCAGACCTTGGCCGCCGCCGCCGCCGGCAAGCACGTCCTCGTCGAGAAGCCGATGGCGCTCGACGCCGCCGAGGGGAGCCGGATGGTCGAGGCCGCCGACCGCGCCGGCGTCACCCTGATGGTCGCCTACATGACCCTCTTCAACCCCGCCTTCCGGGCCGCCAAGCGGCTGGTCGAGGGCGGCGCCCTGGGCGAGATCGTGGCGGCGCGGGGGCGCCACTCCTACGTCATGACGCCTGAGTCGCTCTCGGACGCGGCGGTCTGGCGGCTCGACCCCCGCCACGGCGGCGGTCCGCTGATGGACGTCGGCGTCTACTCGATCTTCACCCTCCGCGAGCTGACCGGGGAGCGCCCGCGGTCGGTCTCGGCCATCGGCGCCCTGAAGCGGCTGCACGGCAAGACCGAGGTCGACACCATCCTCTTCACCTTCCTGACGGAGCAGGGCACGCCCGGCGTCGTCGAGGCCAACTTCACCTTCGGCTCCTCGCACTACGAGCTGGAAGGGACCCGCGGTCGGCTCGCCCTCTCCGGCCACGTCTCGCAGCTGATCGGCGGCCGCCTCGACGCCGAGCTGTGGGGCGACGCCAAGGGCCGCAGCGTCGCCGAGCGGATCGTCCACGAGGTGGAGCCGGCCGGGCTGCCGCCGTTCGCCAACTACCTGGGCGAGGTCGAGCACTTCGCCGACCGCGTCCTCGCCGGCCGGGAGCCGATCGCCGCGGGCCGGGTCGCGGTCGGCGACCTCGCCGTGGCCGACGCCGTCCGCGAATCGCTGCGGACGGGCTGCCGGGTCGAGATCGCGGCGGAGCCGTCCGTCTGAGGCGGTGCCGGGTCGTCGCTCGGGTCTGCTGGAGGACGGCGGCCGCTGCCTCGACCCCGTGCTGTCTACGACGACGGGACTGGCTGGACGGGCCGGCGCCCATCTCCAAGGCGAACCTCGGCCGGGCCAAGTGCTCCGGATACGATGTCCCCTCGGATTCGCTCCCGGCACGAGGGGAGCGCCCCACCCATGCCGCCCCGGCGCCGTAGCCACGCCTCGCCCGTCATCACATTCCACGACGGCGTCCGCGACCGCAGCGCCAGCGGCACCCCGCGGTGGTCCTCGGGACCGATGCGGCCCCAGGTCAAGGGGATGGCGGGCATGCCACGAGCAGGCGCTCGACGGCGGCGAGCAGGTGGTCCACGTCGAACGGCTTGGGGATGAAGTCGACCCCGTCCGCGAGCGGACCACGGAACGCGGCGCTCAGCAGCAGGACCGGCAGGGTGGGGTGATCGGCGCGGACCCGGGCGAGCAGCGCGAAGCCGTCCATCCCGGGCATGGAGACGTCCGAGACCACCAGGTCGGGCGGCCCCGCGTCGATGATCGGGAGGGCGGCGGAACCGTCGGTCACCGCCTCGACGGCGTAGCCTTCCAGCTCGAGCAGCGCGACCAGCGCCTCGCGCACCCCGCGGTCGTCCTCGACGACGAGCACCCGCCGCACGACCATGGTCTCCCGCCTGGCGGGCTAGCCGGACTCCGGCACCCGCTCGGTCTGCTGCCGCAGTTCCTCGACGGCGGCCGCCGCGTCTTCGATCTGGCGGTCGGCCTGGTCGATGTGGGCTTGCGCCGCCTCCGGGTCGACGGCGCCGGTCCGCACCTGCCGCCGCAGGATCCAGAGGTGCGTCTTGGCGGCCGTCAGCCGCTCCAGCACCTGGTGCGTCCGCCGCCCCAGCCACGCGCCGAACGACTCCCGCTCGCCCATCCCGACCGACCCCCGTGACGCGCCCCGGCTCCGCCGCCGCACCGCAAGACCGCGACCACCCGCGGGGTACGGGGAAGCGGAGCACCGGGCGGACTCCGCCCGAACGATCCCGCCCCCTGCCTCGCCGACTCGCCGACTCGCCGACTCCGCTAAGATGCCGCCCGCGCATCCGCCCGCAGTCGTGAGGAGACACCCAGCCCATGCCCCGGCGCCGCATCGACGCCTCCCACGTCGTCGCCTTCCAGGGCGGCGGCCACCGCTACCTCAAGGACGGCGTCGTCGTCACCGACGGGAACGCCATCGTCCACGTCGGCCCCGCCGGCTCCTACGCCGGCCCCGCCGACGAGACCATCGACGGCGCCGGCATGCTCCTCACCCCCGGCTTCGTCAACACCCACGCCCACCTCTACGAGTCCCCCCTCGACAAGTCCTTCGTCGAGGACATGGGCCGCCGCCAGTTCTACGGGTCCGGCCTCTTCGAGTACCTCCCCGTCCGCTCCGCCGCCATGTCCGACGAAGACGCCCACGCCTGCCTCGCCTTCTCGATGGCCGAGCTGCTCCGCACCGGCACCACCACCGTCATGGAGATCGGCTCCTACGGCGACGAGGCCGTCCGCCAGGCCGAGAAGTTCGGGATGCGCCTCTACATGGGCCTCGGCTACCGCTCCGGCCGCTGGTACACCGACGACGGCAAGGCGGTGAAATACGCCTGGGACGAAGCCGCCGGGCTCCAGGGCCTCGACCGCGCCGTCGCCTTCATCGAGCGGCACGACGGCAGCCAGAACGGCCGGATCAAGGGTTTTCTGTCCCCGGCCCAGGTCGACACCTGCACCGAGGACCTGCTGCGCCGCTCCCGCGACGCCGCCACCCAGCTCGGCGTTCCCATGGCGCTGCACACCTCGCAGTCGGTCAACGAGTTCCTGGAGATGACCCGCCGCCACGGCCAGACCCCGATCGAGTGGCTCCGGGACATCGGCTTCCTCGGCCCGGACGTGATCCTCGGCCACGCCATCGTCCTCGCCCCCGGAAGCTGGACCAACTGGCCCGGCGACGACGTCGGCATCCTGGCCGACACCGGCACCAACGTCGCCCACGCCGTCTGGGTCTTCGCCCGCCGCGGCATCGCCATGGAGAGCTTTGCGCGCTACCTCGCCCGCGGGGTGAACATGACCCTCGGCACCGACACCGCCCCCCAGTCGATGCTCGAAGGGCTCCGCTACACCGCGGTCGTCTCCAAGCTCGTCGACCGCCAGACCGAGGTCGCCACCGCCGCCGACGTCTTCAACGCCGCCACCCTCGGCGGCGCCAAGGCCCTCGGCCGCGACGACCTCGGCCGGATCGCCCCCGGCGCCAAGGCCGACCTCCTCCTCTGGGACGCGGCCAGCCTCTTCATGGCCCCGCTGCGCGATCCCCTCCGCAACCTCGTCTACAGCGCCCAGGCCGAGGACCTGCGGACGGTGCTGATCGACGGCGAGGTCCGGATGCGCGACCGCCAAATCCCCGGCGTCGACATCGCCGCCCTCGCCCGCGATCTCCAGGCCGCCGGCGAGCGGATGTGGGCCAACGTCGACCGGGGCGATTGGGCCGGCCGCTCGATCGACGAGCTCGCCCCCCAGACCTTCCCGCCCTACGCCGGGTAGCGAGGGCGAACGGCCTCGCCGCGCCCCTCCGGCTAGGGATCGCCCGCGTGCGTTCTGGCACCGTTCCCCTGGACGGGCGAGCGGTGACTCCGAGGCGAAACTGACTGGGCCGCTCGTTCGTCACAGGTGCCGGAGGGGTGTGCCCGCCAACGGGGCCGCTCTTGACGCCGGGCCGGCGGCACCCCATGCTGCCACCGTCCCCGCACGGTTTCGCTCAGGGCCCCGATTCGACACGTCGGGGCCGCGTCCGCACCACGAGGAGGGGTTCTCGCTATGGACAGCAAGACGTTCGACGCGCTGGTGCGCGGCGTCGGCTCGCACCGTACCCGCCGCGATGCTCTGAAGGGCATCGCCGCCGGGCTCTTCGGCCTCGGCGCCGCTCGTGGCGCAGCCGCCCAGTCGCGGCTCGCGAGCTGCAACGACAGCTGCCAGCGCAGCGAAGATTGCAACGCCGGGCTCCGCTGCAACAGCAATCGCCGCTGCGTCGCCATCCCCGACAGCCGGGACTCCTGCCGGCAAGACATCGACTGCCGCTCGGACTTCGAAATCTGCCAGAACCGCCGCTGCGTCAACCGGGAGACCTGCAACAACAACGAGTGCAACCGCAACGACGACTGCCGGCGGAACGAGCGCTGCCGCAACGGCCGCTGCGTGAATCAGGACGAGTGCAACCGCAACGACGACTGCCGACGGGACGAGCGCTGCCGCAACGGCCGCTGCGTCCAGCGCGACGAGTGCACCCGCAACGACGACTGCCCGCGCGACCAGCGCTGCCGCCGAGGCCGTTGCCGAGAGCGCAACTAGCGCCAAGCGGACATCCGATTTAAGGGGAGGCCGCCGGCGGCGGCCTCCCCCGTTTCGTGGCCAAATCTGGAGGGCGATCGAGGCCGGCGCCGGCCCGAGCGGGCGGGGAATGCGACAACCGCCTCGCGGAGCAACGGGGCTCGCCCACCGGCGGCAGCGTCGGCACCTCGTAGCCCGTCGGACTGCGGTTCGATCGCCGCGGAATCGGTCCGGCCTGCCGCTGGGCTGATCCAGAGCCCGCTCTCCCGCTCCCGCCATTGACCCGAAGCTCGGAAGCTCGTATCTGGGAGTGGGAAGGGCGCGCCCCTCGCCCGCCGCGCCCGATCGGCACCCGGATCCATCAGGCCAGCCGCCAACGGCGGGCGCAACCGGTCCGAGCGGTGGCGAGGCGCCATTCGGAACCTCCGGCCTGGCCGGCCCCTATACTCCCGGGCGAGACCGAGGAGGAACCCCGGATGGCCCTTGCCCGACCGACCCCGGCCCCCGGCACCTGGACCTACGACGACCTCCTGGCCCTGCCCGACGACGGCAAGCGCTACGAGATCATCGAGGGGGTGCTCTACGAGATGCCGGGGCCGAACGCCGAACACGCCCTCGCCATCGTCAACCTGCTGCTGCTGCTCGCGCCGATCGTGCGGACGCTCGGGGGCACGATCCTGACCGCCCCGTTCGACGTCTTCTTCCCCGGCGCCGACCCCGTCCAGCCCGACATCCTCGTCCTCCTGCCGGAGGGCGCGACGCTCCGCCGTCGCGGCGTCCGGGGGGCGCCGGATCTGGTGATCGAGATCCTCAGCCCGTCTAACCGCGGCCACGACCTGCTGACCAAGCGGGCCCTCTACGGCCGCGCCGGCGTCCGCGAGTACTGGGTCGTCGATCCCGTCGCCCGGACGATCGAGACCCTCGTCCTCGACCGCGACGCCCTGCACGCCCACCGGACCGCGACCGGCACCGACCCCGTGGCGTCCCGCCTGCTGCCGGCCGCCGCCTTCCCGGCGGCCGCCGCCTTCGCCGGCCTCGACGAGATCGAGCCCGACGAGGCGTAGGGCGAGCGGTCGCGGACTGTCGCCTCACAACGGCGCGAGCCTTCGCTGGACCGAGAGCTCGTGACGCGGCTTGGTTCTCCCTTGCGCCCCGCGCGGTGGGAGAGGGGCGGGGGGTGAGGGCGGAGCCAGGGCTGTCCAAGCGCATCCCGAACGAGCCCGTCAGGCCGACCCCGCGGCCGGCGTCGCGGAAATCGGTGTCACGGTCTCGCCGGCCCGCTCCACCACCCGCTCGAACCCGTCCGGCGAGACGCGGACCGGGTCGCGGAAGGGGCTGTCGAGGGCGGCGACGAGCGCCAGCAGCAGCGCCACCGTCGCCGCCAGCGCCGCCACCATCACCGCCTGGGCGAGGTGGTTCTCGACCCCGAACAGGTACGAGAAGCCGACCGTCACCGCGCCGCCGGCGATCAGGACCACCCACATCAGCTCCGGCAGGCCGCGCAGGCTCGCCAGCAGCCGCTCCCCCCGGGCGTCCTCCATCTCGTCCAGTTCGGCCAGCGAGGCGGCGTACGGGGCCAGTCCCCCGATCGGCCCCGCCGCCAGCTGGGCGTAACGGCGGTACAACTCGTCCATCGCCGCGGCGGCGACCGGGTCAGGCGCCTCGCGCCGCTCCATCGCCGCCCACTCGCGCCCGACCACCGCCCGCCCGTAAGCCAGCGCCGCCTCCTGGAGCTCGCCCCGCTGCGGATCGGGGAAGGCCTCCGCCAGCCGGACCAGGTCGAACAGCGACGCCGCCTCGGCAATCTCCGCGCTCCGCGCCTCCTCGAAGTCGTCCCAGGCGGCGACGACGAGCTGGCCGAGGATGACGCCGTAGACGACGCCGAGCGTGGCGTAGACCGCCGACGCGACGGCGGTGTGGTCGGTCAGCACGGCGTACGGCACCAGCCGGCGGACGACGACCAGCCCCGCCAACGCCAGGACGACGCTGCCGACGACGGTGACGACGACCTCGGTGTTGGCCCCCATCCGCCCACGCCCCCGACCCATGCCCCCGACTGGCCCCGGTGCCGCAACCCTAGCACGCCCGCACCGCGCCCCGACCGCGCCCGGTCGTTCCCGAACCCGGCGATGCCTGCCGACGCCGTGCCGGTCGTCGGCATTGCACACCCCTCTCGCCCCGGTCCGGGTCGGGCTCGACGACCGGGTGATGGAGCGATCCGGACGCTCGATACGGACTTCGGGCGATCGCCGGCGAGATCGGACGGCGGGGGTGCCCCACTCCTGGCGCAGGCGGCGAGGGTCCTCCTCCGGGACCCCGAGGAGGGGAGGGTCTGCGGCGGGCTAGGGGGTGAGGGCCTCCCCTGGCCACAGTGATCGCCTTTCAGCCAGGGTTCGTACAGGACATCTCTGGGGCGCCCCTGTTCCCCTCTCCCTCGCAAGGGAGAGGGGGTGAGGGCTCTCCGAGCGGGAGCCCCTAGGCCGGGGGAGGAGACCACCTCGGCCGCGGGCAAACAGACGGGCCGGCCGGGAGATCCCGGCCGGCCCGTCTTCGGTTGCCTGGACGAACTCACCCGCTCGCGGGTGCCCCGGTCCTAGTAGCGGTTGTAGCCGCCGGTGCGCGGGGCGGAGGCCCGGCGCTCCTGGAAGCATTCCCGGCAGTAGACCGGCTTGTCGCTGCTCGGCTGGAAGGGCACTTCCGTGTCCTTGCCGCACGACGAGCAGACGGCCGGGAAGAGCTGGCGCGGACCCGAGGAGTAGCCGCCGCCGCCGCCCGAGGAGTAACCACCACCGCCGGACGAGTAGCCGCCGCCGCCGGACGAGTAGCCACCACCGGACGAGTAGCCGCCGGAATCGCCGCTGGCGTTCCGCTGCGCCTTGCGCTCGGCCCGGCAGTTCGCGCAGCGCTGCGGCTCACTGAAGCCGCGCTCCTGGTAGAACGCCTGCTCGCCGGCCGTGAAAGTGAAGGCCTGGCCGCAATCGCGGCAGGTCAACGTACGATCGCTCACTGGAACTAAACCCCTCTACGCCGCGCACGACGCCGATACAAAAACTGCGACAAACGGCGTCGGCGGGACGGGAACGCGGATCCGCGAGGAGCGACATCCGGCGCGCGTGCGCGTCGAAGGCGTTTGATTGTGCGCATCATAGCACGCCGGGGCCGATTCGCGAAGGGGGTCGATGCCCCCCGCCGCCGCGGCACCGAAATCCCCCGGCCGCACCCGTGCCGTCGCCGGCTCGACCCCCGGGGACGCCGGCTAGCGGTGGCGGTAGGTGATCCGGCCGCGCGTCAGGTCGTACGGCGACAGCTCGACCGTGACCCGGTCGCCGGTCAGCACCCGGATGTAGTTCTTGCGCATCTTGCCGCCGAGGTGGCCGAGCACCTTCTGCCCGTTGTCGAGCTCGACGGTGAACATCGCGTTCGGCAGCGCGTCGACCACCCGGCCGTCGACGGCGATCGCGTCCGGGTTTTCCCGGCGCGGCCGCTCCTCCGTCGTCGTGCCCGGCGCCGCCGGCTTGGCGGGGCGGATCGGCTTGCGGTACTGGGGCTTCTTCGGCAACGGGACCTCCTCGTGATCGGGACCGATTCGCCGCGAACCGGGATCGGATGCTGCTACGGATGCAAGCTCGTGCTCAGCGGTCGCCGTCCGCTGCCTTGGCGGCCGGCACCCCGCCGGGGCCGGGTCGGAACGGGAGCGGGGCGGCGGTCGGGTAGGGCACCGCGTGCCGCTCCCGCAGCCGCTCCCGGAGATCGGCCTGCCCGTCCGCGGCGAGCCACGCGGTCGCGTCGCCCCGGATCGCGGCGAGCGCCGCCGGCACGTCGACCCAGGCCGTCCCCCAGGCACCGGCCCAGAGGGGCTCGGCCGACTCCGGCGTCCCGCTCGGGGCGCAAGCGACGATCGCCAGGCACCAGAACCGGGGCTGCCGGGGGTCGCGCGTCGGCATCACCCGGTAGAGGCGGGGGTCCGCCCCCACCCGCAGGTACACCTCGAGGGTGCCCGTGCCGCGCGGCACCACCACCTCGACCGCGACCGTGACCTCACCGCCTGCGTCGCCGTCCATCGGGGTTCCTCCTGCCGCCAGCAGCGCGCTCGGGGTCGGACCGGCCGACCCGATCGACGACGGCGCGGAGCGGTGGACCCGGAGCACCGGAGCGAACGGCGGACGGGCACCGGCCGGGCGGTCTCCGAAGTCTGCCCGCTTCGGACGCACGCGACGACGGAGCCCGATCGCGGCGGTGCCGCACGGACCCGTCGTCAGACCACGCCCGAGGGTCGTTCCAGGGCACGTGCCGCGAAAGGATAGCACGTCCGCCCCGCCCGGCCGCCGCCAGGCCGATGGAGAAGCCCCGGCGGCGCCCGCCGGGGCCGATCGATTCCGCCGTTGCCAGGTCGGGATCGGGGGGTGGGGTCGCGGTCGGATCGGCCGGTTCGGGAGGGGCGAACCCGCCCTTCCCGAAGCGGCCAGTCCAAACCGATCCGTCAGCCGCGTCCAGCGGCCAGCGCGGACCGGTCGCGGCCGGCGAACCGGCGCTCGATCGGCAACTGGTTGTCAAGGGCGAGGGCGCCGGGGCCGGTCAGCGCCAGGGAGAGCGCGGCCGCCCCCAGCACCAGCACCAGCTCGATGCCGCCGTCACCGGCGAAGAAGCCGTTCGGCCGGTGGACGAGCAGCAGGGCGACAAGCATGTCGACGGCCAGCAGGACGCCGAAGACCCGCGTCAGCAGGCCGACGATGAGCGCCAGGCCGCCGACCAATTCGACCAGGCTGACGACGATCGCGGCCAACCCCGGGGCGGGGACGCCGAGCGAGCCGAAGAAGCCGCCGACGCCGCCGACGCCCATCTGGAACAGCTTCTGGTAGCCGTGCATGAAGAAGGCGAGACCGACGACGACCCGGAGGAGCGTGAGCCCCCAGGGCCAGAGCGCGGTGTTTGTCCGCTGGCTGCCGCTTGCCTGTACCTGCATCGCGAGCTCCCTTCCGTTTCGTCGCGTCCCGATCCGCTCGATCCGACCCTTTCCGAAGGGACCACCGTGGCCCCTTACCCGGCCGGCGTGAACCCCGCCCCGACCCCGACCCCGGCGTCCGCCCCGGCCCCAGCTTCGATCGCATCGGCCTCGGCCAGCAGTCCGTCGAAGTCGAGCGGCCGGCTGACGAAGGCGAGCCGGCCGCCCTGGCGCGGCCATTCGGCCTCGGCCCGGTCCCAGGCCAGCTCGATCCCGTTGCCGTCCGGGTCGGCGAGGTAGATCGCCTCGTGGGTGCCGTGGTCGGAGGCGCCGCCGATCGGCCAACCCAGCTCCAGCAGCCGCCGCAGGGCGACGGCCAGGTCGCGCCGCTCCGGGTAGTTGATGGCGACGTGGTAGAGCCCCGTCGTCCCGGCCGGCGGCGGCGAGCCGCCGGCGCTCTCCCAGGTATTCAGCCCGATGTGGTGGTGGTAGCCGCCCGCCGAGAGGAAGGCCGCCTGCTCCCCCATCCGGGTCACCAGGTCGAAGCCGAGGGCGTCGCGGTAGAAGCCGATCGCCCGGTCGAGGTCGGCCACCTTGAGGTGGACGTGGCCGATGCGGGCGCCGGCGGCGATTGGGACGTGGCGGTCGGTCATGGCGGTTGGAACTCCTATGGGGGACGGCTTGCCTGGTGCTGGCCTGGGGTGGAGGCCCCCGCGTTCCGGGCTCTCGGCCGGTTGCGATATTGCTCGCAACCAACTACGTTGTCGGGAGCAATAGTAGCAGCCGATGTTGCTGCTGTCAATCGAGTTTGCTGGAGGAAACATGATGGCGGAGACGTGCGCCGCCGCCCGCCCGCGGCGGCGGCCGTTGGTCGGCGCCCAGGTCCGCCGGATGCGGACCGATCTGGGCCTGACCTTGGCCCAGGTGGGGGGGCAAACGGGCCTCAACGTCGGCTACCTCTCCCAGATCGAGACCGACAAGGCCTCCCCCTCGCTGGAGACCCTGGCCGCCCTGGCCGACGCTTTCGGGGTGCCGATCGCCTGGCTCCTGGTCGAGGCCACGCCGCCGCCGAAGGTCGTCCGCAAGGCCGACCGCCCCGCCTGGGTCGGCGCCGGCGGCGTCCGCGGCGAGGAGGTCGACGGCGGCTTCGGGCGGACCCTGCGGATCGCCGAAGTGACCAGCCCGCCGGGCAGCCGGACCCCCCTCCACGCCGACCCCGGCGAGGAGCACCACCTGGTGCTGGAGGGGACGCTCCGCTGCCGCCAGGGGGAGCACGAGGTGACCCTCGGCCCCGGCGACTACCTGCTCTGGGACGGCAGCATCCCGCACGAGGCGGAGAACGTCGGGCCCGGCCCGGCCCGGCTCCTGATCGTCACCGCCGGCCCGACCGGCATCTCCGTCCCGGACCACCAGCCGGAGGCCGTTTGCCGGGGCGGGGAGGGGAACGGGGTGTCGGACATCGCCGGCGGGTGCGTCCCCGGCCCGCTCCTTCCGTAGGGTCCGTAGGGTATGAGCCTGGGCCAGTGCCGGTCAGGGATGCGGTGCCGACGCGGGGGCCTTCCCCGTTGTCGCCCCTCACCCCGCCGCCGCCAGGAGCAGCCCCACGGTCACCAGCCCGACGTGGCCGCCGACCAGCAGCCACCGCCCCGGCGCGAACGGGTCGTCCAGCGCGGCCGGCACCGGCAGGCAGCGGGGCCGGAACCAGAACCAGACCCCGAGCCCGCCGCCCGTCCAGACCCCCGCCGTCAGCAGCAGCCACCCCAGCCGGGCCAGCAGGGTGGCCGGCAGCGCCCCGAGGCAGATCGCCAGCAGCGCTCCCCCGACCAGCGCGGACGGCGCGATCAACCCGTAGCGCAGCACCGGCCGCCGCAGGCTCGCCCAGAGCAGGGTCGGCATCGTCGCCCAGCCGGCCGCCAGCGCGACCTCGACCGCCGGCGGCGCCTCCAGCCTCGTCGCGGCGAGGAGCCAGATCAGCCCCAGCGCAACCGAGCTCGTCTTCGCCAGCCGCCGGATCCGGCCGCCGAAGGCGGCCTCGGCCGTCATCTCGACCGCCCCGGCCTCGGATGCGGCCCCGACCTCGGCGGCGCGTCGCGTCATCGCCGCCACCCTACGCCCCTCCCGCCGTCGAACCCGGCACCGCCGCGCCGCCGGGCACAGCGGCAACCCGCAAGAAGCGGAGGAACCCGGCCAGGAACAGCGCGTCCGTGGCGGCGAACCAGGCGAAGGCGACGTGGGGCAGGTCGCCCTCGCCCAGTGCGAGCAGCGCGACCGCGACGTAGGCTGCCTTGTAGACGGCACCGATCGCGACGACGGCCGCGTTCCGCGCCGGGTCGCGCCAGACGAAGGCGTAGCCCAGCCCCTGGACGGCGACGAACGCCGCGATCAGCCGGAGGTAGACCGGGTCGGCCGGCGGCGGTGCCCCCAGGGCCGCGTAGATCGGACCGGCGAAGAACAGGAACCCCGCACCGAGCAGGCCGTCATAGACCGCCGCCAGCAGGAAGAACGGCCGGAAGGATGCCTCCGTGCCCCGTCCCACCGAAGTCGCCCGTCGCGTTGCCATGGTCTGCCTCCTGTGTTCCGCTCCGCGTCGCCGCCCACCGCAACCGCCGCCGGAACGCGCCCTTCCGGGTCCGCACCGCCTCGGCCGAGTAGAGCTGCCGGGCCAGCTCGACGAACCCCTCCTCCAGCTCCTCGACCGACATCTGCTGCGGCCGCACGTTGACGTCGAAGACGGTGCATTTCTCCCAGGCCGTCGGGTCGAGCAGCCGCCCCTCGGCCAGCAGCCGGCGGTAGAGCGGCGTCCCCGGGAAGGCCGTCACCACCGTGATCTGGACCTCGTACAGTCCGCTCTCCTCGACGAACCGGCGGATGGCGGCGAAGTCGGAGACCGTGCCGCCGTCCATCCCCAGCACGAAGCAGCCGTTGACGGCGATCCCGTGGTCCTGGATCCGGGCAATCGCCTCCCGGTAGCCCGCGAACTTGCCGCGTTTCCAGTTGCGCCGGGTCTCGATCCCCTCCAGCCCGGCCGCGGTCGGGCTCTCCAGGCCGATCAGCACCTGGGCGCAGCCCGACTCCCGCATCAGGTCGAGCAGCTCCCCGTCCTCGGCGACCGCGATGTCCGTCTCGGTGAACCAGCGGATGTTCTCGGCCGCCACCGCCCGCAGCAGCGCCTTGGCGTGCTTCTTGTCGACGAAGCTGTTGTCGTCGGCGAACTCGACGAACGGGCGCGGCCAGATCGCCTTGACCGCCCGGATCTCGGCGATCGTCTTCGCCACCGGCTTCGTCTTGTACCGCGGTGTGAGCAGGATCGAGGAGGCGCAGAACTCGCACTTCCAGGGGCAGCCGCGGGCGGTCTGGACCGTGATCCGGTTGTACTTCGCCGGGTCGAGCAGGTCGAACCGGGGCATCGGCGCCTCGGCCAGGTCGAACTCCCGCCCCTTCGCCCCGTAGATCCCGCCGAGCCTGCCCGCCTCGAAATCGGCCAGGACGTCCGGCCAGGCCAGCTCGCCCTCGCCGACGACCACGGCGTCGACGTGGGCCAGCGCCTCCCGCGGCATCGCCGTCGCGTGCAGTCCCCCGATGACCGTCTTGACGCCGCGCTCCCGGTAGCGGCGGGCGACCTCGTAGGCGTCCTTGACCTGGGCGGTGAAGGAGCCGATGGCGGCCAGGTCGCACGCCGGCAGCTCGCCCGTTTGGCGGAGGTCGGCGATCTCGTGGTAGCTCACCTCGAACCGGTCCGGGGTCATCCCGGCCAGGGTCAGCAGCGAGAGACTGGGCATCGCGGCGACGATCCTGCCGCGCTCGACGAACCCCGGCAGCGTCATCCCGAGCGCGTTCAGTTCCGGCTTGAACGCGCGCACCCCGCTCATCGCGATCAGCGCGATCTTCATGGAGGGCTCCTTTCGTGCCCCCCAGCTTGGCCTCGCGCCCCCGCCGGCGCATCCGCGAGGTTGCGGAATCGGGCGAGCCGTCGTGCCCCCGCAGTGCTACGGACGAGACCGGGAGGTCGTGGGCGGCCCCTCCCGCGGATGCCCCGCCGGCGGACGGCTCGGGTCCGCGAGCCGCTCGAACCGATCCCGATCGGGTGTCTGCCCGACAATCCCGCGGGCGCCCACGAAAAAGAGCCCCAGCGCCACCGCCTGGACGGCGTGGTAGAGCGCGTTGTGGTCGAACCACCGCGGGTGGAGTCCGATCCCGGCCCGCTGGATCGCCGCCGCGACGAAGGTCAGGAGGAGGCCGGCGATCGCGGCGGCGAGGCGCGGATCGCGGTCTCGTCGCCAGCCGACCACGAGGACGCCGAGCATGAGCGCTGTCGCTGGGAGGTAGGCAACGATGGCGTAGACGTACTGCCGGGCACCGAGCAGGACCGCCAGCGCGTAGGCGGCGAACGCCGCGACCGCCGCCGCGACGACGACGCGGGTGGTTCGTCCCGCAAAACCGAGCTCGGCCGCGGCGACCGCCAGCGCCAGGGCCGAAGCGCCGATGGCGAGCAGCGCCGTCGCCCACAGCACCTCGTGGGCGGTGCCGGGCGGCTGCCGGAAAAAGCCGTGGTCCAGGCCGCCGGCTAGGGAGGCGACGGCGACCGCCGCGAAGAACGCGACGAACCGGCGCCGCAGCGAAGGAGCCCCGCCTCGGACCCGAGCCAGGGCGACGGCGAAGACAACGGCCAGCAGTGCCAGCCCGAAATCGGTCAGCGCCACCCCGGGTTCGGCGATGTGGATGCCAGCCAGTTCCATCTCCACGCCTCCCCGCTCGATCCGCACGCCGCCGTCGACCAGGCGGACTCCGATCACACGGTCTCCACCCGCGCTCCCCCTTCATCGCCCAGGATCATGGCCCGGCAGACGGTGCCGGCGGGTCGCCACGCCCTCGCCGTCACCGAGTTGACGACCCTAGCACCGACGGCGCCGGCCGACTTCGTCGGCCCGACTCGGACGAGCGGCCGGCGAGCTCGGGCAGCGTCTTCGACGTCGCCCATTGACCCGCCGACGAGCCGGCATTCGTCCCGGCGGCGCGACGACGAACGAAGGGGTAGGGGACCATAGACTGTGGGCGTTCATTGGGGCGATACGCCCGGCGCCCCACTTCGCCGCCGTCTCGCCGGGCCCAATCGATCCTCTGATCCGATCGGCGCATTCCCTGCCGAAGCCGGGACTCCGGATGGACCTCCCGGAACCCTCGCCGACCACGACCGCTGCCCCCAACAAGGGCGTCACCGGGTACAGTTGGCTGCGGCCGGGGAGGCGCCCCTGCCGGACGAGCTTGGTCGGCATCTCCAACACCGAGGTCGACATCGTCGCGGACGGGGCCATCCTGGAGCGGCCGGTGACCGAGTGGTCATGAGTCGTGGGTCGGGTAGGGTCGGGGTGAGAGCGTGACGGCACCACCCCGGGGCCGTCGCATCAGCCCCCGCCGTTGGTGAGCGACTTCCGCATGAAGACCCGCCGGTAGGTGCCCTCCGTCCGGCGCTCGGTCTCCTCGTAGCCGAGCCGGCCGTAAAAGGCGACGTTCTCGGCCATCAGTTCGTTCGTGAACAGGCGCACGTCGCGCAACCCAAGTCCTGCCGCGTGCGCCTCGGCGAAGGCCATCAGCCGCCGCCCTAAGCCCCGCCCCTGGAACGCCGGGTCGACCGCCACGCTCCAGACCAGCATATGGTCAGGCTCCGGCAGCAGCACCAGAACCCCCCGCACCTCGCCGCCCTCGGCCGCGACCCAGACCCGGCCGCGCCCGATCAAGTCGCCGTAGTCGGCCAGCATCGGCGCCGGCTTGCGACCCAGGCGCTCGAGAAAGACGGCGTAGGCGGCTTCGACGCAAGTGGCCACCGCGTCGGCGTCCTCGGCAGCCGTGGGGCGAATCCGCACCTCGTCCATGCCGTGCCTCGATCCGGTCCAGCGCACCCCCCCTCCCGCCTCAGCGGGAGGGGGGGTGCGGGGGTGAGGGAGCTCCCGCCCTAATGCTTCCGGGCTGGCGCGTAGCCGGCCGCCTCGGCCGCCTCCGCGCTCTTGAAGCAGAACTCGGGGGCGAGCTGGTCGTAGCTGCCGTAGTGCGGCAGGTGGAACTTCTTGGAGCGGGCGTTGCCCTTGACCGGGTACCCGGGCGGGCAGTGCTTCTTGCCGCTGCCGCGGACGGCGTTCGGCGGCGCCTCTAGCGGCGCCGGCGTTGGCGCCGGTCCGCCCGCGCCGGCGGCGTCGACGGGGACCGCCTCGGCGCCGATCACGCCGGCCTCGGTCACCGAGGCCACCGAGCCGGGCTGGGTCACCGGCGAGGGAGTCGGGTCGAGCGCCGCCCGACCGGCCATCCCGCCGCCGATCGGATCGCCAGAGGGCTCGACATCGCGGGCGACCGGCGCGGCGGTCGGGCGGAACGTTCCCGCGACGCCGCCGGGACCCGCCACTGCCCCGCTCCCCCCACCGCCGACGCCTGCCGCGTCGCCGACACCGCTCTCGGCCAGGGCGTCCGTGAACGTATCGCCGCCGGGACGCCCGCGCGGAGGCTCGGGCTCGCTCTCGGGGGCGACGATCGCGCCACCGGAGCCACCGGCTCCCCCTGTGCCGGCCGGGACGACGACGATCGACTCACCACCGGCCACCGTTCGGCCGCTGGCGCTTGCCGGCTCGGGGGCGATATCGGCCCCGCCGGCGACTTCAAGGTCCGCGGCCGGCACGGGTGCCATCTGGGGGGTGTCGAGGACGGGCTCGCCATCGATGGTGGTCCCCCAACCGGTCGGCGAGGGGGGCGCCCCGGGGGCGATGTCGCCGGTTCGGCCGGAGGGGGCATCGGCGGCCGCCGTCGTCGGGATCGTGCCTGCCTGGACGGCGTCGCCGCCGCCCGCGCTCCATCCCTCGGCCGGAGTCGGGATGTCCGCCGGGACGTCCGCGGCGACGGCCTGGAGCCCTCCCAGTTGGCCCCCGACGACGTCGTACGAGGTGACGTTCGCCGGCTGCTCGTCGGTGGCCGGATCCGTGGCAGGGACGACCGGTGCGGCCGGCGCGTCGCCGGCGCCGATGCCGGGCGCGGCGATCCCGGTGGCCCCGGCCTCGACCGCCTCGGCGACCCCCGTGCGCACGCCCGGGGAGGGCGCAGCCTCCGCCCAGGCGGAGCGGTCCTGGTCGGCCTGGCCGGCGCCGACCGGGCCGACGACCTTGGCCGGGTCGTCCGG
>CADCWF010000103.1 GCA_902806345.1 uncultured Thermomicrobiales bacterium
CCTCCCGGGCGGGCCGTGCGGCGTGAGGCGGCGCGAATCCGGGCGGCCGAGATCAGCCGCCGGCGAACCGGTAGCCGACGCCCCACTCGGTCTGGATGTAGCGGGGGTTGGCGGCGTCGTCGCCGAGTTTCTGGCGGAGGCGGCGGACGAAGACCTTCAGGTAGTCGGGGTCGGCGTTCCAGCCCGACCCCCAGACCCGTTCGAGCAGGACGTGGTGCGGCAGCGTGGTGCCGGCGTGGCGGACCAGCTCCTCCAGCAGGCGGTACTCGGTCGGGGTCAGGCGGACCGACTTGCCCCCGACCGTGACCTGGCGCGCCGCGAAGTTGACCGCGAGGCCGTCCCGCACGAAGCAGTCGCCCGGGGCCGCGGCCGGGCCGGCGGCGCGCCGGACCAGCGCCCGCAGTCGGGCCAGCAGTTCCAGGTGGTCGAAGGGCTTGGTCAGGTAGTCGTCGGCGCCGAGGTCGAGGGCGCGGACCTTGTCGAGCGTCGCCTCGCGGACGGTCAGCATCAGGATCGGCACCCGCGACTCGGCGCGGATCCGCTGGCAGACCTCGAAGCCGTCGGGCGGCGGCATGGTCACGTCGAGGACGACCAGGTCCGGCGGCTCGGCCGCGAAGCGGGCCAGCGCCTCGGCGCCGTCGCGGGCGACGGTGACGCGGCAGCCGGGCCACGTCATGCGTGCCCCAAAGGCGACCACCTCGGCGATGTCGGGGTCGTCGTCGGCGACCAGCACCCGGAGCGTCATTCGGCGCCCTCGCCCGGCCACCGGGGCAGCGCGACGTGGACCGCGGTGCCGCAGCCCGGCCGGCGCTCGGCCCAGACCCGCCCCCCGTGGAGGTCGGCGATGCCGCGGACGTTGGCCAGGCCCAGCCCCCAGCCGCCCCCGGTCGGGTTGCCCCGGTAGGCCCGCTCGAAGACCGCTTCCAGATCGGTCGGCGCAATGCCGGGGCCGTCGTCGTGGACCGAGAGTCGGATCTCGTCCGCGGCGACCGCGCCCGAGAGGGCCACGGCGGTGCCAGCCGGGCTGTGGCGGTGGGCGTTGTCGAGGAGGTCGACCACGAGTTGCTCCAGGCGTCTGGCGTCGCCCCCCATTGGAAGGGGAACCGGCAGGTCTTCCGTCAGTGTTTGGACTTTGTTCTCAAGCAAGGGGCGGACCGTGGCGGCGGCGGACGCGGCGACCACCCGCAGGTCGAGCGGCTCCCGGTCGAGCCGCAACACACCGGTCCGCAGCAGGTTGAAGGTCAGAAGGTCGTCGACCCGGAGGCGGAGGCGGTCGGCGTTGCGGCGGCAGGTCGCCATGAGGTCGCGTTCGTCCGGCCGGAGCCGGTCGCCGGCGCTGGCCTCCAGCAACCCCAGTCCGGCCTGGATCGCCGTCAGGGGCGTCCGCAGGTCGTGCGAGGCCGCGGCGACGAAATCGGCGCGGAGCCGGTCGATCTCCTCGAGACGGTCGGTTTCGCGGAGCAGGCTCAGGCGGGTCGCCTCCGACGCCGCCAACCGATGGGCCGTCAGGGTGGCGCCGACGCCGACCAGGGCGAGCACGGTCAGGCGGGAGGCGAACTGGCGGAGCGTCCAGTCCTCGGCCTCCCACCGCGGCAGGGTCGGCGCGATGGTTGCCGCCACGACCACCGCGGCGAGCGTGTAGAGCAGGGCACGCGGCGGGCGGAGCTTGACGGCCGCCGTCAGCACCCCGACGTAGAAGGTGGTGAAGAGGGGGCCGGCCGGTTCGGCGTCGAAGGCGTAGACGGACCCGGCGACCGCCAGATCGGCCACGGCGACGACGCCAGCGGTCAGCCAGCGGCGGGGTCGAATCAGCTCGACCGCCAGGTTGTAGGCAACGAACACGAGTAGGTAGAGCCCGACGGCGTGCCCGGTGCGCGCGGCAACCGGCCACGCCAGGGCGATCGCCAGCGCCGCCGCCAGAATCCCCCAGCGCAGCCAGGGCAACGAATCGACGAGCGGGCCGTCCTGTCCGGCCCCGACCTTCGGTTCGGCCACGGGGCCATCGTAGCCCATCGCCGGGGAGGCCGAGCCACCTCCCGAGCGGCGGTGCTTGGCGCCGCCGAGCGCCCTCCCGTCGCCCTCGTCCGGCCGGCAAGCTCCGCCGAGACCCTGTTGCTTTGGCGACATCGCCCCGCTATCCTGGGGTTCGATCCAGATTTCGCGCCGCCGGGTTCCGGCGGCCTGGCTGTGTTCGACCGATCGGAGGAGCGTCCATGCGACGGCCGTCCTTCCCGGCTCTGTACGCCCTGCTCGGTCTTGCCCTGCTCGGGCTGGCGGGCGCCCCCGCGGCGGCGCAGGGCGGCGACCGAGAGTTCAGGTTCGGGGCCAACCCGGAGGCCTGGGAGGGGGTCAGCCGGCCGCTGCCGCCCTCCGCCCAGAGGGTAGCCCCGCCGCCGCAGGGGGAGAACGTCCTCCAACCCTACGCGGTGGCCTTTGCCGAGGAGTACGCCGCCGTCCCCGAGATGGTCCGGTTCACCCCAGAGTTCATGGTCGTCGTCGTCCAGGAGGGGTACTTCGGGCTCGACGCCGGCGACGGCGAGGAGGCGCTCGTCGTCTTCCCCGCTGCGGGCGAGCCGATCCCGTTCATGACGGAGCGGAGCGACGCCGCCCCCTTCTACGAGCTGGTCTCGCCGCCCAGCTTCGTCCAGGCCGCGGGCGGCGGCGACTGCACGACGGCCTGCCCGGTCCCGCCCGGCACCGTCGTCCAGGTCAAGCCGGGCGACCGGGTCGTCGCCGGCGAGGGCGCCCTCTGCGTGTGGTGCCTGCTGAACGCGAACGGGGTGGAGAAGGACGAGACCGGGCTGCTCGAGGTCTTCCCGCTGCTGCCGCCCCGTGGGAACCTGGACGAGTTCAGCTGGGTCCGCGCCTGGGACGCCAGCGTGCCCTCTTCCGCGGCGCCCCCCCCCGCCACCACCAGGTCGGTGACGCGAGGCTGGGCATCCAGGTTCAATCCGCCGACGAGTTGCCGCTAGGGGTTGCCGTTTCGGTGCGTGCGCCGGCGGGCACTCGGTCGGCGAGCCGCAACGCCTCGTCCCGGGCCTGGTCGAGCCCCATCCCTTGGCCTTCCGCGAGGGCGGTCGTCGCGGCTGCCCCTGCCGTCTGCCTGGCTCGCTCCGTGCCAGCGGCGACGAGGCGGCCGTCGGTGACGGTCGGCGGCGGCAGGTGGAGCGCGTCTCGCGCCGCCGCCATCGCCCCGAACAACCGGAGGGCGGCGCCCCCCTCGCCCCCGTCGGCCAGCGCCACCGCGACCCACTCGATCGACTCGACCATCCCCTCCGGCGCCCCGACCGCGGCGAAGTGGCGGAGCGCCGCCGCGTAGTGCCCGAGGGCCTGGTCGGGCCGCCCAGCCGTGCAGGCAAGGTGCCCCCTGTTGTGGGCGACGACCCCGAGCATGAAGCGATCGCCCAGCCGGAGGTAGAGCGCTTTGCTCTCGGCAAGCAGCCGCCGTGCTTCGTCGTCGCTCCCCGCCAGCCGGTGGGTGATCCCGAGCGCGCAGGAGACCGTTGCGATCCACCGCGGATCGCCGAGCTGCCGCCAGATCGCCAGCGATTCGCGGTAGAGGCCGGTCGCGGCCGGGAGGTCGCCCCGCTCGCGAGCGACCATCCCCAGGTTGCGGAGGGCGGTGCCAACGCCCCGCCGGTCGTCCCGCTCCCGCGCCAAACGGAGCGCCCGTTCGCCGGCCTCTCCCGCCTCGCCGAGCTCCCCCCGGTTGACCGCGACCAGCGCCAGTTCGTTGAGCGTCTCGACCTCGGCGGCGGCGTTCCCCAGCTCGCGGTGGAGAGCGAGGCTCCGCCGGAAGTGGGCGTTGGCCGCCTCGTAGTCGCCGAGGTCGATCGAGAGCCGACCCAGGCCGCACTCGGCCACGGCGCGGTCGGCCGGGTCGCCCCGGTCTGCCGTCGCCAGCGCCCGCTCGAGCCAGGTCCGGCCCTCGTTCGGGTAGCCGCGGGTCCACCAGAACTCCCAGAGGTGCGCCGCCAGCCGGAGGGCGTGGGCACCGTCGCCCCGCTCCAGGGTGCGGCCGAGGGCGGCCCGTAGGTTGTCGTGCTCGGCCTCGAGGCGGTCGAGCCAACGCGGCTGGTCGGGACCGCGAAGGCCCTCCCCCGCCGCCTCCGCCAAGCCGATCAGGAACGTTTCGAACGCCTGCTGGACCGCCTCCGCCTCGCCGCTCGCCGCGAGCCGCTCCCCGGCGAACTCGCGGACCGTCTCGAGCATGGCGTAGCGCGGCTCGGTGGCCTCCCGCCCGGGCCGCTCGGAGACGAGGCTCTGGTCGACCAGCCGCCCGATCCCCTCGAGCGGATCGAGGGCCGCGGTGGCATCGGCCGCACCCACCGCCACGGCCGCCTCGATCGACCAGCCGCCGACGAACACGCTGAGCCGGCGGAGGAGCGCCTGCTCCGCCGGGGCGAGGAGGTCGTGGCTCCAGGCGATCGTGTCCCGCAGGGTGCGCTGCCGCGCCGGCAGGTCGCGGGAACCGCCGACCAGGGTCGGCAGCCGGCGGTCGAGCCGCTGCAGGAGGGCCGCCGGGGAGAGCAGCTTGATCCGGGCGGCGGCGAGCTCGATCGCCAGCGGCAGCCCGTCGACGCGGGCGCAGATGCCGACCACGGCGGGGGCGTTCTCCGCGGTCAGCGCGAAGCCGGGGCGGAGCGCCCGCGCCCGGGTAGTGAAGAGCCGGATCGCGTCGTACTGGGCCAGGTTCTCCAGGGGCGGCAACGGGTCCGGGGCGGGGACGGGCAGCGTCTCGACCCGGTATTCGTACTCGGCCCGCAGGTCGAGCCGGGCCCGGCTGGTCGCCAGCACGGTCAGACCCGGCGCCGCCGCCAGGAGGTCCGCGACCAGCGTCGCCGCCGGCAGCAGGTGCTCGAAATTGTCGAACAGGAGGAGGAGGCGCCGGTCCCGCAGGTGGTCGGTCAGCAGCGCCTCGCGCGGCTGCCCCGGCTGCTCGCGCAGACCGAGCGCCGCGATCGTCGCCGCCGGCACCAGGGCCGGATCCGTCTGGCGGGCGAGATCGACGACGAACGCGCCGTCGGGGAAGGACTCCAGGGCCTCGGCCGCGACCTGCAACCCGAGCCGCGTCTTGCCGACCCCGCCCGAGCCGGTCAGGGTCACCAGCCGGACCCCCGGCTGGAGCAGGAGGGCGACGACCTCGTCGACTTCGCGCTCGCGGCCCAGGAACGGCGTCGGGAGGAGGGGCAGGTTGTGCGGCAGGTGGCCGGGGGCGTTCAGCGGCGGGAACGTCGCCGGCAGCGCCGGGTGGAGAAGCTGGAACACCTCCTCCGGCTGGAGGATGTCGCGCAGCCGGTACTCGCCGAGCGGGCGGAGGCCGACCCCCGCCGGCAGCGCCTCGCCGGCGAGCCCGCCCACCGTCTGGCTGAGGAGGATCTGGCCGCCGTGGGCGGCGTCGGTCAGCCGCGCCAGGCGGTTGAGGCAGCCGGCGAGGTAGTCGCCGTCGTGCGGCTCGGCCGTCCCGGCGTGGAGCGCCATCCGCACGCGGGGGCAGACCCCGGCGTCCGGCCACGGCTCGGCGAGCAGCGCGAGTTGGGCCGCCACCGCGGCGGCCACGGCCCGGGGCGCCGTCGGGAACGCCGACTGGGTGCCGTCGCCGACCGTCTTGTAGAGGACCCCGCCGTGGGCCGCGACGGCGCCGCGGACGAGGGCCAGGTAGCGGTCGATGGCGACCCGGGCCGCGGCCGCGTCACGCTCCCAGAAGCCGGTGCTCCGCTCGATGTCGGAGAACAGGAAGGTCACGGTGCCGGACGGGAGCGGAGGCATCCCCCTCCTCCTCGGGCGCGGGATCGGCGACGACCGTGGTCGGCAGTTTCGCACGCCGCCGGTTCATCGGGGACACCGGCGGGCGTCCCCAAGGGGTCGCCCTCCGCTCGATCGCCTCTGTCCGATGGACCGCCGGATCCTGGGTCTTGGCCGCATGCGCGCCGCGGCCCCGGCTTCTTGGTCCGGGCTCACCGGGCCGTCGAAGGGCCTCCGGCAGAGCCCAGCCCGAACCAGAGGCGACGCCCAACCAGCGCCCAGCCCAGGCCGAACAGCGCGATGACCGCCGCGCCGGCCGCCTCCGGCACGACCCCGACGGCGTACACCAGCGGCCACAGCGGCAGCAGGAAGAGGCCGAGGAGGCCCAGGGTCAACAGGGCAGCGCTCCAGCCGGGCGCCGCGCCGGCCCTGCGAGCGTCGCCCCCCAGCAGGAGCGTGGCGGCCCCGAGGGCGAGCGTCCCGAAGATCCGGGGGGCGGTGAACAGCGGGTCGAATTGCGCGACCACGCCCGCGGTGCTGAAGACGGCGAGGCCCACCGCGACGTGCGCCAGGACCAGCCCGGCCCGGCCGGCCCGACCGACGGGCAACCCGAGACCTCGGGACAGGCCGAGCAGGCCGCGGGCGGTCAGCAGCAGGGCCAGGCTGCCGGGCAGGCTGTAGGCGAGGTAGAGCAGGGCATCCCTGACGACCTCGTACCCCAGGTCGTCCCGGTAGAGCGTGTCTACCCCCCATGGCTGCAGCATCTCGAGCGCGCCGTACGGCATCCACAGCAGGCCGCCAACGGCCGTCGCGACCGCGGTCCGACGGATCAGGAGCGGCTCGACGCCTCCCGTTGCACGCATGCTCCGGATTCCCGGCCGACGGCCTCGGACGCGGGGGGCCATCGAGCTTCTTGGCTCGGCGGCCCCCCAAGGCGACTTCTATGACGTCGGCGTTGCCATCGGCGTCCCGCCGCCCTGCGGCGGGAAGATGACGCCGCAGACGATCCGGCCCCCGCTGTTGCCGGCCGGGTCCGTCGTCAGGTCGTCGCGGCCTTCGTGGATCACCAGGGCGCTGCCGTCCGCGTCGTTCAGCTCGGCCAGCCGGAACCGGTCGGTCGTGATCTGCAGCCTACCGGTGCCGTCGTCGTCGACGAGGAGGTTGCCGAGGTCGCCGGCGTGGCCGGCGGCGGCCCCGGGCGTCGCCACGGCGTCCATCCCGGCCGGCGTGCCCATCGCGCCCATCGCCTCCCCGGTCGTCCCCGACGGGCCGCCGTGCGCGGCGCCGGTCGGGTTGTAGTGCCCGCCGGCGGAGGCGAACGGCTTGTCCCCGGCGGGGTCGCAGACGCCGGCCTCGTGGACGTGGATGCCGTGCTCGCCCGGGGCCAGCCCCTCGACGCCGACGCCGATCGAGACCCGTCCGTCGGGGGTCTCCCCCACGGTGGCGGTGCCGACGTCCCGGCCGTCCGCGTCCCGGAGTTCCACGCCGACCGACTGCATCGCCGCCGGACTGGCCGCGGG
>CADCWF010000104.1 GCA_902806345.1 uncultured Thermomicrobiales bacterium
GAGTGGTGAGCGGTCGCTGGGAGTTCCCTCATCGCCCCTTGCCCGTACTCGGGTCCGCGGCTAGGGCACGGCTGCGAACTCGGCAGCGGGCACCGGTGCGGGCTCAGCAACCAGGATCGGGAGCGGCTCGGCGGCCGCGAACGGGTCGGCGAACGGGCCCGGCGTCGGGTCTCCGGCGACGGCCGCTGAGCGGCTACGGGTTTGCCGACACGCTCTTCGGATGTTCTCCCGCTACGGCAGGAGAGGGGGAACGCCCGATGGCACGCGGCCGTCATCAACGAGGGCGGCAGTGCCAGTCCGTCGCAGCCCGAGAATCGACGGTGCTAGACGCCTCGGGTGGCGGTTTCGGACTCGACGACCGACGAGAAGGAGGCTCCAACGTGGATGGTACGGTCGAAGCGGTCAGCGTGAGCCCGGGCCACACCATGGGCAAGCCGAACCGGGATGCCATCCGACTCCTGGCCGGGCTCGGCGTCGAGGGGGACGCCCACGCCGGCGAGACGGTCAAGCACCGCTCGCGGGTGGCGCGCGATCCGAGCCAGCCCAACCTGCGGCAGGTCCACCTGATCCACGCCGAGCTGCACGACGAACTCCGGGCAGCCGGTTTCGCTGTCGCGCCTGGGCAGATGGGCGAGAACGTCACCACCAGCGGCGTCGACCTGCTCGGATTGCCAACCGGCAGCCGGTTGCGGCTCGGCGCCGAGGCGACCGTCGAGGTCACCGGTCTCCGCAACCCCTGCGCCCAACTGGACGGCATCCAGCCGGGGCTGATGGCTGCGACCCTTGGCCGCGATGCCGACGGCAACCTCGTCCGCAAGGCAGGGATCATGGCTGTCGTCCTGACGGGCGGCGAGGTCCGCCCCGGTGACCCGATCGCGGTCGAGCTGCCGACGGCGCCGCATCGGCCGCTGGCACCGGTTTGATCCGACGCCCGGCCACGCCGACGGGTTGGGCGTCCGGGCCGCCGGCTCGCGCCGTCCGTCGATCAGCGCCTCACCCCGCTGCAGCGAGCGACCGCGGCGAGCCCGTGGTCGTCGCCAGGTCTGCTCCCTCTGAGTAGGCAGTGCCGACAGGATGGGCGGTGGATGGAATTCTGGGACGGACGAACCCACACGGACGAATCGTTCGCCGACGCCGACCTCGACGAGGCCGACCTGCGCGGGTGCCGCTTCGACCGCTGCGCCTTCCGCGGCGCCGTGCTGAGCGGAGCGACGACGACGGACTGCGTTTTCGACCGGTGCGACTTCGCGGCCGCCCGCCTCAACGCCTCGACCCACGAGCATTCCGCCTTCACCAACTGCTCGTTCCGCGGCGCCAGGCTGTTCGCCGCCGCGTTCCGGCACTGCAAGCTGGTCGGCGCCGACTTCCGGGAGGCGGACCTGGGGCGCTCACCGTCGAGGGCGGCGACTGGTCGTACGCCAACCTGCGGTTCCAGGACCTGAAGGGACGGCGCTTCCGAGGCGTCCGCCTCGTCGAGGCCGACCTCTACGAAGCCATCCTCGAAAAGGCCGACCTGCGGGATGCCGACCTGACCGGCGCCACCCTCGACAAGGCCCGCCTCTCCGGGGCGGACCTCCGCGGCGCGATCCTGGACGGGGTGGACCTCGCGGCCCTGGACCTCCGGGGCGTGCGGCTGGATATCGCGCAGGCGATGGCGCTGGCCCGCTCGCTCGGGGCGTTGGTCGAGCTGGATTGACGCTCCGGCGGACCGGGCGCAGGGCCTACCCGATCGGCAGCGCCCCCCGTAGAGCCGCCGCCGCCTCTGCGGCCACCTCTTGGACGATCTCGGCGGCGGGCTGGCGACGGTCGACGAGGCCGACCCCCTGCCCGGCGTAGAGGCACATCGCGACCACGTCGCCGCTCGCGCCGACGACGGGCGATCCGCTGTCGTAGCGGGGGATCGCGCGGCCGTCCTCGCCGGTCGCGATCGTCTCCCCCTCGCCGGGGCGGCCGCTGTGGGGTGGCTTGCCCGCGGCTTCCCATGCGACGAAGGTCTCGTTGGCGAGCGCCCGCAGCGGTGCCCCCTCCCAGCCGCCGTCGAAGAGCAAGGTGTGGCGGGTTTCCGTCTCGGCCGCGGCCAGCAGCCGCTCCTGGTAGACCGGGTGGGCGGCAGACTCCTCAGCGAGGAGGAAGCGGGTGCCCATCCAGACGCCGCTCGCGCCGAGCGCCAGCGCGGCGGCCATCCCCCGCCCGTCGGCGATGCCGCCGGCCGCGACGACCGGGACCCCGGCCGGGGCAACCGCGTCGACCACCCGCGGGATCAACGCCAGGGTGGAGACCTCGCCCCAGACGTGGCCGCCCGCCTCCCATCCCTGGGCGACGACGATGTCCACCCCCGCGGCCACCGCCCGCGCCGCCTCTTCGGCGCTGGCGACGGTGTGCATCACCAGGCCGCCGGCGGCGTGGACGCGGCCGATCCACGGCGCCGGGTCGCCCCAGAAGAAGGAGACGACGCGGAAACCTTCGGCGAGTGCGATCTCCAACCGCTCGGCCGGATCCCAGGCGAGGACGAGGTTGACCGCCACCGGCCGCTCGGTCAGCGCCCACGTCCGCCGCAGCAGTGCCGGCAGCCCCGAGGGCTCCCGCCAGGTGATCGAGAGGCAACCGAGGCCGCCCGCGTTGCTGACCGCCGCCGCTAGTTCCGGCGTCGAGGCACCGCCGACCGGCGCCTGCACGATCGGGGTCTCGATGCCGAGGAGCCGGGTCAGTGCGGTTTCGAAGCGGGGTAGTGAGCTTGTGGGGTGATGAGGTCGTGGGGTGATGGGGTCGGAGCGGGGAGGGGGGACGGGGTGCGGACGGTCGGCCGACGCGACCTCCCCTCTTGCCGCCATGCCGCCGCTCCCTCCAGCGGCGCCGTCCCTTCGTCCGATCTTGCCCACCGCACATCCCTCCGCTGCCTCGCGTTCCCCACCCCCATCACCCTATCACCCCACGACCCGATGACCCCATCCTCCGGTCACCCCGGCGCGAACTCGACCCACCCCGGCGAGAAGCGGACCCGCAGGATACCGCCCAGCTTGGTTTCGATGGGATCGGCCGGGCGCTCCATCAGGTCGTGGGCGACGGCGTCGCGAACGGGAACGACCCCGAAGGGGCCGCGCACCGCCAGCGGCCCGCCGAGCGGGGCGACGCCGCGGGCGAAGGCGTAGGCCCAACCGGAGGGCAGGTTCGTCGGCACGAGCCAGTGGGCCGCGGCGGGCACCGGCGCCCGCGTCGCGCCGGCGTCGTCCTGCGGGACCGGGACGAGCCGTCCGCTCGCCAGCGGGGGCAGCGCCGCGACCAGCAGCTCGCCGCCGAGGGCCATCAGGTCGCGCTCCAGTGCCGGGCCGCGGACGCCCACGGGCACGTCGACGGCGCGCTGGGCCACGACGGGGCCGGTGTCCCACCCGGCGTCGAGCCGGTGGACCGTCGCGCCGGTGCGCCGCTCGCCTCGGCGCAACGTCCAGAAGACCGGCTCCGGGCCGCGGCCAAGCGGCAGCAGCGAGGGGTGGACGTTAAGCCCGCCGAGGCGGGGCCGCGCGAGCAGCGCTGGCGGCAGTTTCCACGGGAAGCAGGCGACGACGACGGCGTCCACAGCGGACGCCAGCGCGAGCAGCCTCCGGTCGTCCATCGCGGCATGGAGGACGGGGACACCGGCAACGGCGGCGAGGTGCTCGGGGTCGCCGCGGTCAACCGCATCTGGCCCCAGCGGGTGAACTCCTCCCTCAGGCCCTCCTGCTCGGGGACTTGGTCCGGAGTCTCCGAGCGCGAAGCAGGGGAGGACGCGGTCGGGTGTGTTCCCCCCCTCTCCGGATGCGCGGGAGAGGGGGCACGGGGGTGAGGGCTCGCCGCCCGGCAGCACCAGCGCCACCACCTCGAAACCCGCATCGAGCAGCGCCGCCAGCGGCGCCGCGCTGGCGGCGCAGGCCATCCCGAAGACGAGCAGGCGCAGAGGCGAGGTTCCGCGATCGGACACAGGCGGCTCCGGGACCGTGGCCGCGGCCGGGGTTTGACACGGCAGCGACGAGTTCGCTACGGTTGCGGCCTCTTGTGCCGGGGAACGCCCGGCGTGCCCGGGCGCCGCTGGCGGCCCCACCGCCGGACGGTTCGCCGCCCCGGCCCGGAGAGCGACGATGCCGCGGATGGTCCAGTGTCTCAAGTTGGGGCGGGAGCTGCCCGGGTTGGAGAAGCCGCCCTTCCCGGGCGAGCTCGGCCAGCGCATCTACGACAACATCTCGGCCGAAGGGTACGCCCTCTGGCAGCCCCACATGACGATCCTGATCAACCACTACGGCCTGAACCCGGCCGACCCCGACACCCGCCGCATCCTGCGCGACCAGATGGACGAGTTCTTCTTCGGCGCCGACGCCCGGATGCCGGAGGGGTGGGTCCCGGAGTCGCAGGCGGCGCCGGCCAAGGGCGGCGGCCCGGCCCGGAAGAAGTAGGACGACAGGGACCGGACGCAGGCGGTTCCGTAGTCCGAATCGCGAAGCTGCTGGCGAAGGCCCGCCGCAATTCGCGGGATGTCAGGTACGGCGAACTACTGGGGCTGGCTGCCGCGGCAAGGTTCGTGCCGATTTGCCCGCGTTGCGGGAGTCATCAGCAGTATGTTCATCCGGACTTGTGTGCGTATCTAACCCTTCAACCGCTCCCGGATGGGAAGGCCAAGGACGACCAAGTGGTTCAGTTGCTCCGCGCGACCGACGAGCTCCGTCTCTGGGCGGAGGGCGAGGTATGACAAACCACCCAATCTTGCCCTTTTGGGACGAGGTTGACGGTGTTTGGGTCGCGGATGTTCCAGACGTGCGGTTCTGCTCCGCCCACGGGGAAACGGCCGAAGCCGCGCTGCGGAATGTGACGGAGGCGCTCGCCGACATCCTCGCCGACATCCTCGCCGATGCGGCTGAACGCGGCATCGCGCTGCTGCCGCCGACCGAGCGGCCCGTCCTCGCGCAAGCGTCCTGACCCGACGCCGCCAGGGCTTGCCGTGCCCGAGCTTCCCAAGACTCCGTCCCGCCGCCAAACGCGGAAAGCCGCCAAGCGGCATCGTTCCGGGCGGCGGCTACGACGCGACCGTCTCCCACCGCTCCGACTTCGCTGAGGCGAGCACCGCGTCCGAAACGCGGTCCGTAGCGAGGGCGTCGCGGAAGGTGGGGTGGAACGGTTCACCACCGCCGAGGCTGGCCAGGAAGTCGGCGGCCTGGTGGACGAAGGTGTGCTCGTAGCCGATCTGCAACCCCGGCACCCACCACCGCTTCATGTAGGGGTGGTCGCCGTCGGTGACGTGGATCGAGCGCCAGCCGCGCAGCCGCCCCTCGTCACCGTGGTCGAAGAACTGGAGCCGGTGGAGGTCGTGCAGGTCCCAGGCGATCGAAGCGTGCTCGCCGTTGATCTCCAGGGTGTAGAGCGCCTTGTGGCCGCGGGCGTAGCGGGTCGCCTCGAACGTGCCCAGCGAGCCGTTGTCGAAGCGGGCAAGAAAGGCGCTGGCATCGTCGATGCCGACCGGCCGCAACTCGCCGGTGACGGCGTCCGGCCGCTCTTTGACGAAGGTCTCCGTCATCGCCGAGACGCGCCCGATCGGGCCGTTCAACCAGAGCGCGGTGTCGATGCAGTGGGCGAGCAGGTCGCCGGTGACGCCGCTGCCGGCCACGTCGACGTCGAGCCGCCACGTCGCCGGACCTCCCTGGGGGACATCCTTCGAGATCGTCCAGTCCTGGAGGAACTTGGCGCGGTAGTGGAAGACCCGGCCCAGCCTCCCTTCGTCGACGAGCAGCTTGGCGAGGGTCACGGCCGGCACCCGCCGGTAGTTGTACCAGACCATGTTGGCGACGCCGGCCGCCTCGACCGCTTCGACCATCGCCACCGCCTCGGCGACGGTGCGGCCGAGCGGCTTCTCGCAGGAGACCAGCTTGCCGGCCGCCGTGGCGGCGACGGCGATCTCGGCATGGGTGTCGTTCGGCGACGCGATGTCGATCAGGTCGATGTCGTCGCGGTCGACGAGGGCGCGCCAGTCCGTCTCGGTGCTTTCGTAGCCCCACTGGCCGGCGAAGCCGGCGACCTCATCCGGGTTGCGGGCGCAGACGGCCTGGAGGATCGGCCGCACCGGCAGGTCGGGGAAGAAGCGCTCGGCCTGGCGCCAGGCGTTGGAATGGGTGCGGCCCATGAAGCCGCAGCCGACGAGACCGACGCGGACGCTGTCTCGGGGATCCATGCTCCCTCCTCGGCGACGGAGTCGTGTGTCGTGAGTGGTGAGTCGATGGTCTCGGCGAGAGGTTCCTCGCGTTTCTCCACGACTCACGACTCACGACTCGTCCCAACCATGCACGGCGCGGACGGCGACCATCGCGCCCAGGATGTCGTTCCAGGTTTGCTGGTCCAGCATCGTCGCGTTGGGGAACATGCAGCCGTCCCAGCAGATGTGCTTGACCGCCTTCGTCGGCTGGCCGTCCGGGCCGCGGAGCCAGTAGCCGGCGTCGTGGACGATGTCGAGGCGGCCGTTTGGGTCGTCCACGCGGCAGTGGCGGCCAGTCTTGTCGTGGGAGCCGGAGCCGAAGACGGTGCCGTCGTTCTGGGCCACGTGGAAGTCGATCGTCCAGGGGCGCAGCGCATCCGTCACGGTTTTGAGCGCGGCCTCCAGTGATGAGCGGTCAGACCATTCGAAATCCGCCGGGAGAATGCGTGCCTCGGGGGCGTTGGCGCCGAGGGCGTAGAGGAGGGTGTGGGCCATATCCGCCTGGAAGCCGAGCGTCTGCGGCCGGTTGACCGCCTCCAGCAGCTCGACCATCGCCTTCCAGGAGTGCATCCCGCCCCAGCAAATCTCGCCCTCGGCGGCGAGCCGCTCGCCGTACTCCTCGGCGACATCGCAGGCTCGGTTGAAGGTGGCGGTCAGGGCCCTCAGGCTGGCGGCGGGGTCGGCCGCCCACTCGTCGACGCCGGTGGCGGTATCGATCCGGACGACGCCGTAGGGTCGGACGCCGAGCTCGCGCAGGCGGGAGGCAATCCGGCAGGCGTTGTCGACGGCGGCGATGAACTTCTCGCGCTCGGTGGCGTCGCCCATCGCCGAGCCACCGCCGACCGGCGGCCAGACGGGGGCGACGACGGAGCCGACGGCGAGACCGCGGGAGCGGACGAGTTCGGCCAGCGCCTCGATCTGCCCTTCGTCGGCGTCGATCGGAGTGTGCGGCTCG
>CADCWF010000105.1 GCA_902806345.1 uncultured Thermomicrobiales bacterium
TCGGCCTGGTCGTTACGGCCGTCGGCGGCCTGCTCCTGATGACAGCCCGCATCCCGGGACTCGATCGGCTCGGCCGGCTGCCGGGCGACTTCGTCGTCGAGCGAGGCTCGACGACGATCGCGATTCCCGTCGTCACTTCGCTGATCCTGAGCCTCATCCTCACCATCGTGCTCAACGTGGTGTTTCGGCGCTAGCCGCCGGTTTCCCGTGTCCGAGTTGCCAGGGTCGTCTACCCGGCTCAGGAACCCTTGCCGAGTGCGTCGCCGACGCACAGTCCCCAGTCCGACGCCGACCGGCGACGCTTCCGGGGTGCGGTGTCGCTTGCAACCATCGTCGTCGGCAGAGAACTCGTCGGTGCTCGGGGTTCCGGGCACGGCACCCGATGCCATTTTGGATCACCCCAAGCTCACCTTGCGCTATTGACGCTCTATCGGGGCGCGCCTAGAGTGACCCCGCTCGTGTCGGAGTCGGTCACCCGTCGCCATCGGCACGCGCCACCGGACCGCCCGGGCCGAGTCTCTCGGCGCGGGTTTGCGCGCCGAGGCGGTGTCGCCGCCAGAAACGAGGTCCCGATGGAGTCCAGCGAAGGCCTGCACGGGGCAGGCCTTGTGACCAAGCTGAGCCGGTGCCGACGTGGCATCGTCGCCGGCACCGTCGTGGCGGTGCTCGCCGTCGGCTCGATCGGGCCGGCGGTCGCGGCCACCGGCGCCCAGGACGAGACCCGCTCATTCCCGACCGCGGATGTCGTTCCCGAGGACGCGCTCGCCTACGTCAACGTCCCGCTCGTGGAAGCCTCCAAGCAGTGGGAGATCGGACGGGAGTTGCTCGAGCGCTCCGGCCTGACGGAGATCCTGGTCGAAGCGGAGGCCGGGATGGACGGGGTGCCGCTTGACGCGTTCCTGGGCGGCGAGGCCGGACTCGTGGTGACGGAGGCTGCTCTGGCGGCGGCGGCGGCGGCCGGCGCCGGTGAACTGACGAGCGGATTCGTCCCCGAACCGGACGCCTCGCCCGTCGCGTCGCCGCTCGAACCGGCGGCCCAGGGCTGGGCGGTCGTGCTCGACGCCCGCGCCCCGGATACCGCTTACGCCGGTCTCGTCGCCGCGCTGGAGGACCAGGCTGGCGACCTGGTAGAAATCGACTACGAGGGCGTCGCAATCTCGTTCTCCGATCCGCCGGCTGCTGCCGATGCCGAATCGGCAGACACGCCACTGGCGGCAGCCCGGATCGACGCCCTGGTACTGATCGCCGGGGCGCCGTCCGACCTCGAGCCGCTGATCGACACCGCCCAGGGGTCGAGCCTTCCGCTTGCCGAGGCCGAGCCGTTCCTCGGCGTGACGGCGGCCCTGCCGACCGAGTTCCTGATGCTCGGGTACGTCAACCAGGCGGCCGCGCTCGAGGCCCAGGCTGGACTCGGCGGGGCTAGTCTGCCGGTGCCGCCGGGGTTGACCGGTCCCGCGACCTACTCGGGTTTCGTCATCCAGGCCGACGACCCGGGGTTTCGGATGGAGACCGTGGCGATCGCGACCGGCGACGAGCAGCTGCCGCCGGCCGCGGCCAACTACGACTCGGCGCTCCTCGCGAGGACGCCCGCCGACGCGCTCTTCTTCCTGAGCGCCCCGGAACTCGGGGCCACCGATGCCCTGCAGAACCTGGGTGCGGTCGGGATTTCGCTAGCGTTCGGACAGTTTGGCGGTGCCGACACACCAACCCCCGCCGAGACCGGGGCGCAGTTCGTTGACCGGCAGTACCAGGAACTGGCCGCCCTCCTCGGGTTCAACCTGAAGACCGACGTCTTCGACCAGCTCACGGGCGAGTACGGCGCCTGGGTCCGCGCAAACGCGGGGTCGGAGTCGATTGAGGCCCTCTTCGCCTCCGGGGTCGCCGACTCCGGCACGGTCGTCAACGCGTTGAGCCGGTTGAACCTGCTGGTCCAGGGGGCAGGCGGCGGGACCACCACGGTCACCACCCGCAGCCTGGCGGGCTCGACCGTCAACGTCGTCGAGACCGGCCCCGGTGTCCCAGCCTTCGAGTACGGGGTCGTCGGCGACCGCCTCTTGATCGGCTTCGGCGGCGCGATCGACACCGACGCCGGCGGCGGAGAGGCGCTGGCCGACAACCCGCTCTTCTCGGCGGTGTTGGATGAACTGCCGGAGGAGCGAAACGGTACCATCTACGTTGACCTAACCCGGGTCATCCCGCTCGTCGAGGGGCTCGCCGGGGCCGGTGGAGATCTAGGTTTGGGCGGCGGCGAGGCGGCCGTCGAGGACGCTGCTGTGGGATGCGCGGACTACGCGACGCAGGCGGAAGCTCAGGCGGCCTACGATGGCAACGAGGAGGGAACCTTCGATCTCGACCAGGATTTCGACGGCACCGTCTGCGAGGACTTCTTCGGCACGAGCCCGGATGCGGCGGCGCCCGATGCGGGTGCCGAAGTGGCTGATGCGCTGGCCGATGTGGACCTCTCCGGAATCGAGGCGTTCGCCCTCGCCGCTTACGACGAGGCAGGGATGCGCCGAAGTTCGTCCATCCTTTACATTGCCGAGTAGCCGTCCGGGTAGGATCCGTGCTGCACCGTCCGCGGCGGCCCCAAGTGGCCTCGCCCCGATCCGCGTTTTTGGAGGTGATGACGATGGCATTCCCCCCGATTGTTCGACGCCGCGCCCTGCTCACGGGCGCGGCCCTCTCGGCCTTGCTCCTGCCGGGGATCGCCGGCGTCCTGCCGGTGGCGGCCCAAGACGGCGGCGGGGGGCCAACCACGGCCCAGGCCGCCCCCGAAGACACGGTCGCCTTCATCTCGTTCGATCTCGACCCGGATTCCGCCCAGTGGACCCAGGCGCAGGAGCTGCTGGGCCGGATGGGACTGCCGAACGCCCTCGACGAGCTGCGGACCGGGATCCTCGAAGACCCGGGCAACAGCGGCGCCGACGAGGTCACCGCGGCCGACCTCGACGCCTTGCTGGGAGGTGAAGCCGGGTTTGTCGTCCTGCCGCAGGCGATCGAGAACCTCCGCACCTTCGGGGAAGCGGCGATCGAGGTCGCCGAGTCGGGCGCACTGGCGACTCCGGTCGCCGTGGACGACGACGAGGCCGTCGCGGACGCCTTCGAGGAGGCGTTCGCCGAGCCGCTGGCCAACCTCGGCGACGAGGGCTTCGGCGTCGCGGCGATCCTCGAACCCTCCGATATCGACGCCGCATGGACCTACGTCGAGGACCAGGTGAGGACCGCCGTCGAGGATGGGGGCGGCGAAGTCGAAGAGGTCGACTACAACGGGACCACAATCCTCCTCGGGCCGGAGGGCGAGCTCTCCCCCGACGACATGGCGGTGGACGCCCTCCCGCTCCCTGACGCCGATGCCGTCCCCGACGGCTCCCCGGTCGCCGGCTTGGATGAGGAGGCGGCCGAGGACGAGGACGACGCGGAAACGACCGAGGACGAGCTCGACGCGATGGGCGGCGCCGGGATGGACCTCGAAGCACCGTCCGGTCAACTCGCGACCGCCCGCGTCGGCGACTTCATCCTCGTCGCCGCCTCCGCGGCCGACCTGGAACCGATGATCGACGCCGCCACCGGCGACGCGCCGACCCTCGCCGACTCCGAGGACATGGCGACGGTGCGCGCCGAGTTCGATACCGATGAGGAGCTGCTCTTCGCCTACTTCAGCGGCCCCGAGCTGTGGGCGGGCCTCGGCGATGAGTTGGCCTCATACCTCGACGAGCTCTCGGCAGGCATGTACGCCGGGATGGACATCGAGGCTTACCGCGACGCCCATTCGGCGATCGCGATCTGGGCGGACGAGCCCGGCCTTCGCGTCGACACGGTGACCTTGCGCGTCGACGGCGAGCCACTGCCGGAGCTGGTTCCAGACGCGGTGGCGATCGAGTTCGCGGGCCAGGTTCCGGCCGACACCATCCTCTACAACGCCGGCACCGTGGCCCGGCAGCAGTTGGATGCAGCGGCGTTCAGCATCGCCCAGCTCATCAATCAGGGGATGAGTGGCGAGATGATGACCGAGCCGCAGACGCTCGACGACGTGCTCGTGATGTTCACCCCGGAGTACGCCGAGGAGCAGCTCGCCGGGGCCGAATCCATCCTCGGTTTCAATCTCCAGAGCGACTTCACTGACCTCCTGACCGGCGAGTTCGGGCTGGCCATCGGTGGCCCGCAGCTCTCCGGGTCGGCGTTCGGGATCGACGCCATCCTCTCGCTGCCGGCCACTGACGCCGCGGCGCTCGCCGACACGACGCAGGAGCTGGCTCGCCTCGCTGAAGGCGCCGCCGGCGGCGCCCTCTCGGCGCGGCGCGAGGGCGAGGATACCGTCTACGTGCTCCAGGACCCGAGTGCCGGCGGCGTGCCGGCCTTCGAGTTCGGGGTGATCGGCGACGAGCTGCTGGCCGGCACCGAGACCGGCCTCGAGAGCTACGCGCAGGGACCAGCCGAGGCCCTGGCCGACGACGAGCAGTTCCAGTCCGTAATGGCTCTGCTCCCGGACGACGGCTACCAGGTGGGCTACGTCAACCTCGGCTCGATCATCGAGCTGGTGCTCGCCTTCTCCGGCATGGGCGCGCCCGGCGCGAACCAGGATGCCGATCTCTCCTGTGCCGAGTATGCCGACGAGGCCGAGGCGCAGGCAGCGCTGGAAGAGGATTCCCTCGAGCATGCCGCCCTCGACAGCGACTTCGATGGGCAGGCCTGCGAGGACTTCTTCGGCGTCGCCGGCACCCCGGTCGCGGGCGGCGGTCCGGAGAACGTCCGGGCCCTCGGCCTGGTCGCCTGGGAGCGGGACGGCAAGCAAGGATCGAACTCGCTGCTCTACGTGGCCGACGACGGGTCGTAGTCGTGGGTCGTGAGGCGTAAGGTTTGATTTCGGTACCGGGGCGGGGGAGGAATCCCCCGCCCCGTTCCGCGCTCGGTCGCCGCGAGTCCGCGGAACGGCGCTGCGGCACCGCTCGTTAGGGAGGCGTGGAACGGCCGGCCAGGGCGCCGGTTCTGGTTCGGCCCGGCGACGACGAACTATCCTTCGCCGCGTTGACCAACGACAGGAGGGAGCGCAGCATGGCGGGACCCCGGCACGAGGGGCAGGCGGACGCACGGCAACCAGAACAGGGCGAGCGGGAGCAGGGCGCGCTCTGGCGGACGTTGCGGGCGTCCGGCCGGACGCCGAACCGCCGCGATCTGATGCGCTGGTCGGCCATCGTCGCCGGGGCGTCGGCGACGGCTCGCCTTGGCATTGGCTCCTCGGCAAGCGCAGCCGCGAGGCGGCAGGACGCACCGGTCGTCGCCGACGCCGAGATCGTGGTCCCGTTCGATGCCTACGGCCAGGCCGTCACCCTCGACCCTCATCGGTCCGCCGACTACGGCGGCTTCTGGGTGCTCTACCCGAACGTCTGGGCCGGTCTCCTCGGCTACGACGAGAACGGCCGCGTCGTCCGCGACCTGGCCGAGGACGCCGTCGTCTCCGAGGATGGGCTGAGCTACACGTTCACCCTGAGGCCGGACCTCCTGTACGCCTCCGGCAACGCCGTCTTGGCCGAGCATTTCGTCGCCTCCTGGGAGCGGGCGCTCGACCCCGCGAACCTTTCGCCGATGGCCGCCTTCATGGCCCCGGTCCGGGGCGTCGCCGACCGCCTCGCCGGCCAGGCGGATGCCGAGCTCGGGTTCTCGGCTCGTGACGAACGGACCGTGGTCGTCGAGCTAGCGGAGCCGATCAACTACTTCCCGTCGTACATGGCGGCGTTCGTCTGGTCCGTTGTCGACCCGGCGGTATTGGAGTCGTCTGGCCAGGAGAACTTCGTCCTCAACGGCGCTGGTGCCGGCCAGTGGCAGTTCTCCGAGTACGAGCTTGACACCCGCGTCGCGATGACGCCCAACCCGAACTACTTCGGGGAGGCGAACCCGTCGATCGTCAGCATCCAGGTCCCGATCCTGACGGGGCCGACGGCCGCCCGTGAGGCGCTCGACCTCTACCTCGCCGACGAGGCGGTCTCGGCGGACGTGCCGCTCTCGCTGATGGAGGAGGTCGAGGCCGACCCGGCGCTCGCGGCCGAGCTCATCCGGCTCGACCAGAATCCCGGCTCCGTCCGCTCGCTGGCGATGGACTTCAACCAGCCGCCGTTCGATGACGTCCGCGTCCGCCGGGCCTTCGGACTCGCCTTCGACCGCGACCGCTACGCCGAGATCTACGCTGGAACCTGGACGCCGACGACGTCCTTCACCCCGCCGGTGGTGACGGAGCTCTCCGGGTACCAGCCGCCGGCCGGGATCGAGACGGACTTGGAGGCGGCGGTGGCCCTCCTGGCCGAGGCGGGCTACGCCAACGGCGAAGGACTGCCTGAGATCACCTTCTACCTGGCCGCTGAGGAGAGCGAGTCGGAGACGGACCGGGTCCGCTCGGTGCTCGACATGCTCGGCCGCAATCTGGGGGTCACCCTGCTCTTCGACAACACCCGCTCGCTCGAGGCACTGGAGGCGCTCCGGCAAGACACGGGAGGCCGCCAGATCGACATCATCTGGTGGCAGAACGTGACCAACTCGCCCCACCTGCTGAGCGAGGTCTTCCGGCCCGACTCCCCGTACATGGCCGGCGTCTTCAACTGGTCCCCCGAGCTAGAGCCGGTCGGCGAGTCCGATCCCGGCGGCTCGGCGTCAGAATTCGCCGACCTGATGGCCCAGGCCGACGTCGAGCAGGACCCGGACCGGGCGAACGAGCTGTACGCCCAGGGCGAAGAACTGGTGCTGACCAACGCCGTCTACGTCCCGATCGCCAACTGGGTTCCCATGTTCGTCCAGAAGCCGAGGTTGCGCGGCACGCGGCAGGGAGCGTGGACCGGCCGCCTGCCCGTCCGCTTCGACGCCGCCGTCGTGGTGGTCGAGGAGTAGGCCTCGCCGGCCCATCGGAACCCCGGAGGAACAGACCGGTTGACCGTCAGCCCTCACCCCCATCTCCGCTCCCTCGCGAGGGAGTGAGGTGTAGCGCCTGAGGCGAAACCGGCCCGGTTCAACCGGGTTCCGTCCCGCCCATCTCGCCGATCCCGTAGTCGCTCCGGGCTCGCTCCCTCGCGTGCGAGAACAATCGGTGTTCGTCGCAAGCCGAGCCGACCAAACGGACTCGAACGGAGAAGCCCCGTCTCCCTCGCCAGGGAGACGGGGCTCGTGCAGGAATGCTGAGTGGGGATCAAGCGCCGGCGTCGAGGAACTCCCACCACGGCCCGTCCATGCCTGCCTCGCTGACGCCGTAGAAGACGCGGAGATCGCCGTCGCCGGCGTAGACCAGGTGGTAGCGGCGCTCACCGCCGCGGGGACGGTAGGTGCGCCACAGGCCGAAGTCGCCGAGCCAGCGGACCTTCTCTTCGTCGACCGCCTGCTCCTCGTGTTGGGCGATGGCCGAGCGGAAGAGGCGGCGGTCGGTGTCACGAGTCAGGTTGTGGATCAGCTTGTGGTCGCGCAAGTCGCGCAGCGTGTAGTAGACGACGCCGTCCTGTTCGTAGGCGTGGACCACCTCGACGCCCGTCTTCGGAGCGATCGGGTCCGCCTCGACCGCCTCCTCGAAGACATCGAGACTGGCCCCGCCGGGGGCTGGGGGAGCGGCAATCGGCTCGTCGCCGACGGCCATCCGCTTGCCGTTTCGTCGCCCCGACTCCGAACCGGGGTCGCGCTGGGCGACGAGTGGCGTCGGTGGGGAGTTCGGAGTTGACCGACCGGCCGCACGGCCGCTGCCGTTCGTACCCTGCCGGCGAGGCGGGGGCGCCGGTTGGCTCGGCGATGGCGCGGCGGCCGGGGCGGTGGCCGCGGTCACCATTGCTACGATCTCGTCCCGGCTCGCCGCCTCCGTCTCGGCGCCGCGACGGACGAGGATCGCGCTCGGGAGGAGGGCGTGGGGCTTCTCTCGCCCCTCCGCCACGCGGACGACCAGCACGGCCTTGGCGTCGGACTCCACAACCTCGACAGTTGCCTCGACCGGCGGCATGACCTGGGCCGAGATTTCGCTCCGTAGCGCCTCGGCGGCGGAAGCCGCGTCTTCGACGCCGTGGACGGGTCGCTTCTCGGCCGCGCTGGCCCCGACGAAGATCGTCCCTCCGCCGCTGTTGGCGAAGGCGACCACGTCGCGCAGCACGTGAGCGGTGCCGGTCCGCTTGGTCGTCAGGCTCTCGTGGAACGACTGCTCCTGGGAGTTGCCCTCCAGGCGGGCGGCCTTGATCGGGTCGGCTGGGGCGGCCACAAACGGCCGCGTCCAGTCGAAGTGGTCACTCTGGAAGAGCGCCTTGATGGCGTCGAAGGAAACCTCGGGCAGCAGCACCTCGGTGGCGCGGTCGCCAATCCCGAGCTGGCTCTCCCGCTCGGGGTCTGGCGTCAAGCGATGGGCATCGGACCCCTGGATGCAGTGCATCTGGCGGGGGTATTCCGGCTTCGTGCCACTGAAGAACCGCGCCGTCGAGCGGCGGTGGGGACCGAGCGCGAGGTCGGTCACCTCGAGCGCATGGAGGTGGGGGTCCTGGGTGTACGCGATCTTCGTCTGGCCACCGAACCGGAGCCCCTGCATCGCCACCCCATGGGTGGAGTTGACGTGGGCGCCGATAACGAGCGCGCCGTGCTCGGCGAGCGTCTCGTAGACGCGGAGCACGTCACTCGTCGCGCCGACCTCGCCGCTGCCGAACTTCTCCTCCGGCACGCCGAGGTGGAGCAGCAGGTGCTCCATCAGGCGGACGCTGGTCCCCTCGGGGAAGATCGCCAGCACGTGGAAGCCGAAGGTGGCGGTGAACTCGAACCCCGGCAGGACGAGGATCTGGTCGAGGAGACGGCGGTACTCCTCGAGCCGCTCGCCTTCCTCGGGGTTGAGCCGCTTGAGGTACTCGAGCAGCTCCAGGTCTTCGATCTCACGCCACATGTCGGCGTAGCCGCGGACCGAGTTGTGGTCGGTGAAGGCGATGACATCGAGCGCCTGCTCGGCGGCCCGGCGGAGGATGTCGAGGGGAGTCGCCGCCGGTTGCTGGTAGTCGACCGAGGCGGGGGTGTGGATGTGGAGATCGACCCGGCGCCATTCATGCCCCGGCGTGGATGGGGCGACCGTCTCGTCCGGGGTGGCGAGACGGATGCTGGGTTGGCGGACCGGAGGGCGACTCCGGGTCGGACCGTTGGTGGCATCTGGCACGTCGGTTGCCGCGCTTCCCCGGCGGATACGTGAGGGGGATATGGAAGCGCTCCTTCCTATCTTCTGTTCGGCGGCGGTCCCCCGCCAGGGACGACAACCCATGGTCGTCGTGCACAGACGAGTTTAGCACAAGGCACACGATGATTGACAACAAGTCAAGATTGACGGCCGGTCGGCCGTGCTAGACTCGGGCCGCACCGCGCGATGTGACACGCGCCTCCGCCCCGGCGCATCACGCCACGACGAATCCGGTTGCTGGGGTCCGGCGTACAATCGGAACCGGCGTGCCATCCGGCGGGGAGGGGAAGCCCGGGTGCCCGAACTCGATTCGCGTCTACTGCTCGATCTGCTCCTCGGCTTCATCGTCCTGCTGTTCGTGCCCTTCGGCATCCGCCGGGGGGTGGCGAAAGAGGCGATGGTCTCTGCCGGCGTCCTACTCGGCGCCCTCCTGGCTGGGGCATGGGCGGAAGAAGCCGGGGTCTGGTTGGCGGACGCCTTCGGCGTCGACGCGGTCTCCGCCTCGTTCGCCGTTGCCCTGGCGGCCTTGCTGGCCGGCACCTTCCTTGTCGGTTACGGCGCGGGCGCTGCGGTCGGGAACCTCCGGCCCGGTTTCTCGTCTCGCTTGGCCGGCGGCCTCCTCGCGGCCATCAACGGGGTGCTCTTCCTCTCGTACCTGCTCCTGTCGATCGAGCAGTGGCTGCGACCCGGCGGCGCCCTCGACGACGGGATCGTCACCGGTACCCTGATGCGGCGGTTCGACGAGGTGTTGCTCGCCGGAGCCGGGATCGTGCTGCTCCTGATCGTCGTTGGTTGGATCGTCAACGCCGTCCGTGGATCCCGTTTGGCGATCGAGACCGCGGTCCCGCCGCGGTCGCGCCCGGTGCGGCTGGCGCCTGGCGCCGACGCCGGCAAGTTCGAACCCGTCGCCGTCTCCTCGCCAGGCCGTGCCTCGGCCACGATCGTCGAAACCGCGCCGCTGCCGTCGGAACCGGCGCCGGCCGGCAATCCCTGGCAGCGGCCCCTCGGTGGCGCCCCCGCCAACGGTCGCGGGGGACCGCCGGCGGCGGGCGGTGCCCAGCCATCGGGCGAGTGGTTGCACCGGACCGGTGAAACTGCCACCGCCGGCGGCGCCGGGCAGGCGGTCTGGAGCTCGACGCCCGGCGATGGCGGGCGGCGATTCGGGGCGTCCGCAAGCGGCGAGGATCGGCGGCGGTGCCCCACCTGCGGCGCTCAAGCCGACCCCGCGGATCTCTACTGCCAGCAGTGCGGCAAGACCCTCTAGGCAACCGACATTCGAAGCGCGGACGGTCAGGCATGCCGGTGCTCACGCGACCGCCTCGACCTTCGGGTCAAGACGGGCCAGTGCGGCGGCGCGATGTCGCCGGTGCGAAGACTGAAGGAGACGAAAGCGTGGTCGATGCCGCGACGGAGACCGCCACCGAGACGGCACGGCAGGCGGCGATTGCCGCCATCGATGCGGGGGCCGAGGGCCTCGTCCGGTTGTCGAAGTTCATCCACGCCAACCCCGAGGTCGCGCTCGAAGAGGTCAAGGCCAGCGCGGCTTGCGCCGACTTCCTCGACGAGCGGGGCTTCGCCGTCGAGAAGGCCGTCGCTGGCTTGCCGACCGCCTTCTCGGCCTCCGTCGGTCAGGGATCGCCCCATGTCGCGTTCCTGGCGGAGTACGATGCGCTGCCGAACCTCGGCCACGGCTGCGGCCACAACCTGATCGCAATCGCCGGGATCGGTGCCGGGCTCGGCCTCGCCGCGGCGCTGCCCCACCTGAACGGCGGCCGGGTGACGGTGTTCGGCACCCCGGCGGAAGAGGCGGTCGGCGGCAAGATCGTGATGGCCGAGGCCGGGCTGCTCGACGGCGTCGACGCGGCGATGGGCGCCCACCCGGGCACGATCGAGGCGGTCTGCCCGACGGTCGAGGGCAGCGGCGAGGCGCTGGCTTGCATCTCGGTCGAGATTGCCTTCCGCGGCAAGTCGGCCCACGCCGCCGCCGATCCCCACAACGGGGTGAACGCCCTGAACGCCGTGATCACCACGTTCAACGGCATCGACGCCCTGCGCCAGCACGTCAAGAGCGACGCCCGTCTCCACGGCATCATCACCGACGGCGGCGACGCGCCGAACGTTGTGCCGGACTACGCGCGCGCGGTCTTCTTCGTCCGCGCCGCGAACCTGGGCTACATGCACGAGTTGGTGGACAAGGTCCGACGGATCGCCGAGGGAGCGGCGTCGATCACCGGGGCCACACTCGAGCTCGCGCTGCCGGAGTCGGCCAACTCGGACATGATCACCAACTACCCGATCGCGCGGGGGCTGAAGCGGCACCTCGATGCACTCGGGCTGGAGATGCCGGAGGCGAAGCCTGAACCGGCTTCGGGTTCGACCGACTGGGGCAACGTCAGCTATGTCGTGCCGTCGGTCGAGACCGCGTACCCCATCCTCGACCGCGTCTGCACCTGGCACTCTCCGGAGGTGGTCGCGGCGTCGGACTCGGAGCTGGGCTATGCCAACACGCTCCTCGTCGCGAAGGCGATGGCCCTGACCGGGATCGACCTCCTCACCGACCCGGCCCTGCTCGCGGAGGCGAAGGACGCCTTCGAACGGGAGCGGGCCGCCCGGACGGCATAACCACGGGAACCTCGGCCGCGTTTCGCAGCGGTACCGAACCGCCGCGGTGATGGGCCTATCGGCGGCGAAGCGAAGGGATGTCCGCTTCGGCGGACTTCCCGTGTTCTTGAACCGGATCTGAAGGTAGTCCCTTCGCTCGAAGGCTCGCGTGAGCCGGGCGGCGATCGGGCCGGGGCGAGCCGGATTCAGTCGGAGTCCGCATCACCCGTTCGGGCTCTAGGGTTGCCTAATGGTTCAGCCAGACTTGCCGTCCATTCGCTCGGTAGCGCGATCCCGCCGTCGACAAACTCGAGCGGCACCACCTCGCCGGGGAAGACACGGACGATGGTCGAAGGAACCGGCTCGCCGGCCGTGGCGGCCTCGCGGAGACGCGCCGGGGGGACTGCGGCATCGGGCAGGGCAAGGACGGGCGCCGAGTCGACCGCCCATCCGGCCATGGGGTCCTGCCCGGCGACCACGAGCACCGAAGCGGGAGCGACGGCAGGGAACCGGTTCGCCGCCTCCCCGTCGGACAGGACGAGGATCTTCGACCCTCCTCGCTCGATCGTCGCCCGCCATGCCCAAACCGCGCCGTCCTCGTCGTTCGCCGGCGCGGCTTCGAGCGTCACCGTCGCGTCGCCGAGGTAGATCCGGCGCGGCGTGCCGATGAACGGAACCCCGACGAGGGCGGGGAGGTCCGACGAACGCGGGAAGGGCGCGACGGACGCGACGGAGCGGGCGTCCGGATGGGCGGCGGCAATCGCGGCTGCTCGGAGATCGGCACCGGTACCGGCGACGAGCGCCATGTCGATCCGGTCGTGCGACGGCCGAAGGACCCGGCCGAGGGCGTTGCCGAACTCCGTGGGATCGTCGCCGGAGGCGAGCAGGAGACGGGCGTCGCCGGCGGTGACGAGGATCGAGAGGCGATCGCCGGCACCGAGCAGGATCACCCGCGTCCGCCGAAGCTCCTCGAGCCAGACGAGCTGGATGACGGCGAAGCCAACGGCGAACGCGACAAAGACGGTGCCGGCGATCGTGAGGTGGGGGACGGCGCGCCGAAGGGGCGGTGCCGGGATCACGGCTCGCGGCCCCCGCCGCGGTCGTAGTAGACGAGGTCGACCTCGGCGTTAGGCCGGACCCAGGCGCCGAAGTCGATCTCCGGCGCGCTGCCCTGGACGCCGACCACGTCGCCGTTCTGGATGCCGGCCTCGTCGAGGTCGATGTCGAACGACTGCACCGTTTCCGCGTCGACCGGGTAGCGGGCGGCCACCCGCAGCCCGAGCCGTTCGAGCTGACGCGCCACGTCGTCGACCGGGCTCCCGAAGATCTCGGTCGGGATCTGGACCCTGTTGCCAACGCTGACCCGGAGCGCGACCGTCTCGCCCGGGACCGCGGAGCCGTCCGGATCGATCGAGACGACCGAGCCTTCCGGCACGTCCGTGCTGCCGATCTCGACCCGGGAGACGGCCAGACCAAGTTCGCCGAGGATGGCCGCCGCTTCTTCGGCCGGTTGCCCGAGCAGATCGAGGTCGCCCAGGTCGATCTCTTCCGGGCCGCTGCTCAGCCGGACCGAGACCGTCGAGCCCGGCGGCAGCGTGGCGCCGGGAGGCGGCTCCTGGAAGACGACCGCCCCCGGCGGGAAATCGTCGGAGGGCGCAGCCTCACCCTCGACGACCTGGAGGTCCTGCTCGGCCAGCAGGGTCTCCGCCTCGGCTAGCGTCCGTCCGACCACATCCGGGACGGCCGCCTCGACCGGGGCGATCGTCGGCGGCGTCTCGGTCGGTGGCGGCGGGGAAGGAGTTGGCGTCTCGATCGGGGCAATGGCAGGCTCCGGGGTGGGCATTTCGTCCAGCGCGACGAGGATCGGCGGGTCCGCCGTCGCGGTCGGACCGCCGAGGCCGCCGAGACCCGGCGAGAGGCGGACGCCAAGCGCGATCAGACCAACCAGCCCGGCCAGGAGCAGAAGACCGACCGCCCAGGTGGCGCAGCCGCTGGAACGAGCGCCCCCGGCGGCGACCGGTCCCTGCGCGGCAACCGGTGTCGGGCCTCGGGTTTCGGGGAACACGCGCATCGTGTTGCCCCTGCCCTGAGTTGGAAGTGGCGCCGTGGCGCCCTGCTCCTGGAACCCCGGACCGACGGTCGGGGGCCGGTACTGGCGCCAGTAGGTCATCGCCCGGGCGAAGGCGCCGGCCGAGGGGAAGCGGCGCGTCGGGTCCTTGTCGAGCGCCCGCAGCACGACGGCGTCGACCGCCGGTGGGATCGAGGGGAGGATGTCGGAGGGCGCCGGCGGCCGCTCGTGGAGGTGGCGCATGGCGATGGCGACCGGGGTGTCGGCATCGAACGGCAGCCCCCGGGTCAGCATCTCGAAGGCGACGACACCGGCGGCGTAAACGTCGGAGGCGGGGGTCGCCATCAGCCCGCTCGCCTGCTCGGGGCTCAGGTAGTGGACGGTGCCGAGCCCCGTGCCGACCTCGGTCAAGTCGGCGTCGGCGAGTCCCTTGGCGATCCCGAAATCGACGACGATCGCGTGGCCGTCCGGATCCACCAGGACGTTCTGTGGTTTGACGTCGCGGTGGACGTAACCACGCTCGTGGGCGTAGTCGAGGGCCGCGCACACCTGCTGGAGGAGCCCGGCGACGTCGTCCGGGTGGAACGGCCCCTCGGTCTCGACGACCTCCTTCAGCGTCTGGCCAGGGACGTAGGCCATCACGAAGTAGGGGGTGCCGCGCTGCTCGCCGACGTCGTAGATATCGACGATATTAGGGTGAGAGAAGCCAGCGGCGGCCTTCGCCTCGCGGTGGAACCTGGCCCGGAACTGGGGATCGACCGCGTACTGGGGGCGGAGCGCCTTGATCGCCACGTCCCGCCCAAGGAGCAGGTCGTGGCCGACGTAGACGACGGCCATGCCGCCCTCGCCGATCAGCCGGTCGACCCGGTAGCGGCCGTTGACCGTGGTGCCCTGCTCGATCATAAACGGACGGCGACCCCCCGCCGCCCATTCTAGAGGGGACGGGGGCCGCGCGCACTTCCGGCGTCGCCGCGAGACCTCAGGCCGGCTGCCGCTCAGCGGTCCAGGATGCCCGTCCCGACCGGCACCGAGCGCTCCCGCGTGGCGATGACCAGGGCCTTGTCTTCGAGCGCCGTCTGGAGCCGAGTCGCCACGGAGCCCGCTTCGGCCGGGTCGGGGAAGAGGGCGAAGTGGCTAGGGCCGGCACCCGAGAGCGCGACGTGGGGGGCGCCGCAGGCCCGCATCGTCGCGACGAGATCGGCCAGCTCTGGCCGCAGCGCGTATAGGGGCCGTTCGAAGGAATTGGTCAGCAGCGCCGGGTCCGGCCGGAGGCCAGCCCGGAGGCGGTCGGCTTGGGCAGCTACCCGCGAGCCGTCGGAGAAATCGGACGGACGGAGCGCGGCGTAGAGCGTGGCCGTCTTGCGGGCAATCGCCACATGCGGCGTCACGACTATGACCGATAAGCCGGGCGAAGGGAGCGGGTCCAGGTTGTCTCCCCGACCCGAGGCTAGCGCGGTGCCGCCCCGGAGGAAGAACGGAACATCGCTGCCCAACTCTCGGGCGAGCACGGCAAGTTCCGCGTCGCCCACTTCCAGCCCCCAGAAATCGCGGGCGGCGAGGAGCGCGGCGGCAGCGTCCGCGCTGGCGCCTCCCAATCCAGCCGCGGCCGGGATCGCCTTGCGCAGTTCGAGCACCGCGCTCTGGTGGGAACCGAAGCGGTCGCGGAGCATGAGCAGGGCGCGGATCGCGAGGTTCTCCTCGTCGGGGATTCCGGGGAACCGATGGAGCGTTCGGATGCGATCCCCGGGATGGAGGCGGACCTCGTCGACGAGGTCGATCGCCTGGAGGATCGTGGCGATCTCGTGGTAGCCGTCGTCCCGGCAGCCGAGGATCTCGAGGCCGAGGTTGATCTTAGCGGGCGCCGCAACCTCGACGCTCCCGACCCGGTTCGACAAGCTCACGCGCCGACGCCGGGTGGGGCCGCCCGGGTCAGCGCGACCCACTCCTCGACCGCGAGGGTTTGGGCCCGGCGCATCGGGTCGATGCCGGCCGCCGCGAGCCAGGCGACGACCTCCTCCTTCGGCAGCGCCAGCTCGGCGGCCAGCGAATTGGCCACCTGCTTCCGCTTCTGGCGGAAACCGGAGTTGACGACCCGGAAGAAGCAGGCCCGCTCCTCCGGTGGCAGGGGCGGCGGCCGTAGGTCGAGGACGACGACCGCCGACTCGACCGTCGGCGGCGGGATGAAGACCCCCGGCGGCACCCGAAAGGCGACCCGGCTCTCCGCGTAGAACTGAACGGCGACCGCTAGCACGCTCATCTCGGGAGGCCGGGCGGCAAGCCGCTCGGCCACCTCGAGCTGGAGCATCACCGCCAATCGCTGCGGCGGGTGGGGCGCCTCCAGCAGGTGGCGGAGCACCGCCGAGCCGACGGAGTAGGGGAGGTTGGCCGCGACCACGTAGGGTGTCGGCGGCGGGACCAGGTCGGCGACGGCGAGCCGCAAGGCGTCGCCCTCGACGAGCGAGAAACGCGGGTCGTCACCGAACGCCCGAAGGAGGTGTGCGGCGAGGGTGTGGTCGAGCTCGATGGCCACCACCCGCTTGGCCGAGCGCAGCAACTCCGAGGTCAGGATGCCGAGACCGGGTCCGACCTCGAGCACAGTGTCGTCCGGCCCGATGCCGGCGACCCGGACCATCTTCTGGACGATGCCGCGCTCGAACAGGAAGTTCTGGCCCAAACCCTTGTTGGGTCGGATCCCGAGTTCGGCCATCAGGACGGTCCACTCCCGCCGCGAGGCGGGGAGCCGGCCGGCGGGGTCGGGGGGGGACAATGCGGACGGGAACGCAGGCTCAGGGGACAACCGCGATGCCTCGCCCCGGTCCGGTCGTGCCGATCTCCCAGAGGTCGGCGCCGCGGCCGGCAAATGCCGTCCGGACGGATTCTGCCTCCGCTTCGGGCGTCGTGAAAAGGAGGCCGCCGGAGGTCTGGGGATCGAACATCAGCGTCGCCAGGGTTGGGTCGACGGCCGGGTCGATCGCGATGCCGCCGGCGTGGGTTTCGAAATACCGGCGGTTGCGGCCGAGGCCACCGGCGATCGCACCGCCGGCGGCGTACCCGTAAGCACCCGGCAGCAGCGGCACGGAGGCAGCCGAGATGGTCAGTTTGACCCCGCTCCGCTCGGCCATCTCGGAAGCGTGGCCGAGGAGACCGAACCCAGTCACATCGGTACAAGCGCGGACCGACGTGAGCTCGCGGAGGGCGAGCGAGGCGTCCCGGTTGAGCGTCAGCATTGAAGCGACGGCGGCGGCGAGGTGGTTCGGGTCGCATTCGTCGCGTTTGAGCGCGGTTGCGACGACCCCGGTGCCGACCGGCTTGGTTAGGAAGAGCCGCTCGCCTGGCTTCGCGGCCGCCTTCGAGAGAATCCGGTCGGGGGCGATCCGTCCGGTAACGGAAAGCCCGAACTTCGGCTCGGCATCTGTCACAGTGTGGCCACCGCCGATCACTGCTCCGGCCTCGGCCACCTTCGCCGCGGCACCCTCGAAGATCGCCGTCACGATCTCGGGGGCCATCCCGTCCGGGAAGCCGGCAACGTTCAGCGCCAGGATCACGTCGCCGCCCATCGCGTAGATGTCGCTCATGCTGTTGGCCGCGGCGATCGCGCCGTAGGTCCAGGGGTCGTCGACGATCGGGGTGAAGAAGTCGACCGTCTGGACGATGGCGACGCCGGGCGCGACGAGGTAGACCGCCGCGTCGTCGCTCGTCTGGAGACCGACGAGGAGGTTCGGGTGGGTCTGGATCGCCAGAGGACGCAGCACCTGCGCCAGGGCCTCGGGGCCCATCTTGGCCGCTCAGCCAGCGCAGGAGGCGAGGGTGGTCAGGCGGATCTCGTCACGGGTCTGCACACGGAGCCTCAAGGTCGGGGATCGACTTGGGCGCCAACGCGCCCGCCGCTCGGCCAAGCATAGGAGTGGCTCCGGGGAGCGTCAAACCGGTGACCCCATTTCAAATCGAATAGTCCGCGAGCGGCTCGGCATCCGTGCGGCTTGGGCTGTTTAGCTCCAAGGATGGCAGGGCGTCGGACTACGATGGGCCCCACGTCACGAACGCCGCGTCCGGAGCGAGGTTTCTCCCGCCAATCCTGGGCGGAAAGCGGATCTATGGATCGATGCGACGATGTCATGTGGAGGGAGGCGATGAGCGTGAACCAGGAACCGCGGCTCGGACGACCAAGCGGGATCGCCCTCCACCTCGTGCCGGAGTCCGTTTGGCGCGAGCACGGCGCCGGACCCGCCTACCTGCCCGAACGCTTCGCCGAGGAAGGGTTCGTCCACACCACGCTCGGCGAGGCGACGCTGCTCGAGGTGGCGAACCGCTACTACCTGGGCGATCCCCGCCCGTACCTGGTGCTCGACGTCGATCTCGACCGCCTGGCAGCACCGGTCCGGTTCGACGAGGCGGGGCCGAGTTTCCCCCACGTCTACGGCCCGATCGAGACCGCCGCGGTCGTCCGGGTCCGCCAAGCCGAGCGGGACGCTGCCGGCATCTTCGTTGGGATCGGCGGGACTGCCGGAGGAGACCGATCCGCGTAGCCACCGCGTGGCGTTCGACTTGCCGTTGCACGATCATGGCGGCGGTCCGGACGGCCCGGGCCGCCATCTGCTCGGCCCGCCTGTCCCTTCGGGAGCCGTTCGTGTTCGCTCTGATCGGTCGCTCCGCCGTCCGGTGGCGGTGGGTCGTGATCGCCGCCTGGGTCGCTTTGGTCGCGGTCGCGCTCCCCTTCTTGCCGCGGGTCGAGGAGCCGCTTGAGGTCGGCGGGTTCTCCTCACCGGACACTGAGGCGGCGCGGGCTCGGGCCGTGCTCCAGGACGACCTCGGCTTCGCCCCGTCGCAGATGCTGCTCGTCTTCCGGAGCGAGACGATCCCGGCCGATTCGCCGCGGTTCCTCGACCAGGTCCGCTCGACCGTGGTCGGGGTGCGTTCCCTCCCGAACGTCACCGACGTGCTGCTCCCCGACGACAACCCGGGCGCCATTTCTCCCGACAACGACACCGCCTACGCCCTGGTGGGTTTGGACCTGCCGCCGGAGGAGGCGCAACGGCTGGTGCCGGCGTTCGAGGCGGCGCTCGGCGATCCCGGAGAGCTGGAGATGCTGGTCGCGGGCGCTCCGGCGTTCTACCGCGACATCGAGGAGGTCAGCCAGCGCGACCTGCGGCGGGCGGAGTTGATCGCGTTCCCGTTCGCCCTGGCGGCGCTGCTGTTCGTGTTTCGCTCCGGGGTGGCAGCGCTCGTGCCGTTGGCGACCGGCGCCGCCGGCGTCGGCGCCGTGCTCCTGACCCTCTTCCTCGTCGCCCAGCGGGTCGACGTCTCGATCTTCGCCCTCAACCTGGCGACGATGCTCGGCCTCGGTCTCGCCGTGGACTACTCGCTCTTCGTCACGTCCCGGTACCGGGAGGAGCTGGCCAAGACGCCAGGGGACGTTGCCGGAGCGGTCGAGCGGACCGTCGCGACGGCTGGAAAGGCTGTCTTCTTCTCCGGGCTGACCGTCCTGATCGGTCTCTTCGGGCTGGTCTTCTTCGACGTCATGTTCCTCCGCTCGGTCGGCGTCGCGGGCGCCATCGTCGTCCTCTGGTCGACCCTGGCGGCGCTGACGCTGCTGCCGGCCGTGCTCGGCCTGATTGGTACCCGGATCGACCGCTTCGCGATCCGACGGCCGGGCACGGAGGATCGGACCGACGGGTTCTGGGCGGCGCTGGCCCGGTGGGTGATGGCCCACCCCTGGCGAACCCTGGCGCCGACGCTGGTGTTCTTGCTCCTGCTCGGCTCACCGTTCCTCCACGCCAACATCTCGTCGCCGGACGCCACGATCCTGCCGCGGTCGCTGCCGTCCCGGCAGGCGTTCGACGTGCTGGTCGAGGAGTACGGGGCGGGCGAGGTCTCGCCGTTCCTGGTGGTCGCCAGCTCGCCGACGACGGTCTTCTCGGAGGCGAACATCGGCGCCCTGCACGACCTCTCGCGGCGGCTCGCGGCAGACCCCCGAATCGCCCGCGTCCAGTCGGTCGCGCCGCCGGCGCTCGAGCGGGAGCAGGCGATCGCGCTGGTTCGGCTCCAGGAGGGGCTGACCCGGTTCGGGATCGACCCTGGGTTTGGCCGGTTGGCGACGGAGGAGGCCGCCGTCGTCGTCGCCTATTCGCGCTACCTGCCGAACGATGGGCGGAACAAAGAGCTGCTGGCCGAGCTGCGCGCCGGCTTGCCCGGCGGCGATCTCCGGCTCCTGGTCGACGGCGGCACCGCGGAGATCGTCGACGTGGTCCAGGCGATCTACGACCAGTTCCCGCGGGTCGCGGCGACGATCGTCGGGACCACCTACCTGGTGCTGCTCCTGCTGTTCCGCTCGGTCCTGCTGCCGTTGAAGGCGATCGCGATGAACACCCTCTCGATCGTCGCCTCGTACGGGGCGCTGGTCTGGGTGTTCCAGGATGGCCACCTGAGCGGTCTGCTCCGGTTCGACCCCCAGGGGTTCGTCGAGGCCTCGCTGCCGGTGATCATGTTCTGCGTCCTCTTCGGCCTCAGCATGGACTACGAGGTCTTCCTGCTCTCGCGCATCCGCGAGGAGTGGGAACGGACCCACGACAACACCCTCGCCGTGTCGGTCGGGATGCAGCGGAGCGGCCGAATCATCACCAGCGCGGCGCTGCTGGTGGTGGTCGTCACCGCGTCGTTCGTCTCGGCCGACGTGGTGCTGATCAAGGCGCTCGGCTTCGGAATCGCGTTGGCGGTGCTGCTGGACGCGACGGTGATCCGGGCGCTGGTGGTGCCGGCGACGATGCGCCTGCTTGGGACCTGGAACTGGTGGTTGCCGAAACCGGTGGCGCGGCTGTTGCCCGCGCGCGTGCTCGTGGAGGAGTCGGCATGATCTCTCGACGTTCGATCGTTTGCGGTGCCGTCTTGCTGCCGTCGCTGCTCGTCTCCGCCGTCCCCGTTCGGGCGGTCCAGACCCCCGAAGCCGTAACCGGCGGGGACGCCCCCCGGCCGCTCTCGTTCCCGGCGGACTCCGGCCCCCACGACGACGCGGCGACGGAGTGGTGGTACTACACCGGCCACCTGGAGACGGAGGACGGCGAACTCTACGGTTTCGAGTACGTCATCTTCCGCGGCAACCGGGGCGGGGTCGAGGGCTTCGTCTCCCACTTCGCGGTGACCGACAACCCGCTCGGCGCATTCGCCTACGCCCAACAGATCGTCGCAGCCGACGGTGCCCGCGGCAGTCGCTTCGCAATGGACCTCGACGTCAACGGCTGGACCATGCGCGGCGAAGGCGGCCGCGATCGGCTGCGGGCGGTCATGACCGACTACGCGATCAACCTCCAACTCCAGCCGGGCAAGCCGGTCGTGCCGCACGACGGCGACGGCTACATCGACTATGGTAACGGCACCTTCTCCTGGTACTACTCGCGGACGCGGATGCCCGTCGAGGGGATCCTGACGGTCGATGGCGAGGACAAGCTCGTCTTCGGCGAGGCCTGGATGGACCACCAGTGGGGCAACTTTACGACCTTCGAGGACGGCGGTTGGGACTGGTACGCCGTCCAGCTCGACGACGGCTCCGAAGTGATGCTCTACGTCATCCACGACGGGGCGGGCATGCCACTGATCGTCGACGGGTCGTTGCTGGATGCCGAGAGCATTCAGACGGTGCTTGAAGCCGAAGACTTCGCGATCGAGGCGACCGGCGAGTGGACGAGCCCCAAGACCGGCACGGTCTGGCCCTCCGGCTGGACGATTTCTGTCCCGACGGCCGGGCTCGACCTCGTCGTCACCCCGACGATGCCCGACCAGGAGCTGGATACTCGCTATACCACGGGCATCATCTATTGGGAGGGGCAGTCCTTAGTCGAAGGCACCCGCGACGGCCAGCCCATTACCGGGCGCGCCTACGTGGAGCTGACCGGTTACGCCCCGGTCGAGGCGGCTGGGGCGCTCGGGCCTTCGGCGACGCCGGTGGCAGGACCGTGATACGGAGCACGCCCCCAACTGGGCGCCGAGGCCGGCGGCGGGAGCCGCGGCAAGGGCGCCAAGGGTGCCAACGCCGCCAACGCCGCCATCCGTTTTCGGCGGATGGGACCGTCGCGCCTGTCACCCGTAGGTCAAGTCCGACGGCGGGAGCGGGACCGCGGCGGGCGCCGCCCCGCAACCCGCCCCGCCCCCGGGTGATCCCCACCCTCCTCGATAGAACGGGTTCCGGGGGAGAAATCTCGCGGATTCTCGTGGCACGGTTTGGAACGGTACCGCCCCGGCGCTCCCAACGCGCGAGAGCGGGCAGGCGAGGAGCGAACGTGCCGGGGCGACCAGGAGACGCGATCGACCGGAGTCCGGATCGGGCGCGGAAAGCTCGACCAGCACGTGCCGGCGTTGTCGCGGTCGCTGCGGTTGTAGAACGTGAACTCGGCCGGCACACCGTTGCCGGTGAACCGGACTCCGAAGACGGGGTTCGGGATGGAGGCGCCCCGCAGCGGGATCTTGCCGGGATCGACCGACCGATCGTCGACGGTGGGGCCGCCGTCGACCGAGGTCGGATTGCCGGAGCGAACTCCCGATCAAACTGACGTCGACGCTCGCTCATTCTTCGGTCATGCGACGATGCCACGGACGAGCGGCCCGGTGTAACGACTCCGGTTGAGGAACGCAAGATGCCGCAAGAGCACGCCGAGTTCGACATCCCCGGTCTCGACATCGCCAAGGCCAAGCGCTACAGCCGAACCAAGCTGGCGCTCTTGGTCGGTTCGGTCGCCTGGAGTGCGTCCCAGAAGCTCTGGCTCGCTCGGGGACGGCGGGCCGTCCGCCTTCGCTCCCGGATCACCGAGTCGGTGCCCGACGAGCGGCTGGCGACGCCCGCCTTCTTCGGCGTCACGACGACCCTCTCGTGGCTGGCCGGGTTGCCGCTGGGTCTGCTCGGCGGGTGGGTCGTCGAGCGCCGGTTCGGGCTGTCGAAGCAGCCGCTGCGCGGCTGGATCGGCGACGAGCTGAAAGGGCTCGGGTTGGCGCTCCTGCTCCAGCCGGCGCTCCTCTCCGGCGCCTGGGCGGTCATCCGCCGCCGGCCGAAAGACTGGTGGCTCGTCCTCTCGGCCCTAACGGTGCCGCTCACCGTGGTGTTTGGCACGCTCGCCCCGGTCCTCATCATGCCGCTGTTCAACCGCTTCGAGCCGCTGAGGGACGTGGAACTGGCGGCGCGCATCCGGGCCCTGGCCGACCGCGCCGGGGTTCGCATCGCCGACGTCTACGGCGTCGACATGAGCCGGCAAACGGAAAAGCCCAACGCCTTCTTCGCCGGTCTCGGCAGGACCAAGCGGATCGCCCTCGGCGATACCCTGACCGGGCCGTTCCCGCCAGCCGAGGTCGAGGGCGTGGTCGCCCACGAGTTGGGGCATCAGGTCTACGGCGACATCTGGAAGCTGATCGGTTTCGGCGGTTTGGCCGGCTTCGGCACCGCTTGGTTGCTCTCCAGGATTGCGCCGCCGTTATTAGTGAGAAGCGCGGAAGAGACGGGGGTGAGGGAGCTTGCAGACGAGGCCAGCTTTCCCGTCGTCGCCCTCCTCTTGTCGCTGCTCGGCTTCGGGTTGGCGCCTCTCCAGGCAGCCTTCAGCCGGGCGATCGAGCGGCGAGCCGACGGCTACGCGTTGGCGCTGACGGGTAACGGGGAGGCGTACGCCTCGGCGATGGCGCGCTTGGCGAGCCTCAGCCTGGCCGATCCGGACCCGCCTAAACCGGTGGTCTGGTTGCTCTACTTGCATCCTCCCGTCGCCGAGCGGATCCGCCGTGCCCGTTCGTTTTCCGCCAGTGCCGCGCCGGGCTTGGGGCGCGACTGACGACCAACCTCGGACCCTTCCCGAATCCACGGTCTGCGCTAAACTCCTTGCCCCGCAACGGTCCCGGCCCGCGCCGAGGAACCGATCCGGCGTCCCTCTCGGAGGGGTGGAGATGGACGCCATCGCCCGCGCAGTGCTGCCGGGCGAACCGGCCTGCCGCTCGAGGGCACGCCGGCCACGACGAAATCCGGGTGGGGGGAAGCGGGATGGCCGGTGGCGACGCGTTCGTCTGGAAGAGTGGCCGGGCAGAGATCACCCTCTCCCAGGCGGACGATTCCTGGACCGTGAAGTGCACGGCGGTTGGGCGCCTGCTCGGGCCGCGCCAGGTGCTCTACCAGGGCCGGCACCGCGACGCCACCTATGCCGCCTGGGATGTCATGGCCCGCGTTGTCCTCGCCTCCCGCGACGAAGACGAAGGCCTGCGGGCGGGCCAATCCGCCGCCCAGTGGATCAAGGCGCGGCGGCAACCGCCGTCCGGCCACGCCACCGGCCGCTAGCGGCGACCCGCCCGGTGGAAGCGACCGGGTTTGGGCAAGCAGGCCGGCCAGGGGTGATGGAGCGACGATGCCGGAGTTGCCGGAAGTCGAGACGATGCGGCGGATCGTCGAGCGCGAGTTGACCGACCTCCGCCTGTCGTCCATCCAGCTCCGACTGCCGAAGCTGCTCCGCGGCTCGCCGCTGCCGACGCTGGACCCCTTGCTGGGCCGGACGGTGACCGGGGCGCGGCGGCGGGCCAAGGTGCTGGTCACCGATTGGTCGGACGGGCTCAGCCTGCTGGCCCACTTCAAGCTTGCCGGTCAGCTCGCGGTCGAGCGGCCCGACGGGCGGCGGTCGGTCGCCGGCCATCCGGTGCCCAACCCAAGCGGCGTCTACCCCCACAAGGCGACCCACCTGCTCCTCGAATTCGACGACGGCACGACGCTCTTCCACAGCGACATCCGGCAGTTCGGCTGGCTGCGGCTGATGGAAACGGACGACGTCGAGGCGGCGCTGGAGGCGTTCGGCTTCGGGCCGGAAGGGGTGGGGTCCGATGCGATCACCGCTGGGCAGCTCGGCCAGCGCCTCGCGCGGCGGCGGATCCCGGTCAAGCAAGCGTTGCTGGACCAGGGCATCGTCGCCGGCCTCGGCAACATCTACGTCGACGAGGCCCTCCACCGCGCCAACCTCCACCCGGCGAGACCGGCGAACAGCGTCGTCGGTGGGGAGCTGAACCGCCTCCACGAGGCGATCGGCTGGGCGCTGGAGCGGGGCATCGAGCAGGGCGGGGCGACGATCGTCCACCAACGGGCCCACCCGCGCGACGGCTTCCCGGCGGCCCACGGGCGTGAGGGCGAGCCGTGTCTGGCCTGCGGCGGACCGATCGCCAAGACGCGGGTCGGAGGGCGGGGCACCTACCTCTGCCCGAACTGTCAGCCCGTCGCGTAGGACCGGAACGGCTCCCACGCCAGCGCAAGCCCGGTCGCGGTCGCCAGCGTCCGGCCGGCGTCGCCTCGGACGACGAGGTCGGCCAGGCGGTCGAGCGGGGTCGACTCGCGGTTGATCATCGCCAGCCTGGCCCCCGCCCGGACGGCGATGAGGGGTAGGCGCGCCGCCGGCTGCACGACGAGCGACGAGCCGATCACCAGCATCAGGTCGGCCTCCTGGGCAAAGGCGATCGCCCGGCGGAGCGGCTCGACCGGCATCGCCTCGCCGAAGAGCACGGTCGCCGACCTGAGAATGCCTCCGCAGACCTGGCAGCGGGGCTCGCCCGTCGTCCGCTCTAGCCACTCCTGGATCTCGGAGGCCGGCCAAACGGTGCCGCACGAGAGACAGCGGACGGCGTGGGCAGTGCCGTGCAGCTCAACGACCCGGTCCGGGTCGGCACCGGCCTTCTGGTGGAGCCCGTCGATGTTCTGGGTGATCGTCCCGAGCAGCCGGCCGGACCGCTCCAACTCGACCAGGGCGCGGTGGCCCCCGTTTGGCTCGACCGCCGCCATCTGACGGTAGCCGGTGCGTCGGCGCTCCCAATACTCGAGGCGCGCCGCCTCGTTCGTCAGGAAGTCGTCGAGCGTCGGCGGCTTGCCGGTCGACCAAACGCCGCCCGGTCCGCGGTAGTCGGGGATGCCGGATTCGGTGCTGATCCCCGCCCCGGTAAAGGAGACGATTCGCCCGGCATCGGCGAGCAAGCCCGCCAGGAGATCGACATCGCTCTCGGCCGCCACGATCGGGTCGGCGTATTGGCGCCGTTCGCCGGCCGCCGACGGAGTCAGATTCGAGCCGCTGTTCATCCTTGCCTCCCGCGCCCTTGGACGTGAGCGCCGGTTCCGTGGAGGCAAGCGTAGCGGCTGGGGAAGGGGGAGGGTAGGGCGGATGCCTATCCGCTGACACCGTTCTCGCGCGTCACCCCGGCGTACCAGCGCCCGCTGCGCTTGATCGTCCGCGTCTGCGTCGCGTAGTCGACGTGGACGAGGCCGAAGCGCCGGGAGTAGCCGTAACTCCACTCGAAGTTGTCGAGCAGGGACCAGCAGTAGTAGCCGGCGAGCGGCACCCCCTCCTCGACGGCGCGGAACGCCGCCAGCAGGTGGTCGTGCAGGTATGCCTCGCGGTCGGGGTCGTCAACGGTGCCGTCGACCAGGCGGTCGTCGAAGGCGGCGCCGTTCTCGGTGATCCGAATGGAACCGGGCGCCCACTCCGCGTGCAGCCGCGTCAACACCTGGTGGAGCCCGTTGGGGTCGATCTCCCACCCCATCGCGGTCTGGGGTACGCCCGGTCGGGATGCCATCTCGGCCTCGACCATCGGCGCCCCGCGCGCCCAGCGGACGGTGTTGGGGGAGTAATAGTTGACGCCGAGGAAATCGGTGGGGGCCGCGATCCGGGCTAGGTCATTGGGCCGGATCTCGGGCAGGTCGTCGCCGAAGACGGAGAGCATGTCTTCTGGGTACCGCCCCTTGTAGAGGGCATCGAGGAACCACCGGTTCAGGAAGCCATCGAAGCGGTTGGCGGCTTCGGCATCGGCGTTCGTGTCGCCGAGGGGGGCGACCGGCGCCAGATTCAGCGCGATGCCCGCCTGGGCGTCGGTCGGCAGTTCGGCGCGGAGGGCGGCCATGCCGTCGGCGTGGGCGAGGAGCAAATGGTGGGCGGCGGCGAGGGCCGCCCGGCGGTCGCGCAGGCCGGGGGCGTGGATGCCGACGAGGTGGCCGAGGTAGGCGGCGACCCAGGGCTCGTTGACGGTCACCCAGTGGCGCACCTCGGGGCCGAGGGCTCGGGCGACCGCCTGGGCATACTCCCCGAAGCGCGCGGCGGTGTCCCGGTTGGTCCAGCCGCCGCGGCTCTGGAGCGAGCGCGGCAGATCCCAGTGGTAGAGGGTGACCAGCGGTTCGATGTCGGCCTCGGCGAGCGCGTCGACGACGCGCCGGTAATGGTCCAGCCCGTTCTCGTTCGGGGCGCCGGCGCCGGATGGGAAGATGCGCGGCCAGGCGATCGAGAAGCGGTAGCCGGTGAGCCCCAGCTCCCGCATCAGGGCGATATCCTCGCGGTAGCGGTGGAACGAATCGCAGGCGACGTCGCCGGTTGATCCGTCGGCAATGGCGCTGGGGCGGTGGCTGAAGACGTCCCAGATCGACTCACCGCGGCCACCTTCGTCGACCGCGCCCTCGATCTGGTAGGCGGAGGTGGCGGCGCCCCAGACGAAACCCGGCGGAAACAGCGCGTCGGCCGAAGCCAAGGTGGTTCTCCTCGTGTGGCTCGCGGTTCGTCATCGGCCTAACGCATCCGGCAACCGAACCGATTATCGCAGGCTCCCCACCCCGCTCTGCTCTCCTCGTACCTATCCGCTCAGGTCGGCTCGGACGAGTAGCACCGGCCCCGGCGCCCGTTGCAGCACCCGTTCGGCGACGGTGCCGACCGTCCAGCGGAGGGCGCGACCGTGGCCGTGGGTGGTCATCACCACCAGGTCACCCGGTCGGAGGGCGGCGATCAGTTCCGACCGGACGGGTCCCCGCCGAACCTCGTCGCTGGCCTGAATGCCAGCCGATCGGAGCCTGGACGACGCGGCCCGAACGCACGCCTCGGCAAGACTCAAGGCCGCCTCCAGCCCTGCGTCATAGACACCGGCAGGCAGGGCGGCCGTGACGGACCCGTTGACCCCGTCGACCTCGGCCACGGCGATGCAGTGGATTGGGGAACTCGTGAGGAGCGCCAGCTCGCTCGCGACCGGCAGCGCCCGCTCCGCGGTCTCCGATCCGTCGAGCGGGACCACGATTCGGGCGCATGGGGTCGGGTCAACCGGATCGTCCCCAGTCCGCACGATCAATGTCGGCACCGGGGCATGGCGGGCGACGCGGTCGGCGACGCTGCCGAAGACCAGGCGCCCGCCAGCGCCGAGGCCGCGCGACGTCATGACGATCAGGTCGACGTCGGCGGCCGCCCGGACGATCTCCTCCGCCGGGTCGCCATGGGCGACGACCGTCTCGACCGATCGACCGGCCGTCGTGAGCGCACCGGCGGCGAGAACCAGGGCGGTGGACGGGGTTCCTTCTGCGGCACGTTCGCCGTTGGGAGTCGGCTTGACCATGATCAGGCGGACCCGTTCGCTGGGGAGACGCAGCGCGTACGGGATCGCCGCTTCGGCCAACGCTGAGCCGTCGAGCGGGACGAGGATCCTTCGGTACATGGTCGTGCTCCGGCAGAGTTGGCAGACGGGTCGGCGGCGGACTTGCTAGGCGACCGTCTCGCGCTCGATCTCGGGCACCGACCGCGGGGGAGACGGCGACTCCGCGGGTGCGGTGCGGACGAGGAGCGTCGGTCGCGGTGATGCCTGGAGCAACCGGCGGGCGACGCTTCCCAATCCCCAACGCGTCGCCCCGTTCTGGCCGTGGCTGGCGATGACGAGGACATCACCTGGCCGACAGACCGTCAACAGCTCGGTCGCCGGGTCGCCTGCGAGGGTCTCCCACGACGCGTGGACCCCCTGCCGGAGCAGGAGCGCGCCGGCGCCCTCCACCGCCCGCTGCGCGTCTCGGCGGGCGTCGGCGAGGACGCCGTCGCCGACGCGGTCGTCGAGCATCTCCCGGCGGTCGAGTGGCGGTACCTCGGGGCGGCCCGCCTCGACCACGCCCACCAGCTGGACCGGAACGGCCTGTCGGCGGGCGGTCTCGGCGGCGACGTCGAGGGCAGCGAGCGCGTGGTCGGACCCATCGTGTCCGACGACCAGGCGACGGAATCCGCTCTCCGAGCCGGCCCCGGCCTCCGACGGCACCAGGAGGAGGGGGATTGGAACGGCCCCCGTCAGCCGGTGGGCGACGCTCCCGAGATGCCCGACCGGAGTGCCGGAGAGGCCCCGGCCGGTGATGACGACGAACCCTGCCTGCCGCTCGGATGCCTCGCCGATGATGACGGTCGCGGGGTCGCCGACCGAGACCCGTCGGTCAATCGCCAACGACGGGTCGAGACGGCGGAGCAGGTCCATCGCGCGGTCTAGGTCGGTCTGGGCCGCCTCTCGCGTCAGCCGGAGCAGGTGGTCGGCCGTCAGCACGACGTCCCCCAGCACGTCGCGGATGGGCTGCGGCTGCGGCACCGCCTGGAGGAGCACGATCGCGCCGTCGTTCCCGGCGAGGGTGGCGGCAAAGGGGAGCGCCGCCTCGGCGACGGCGGAGCCGTCGAACGGGACAAGGATCGGGGCGACCGCCGAGGGGCGAGGCATGTTGCTCCTCCGTGGTGCCGGTCCGGTCGGGGCGACCGACCTGGCCGGGAGCGCGACGGTGGCCGGCCCGTTCGGGGCCGACCGCAGGCGGCCGAATTGACGGGCACTGTAGCAAACGCTGGGTCCCCACCGGCTGTCGCTCAGGCGTCCGGCAGCACCATCTCCGCGTCGCGGCGGAGGTCGCTGGCGACGAGGTCGAGGAGCGTCGTCGTGTGGGGGAGGAGCCGGGCCAGCGCGAACTCGGAGCCGAGGAAGGCGACGGCCACCATCACCGGCAGGAGCCAGGGGTGCAAGTTTCGCCGCCGGCTCAACCGTTGCCAAAGGAGGACGACCAGCCCGACGACCAACAGGGGGACGACCACCTCCGGCGCCTGCGCCACCGACCAGATGGCGATGAGGACGACGGTGATCTGCATCAAATAGGAGAAGGCGACGAGGCGCCAGACGCCCCCGGTCGGCCGGACGTGGCCCCGGCGGTCGAGCCGCATCTCGTCCGGCCACTGGGCGTGGAACTCGAACCAGACGATGCCGGCCGCGGCCAGGAGGACCGCCTTCAGGTAGGTATCGAGCCAGCCAAGGTCGAGGTTGACGAAGAACGTCGAGAGGCTCGTCAGGCTCCCGACCATGAAGATGAGGGAGGCGTTCTCGGCGAGGAACGCCTTGAGCGTGCCGTAGCCGGACCCGTGGGCCGGTACCGTTTGAGCCGGGCCCGCGCCGGCGGCGTTCGTCTGCTCGCCGGGCGCTCCCCTCTCCGGGGAGTCCGTCGGCCTCGCTGTCCGGTCCATCGGAATCCCCGGTTGCGCGATTCTTGGCGGTTCCGATCGCTCGAGCGTCTATCGTACCGGTTCGCGCACCGCCGCTTGCGACCCCTTCGGTTCCCGGAGACGGGTTGGCCGCCGATCCACCGCGGGGTGGTGGTGAGGTAGGCTGCGGCGGGCGACTCCGGTCGGCGCCGAGCAGGAGTTGGGGATGGCGATGGTGGACGTGGACGCGAATTCGACGGGTCTGGAACGGGCGCGGGCGCTGATCGAGACGGTGCCGGACTTCCCCGAGCCTGGCATCCTGTTCCGGGATATCACCCCCCTCCTTGCCGACCAGGCGGCGCTGCGGGCCACGGTCGACGCCCTGGCGGCGGTTGCGCCGGGGGCGGACGTGGTGGTCGGCATCGAGAGCCGGGGGTTCATCTTCGCCGCGCCGATTGCCTACGCGCTCGGTGCTGGCTTCGTCCCGGTCCGCAAGCTCGGCCGGCTGCCACGGGCGACGGAGCGGGAGTCCTACGACCTTGAGTATGGCGCCAACACGGTCGAGATCCACAAGGACGCCATCCGGCCAGGGCAAACGGTGCTGATCGTCGACGACGTGCTGGCCACCGGCGGCACGATGCGGGCGGCGGCGCGGCTGGTCGAGCGGCTGGGGGGCGAGGTGCTGGGTATTGCGGTGCTGGTCGAGCTGGCGGCGCTCGGCGGCCGGGCGGCCCTCGAGGAGCGGCGGATCTGGAGCGCGTTCGTCTACGAGTGACCGTCGCCGGACGCCGATTCCACACCGCGTTGATTCCCTCGGCGCGGCGCTCCCCTATTGTCGTGGGCGGTCCTGTTGTCCAGACAAGCAAGGGGAGGGATGTCCGTGCGCGACGTCGTTGGCAAGCGCGCCTCGCGGCGCCAGATCGTGAAGTGGTCGGCCGGCATCGGCGTCTCAGGGACAATGGGCGGCGATCGCGTCGATCCGGTGGCCGGCTGAGGCGACGGCAATGCCATGGGCAGCGAGCTCGGCATAGACCGACCCGGAGTCGAGATCAATCCCGACGAGCATCGGACCGATGGCCTCAGGGAAGACGGTTCGGTCGACCATCAACGGCTCGCCGTCGGCGAGACGGACGCGCTCCAGGCGGTAAACGACGCTGCCCGGCGCCACGCCGACCTGCTCGGCCTCGGCGGCGGCCACCGGCTCTGGCGACAGGCGGAGGAGTCGGCCGGACGGCCGCATGCCCAAGGACCGGACCCAGGCGCTGAAGGTGATCAGACCGCCGACGGGTTGGGTGAGGTTGACGCCCTGGACGGCGAGCGTCCTGCCCTGCGACCCGCCGATTGAGCCGTCGGCCCGGAGCATCGCTCGCGCCTGGCGAACTGTGCCGCGGGAGACGCCGAAACGCTCGACCAGCGCCTGCTCCGACGGGACGGGATCGCCCGTGCGCAGTTCGCCCTCAGCGATCCGGCGGCGGAGATCATTGGCGATCTGGAGGTAGAGCGATTGACCGGAGCGGCGGGAGATGGGTGGGTGCGGCCGGCTTCCCGTGTGCTCGGACACGATGAACCTCCCGCGGCGGTGCTTGTCTAGACAAGTTCAAGGTAACCGTCGTCAGGCACCATGTCCAGGGCGCGGAGCAATAGTGACGGGCAGCGGTCGGTGAGCCGTTAGGGGAATGTTGACGTTGGCGTGCGATGGCAATCGCGCTGGAGGCGGTCATCAGGTGAGGTTGTTCCCTAACTGCGATCCGAAGCTGGCCGATGAACGGGACGCACTTGGCGGGATGCGGTCTCCGTCCTCGGCCATTGCGGGATCCGAGTCAACCCGGGAAGGGACCGAGCACGGACTCGCCCTGGCGCAGGGGCAAGCGGCAGCCCTCCCATTGAAGTTGCCCCCCCTCCGCGACGACCGTGTCGGCCGCCGGACTCGAAAGCGACCGACCGGTATCCGCCCCCGAAGTCTGGCGCGACCTTAGCGTCGCGCCGAAGGCGGACAGGACGACCAGCCTCGATTGCTTCGGTTGTGATCAGCGGTAGGAGGTCCGCCGGGCCGCCGAGTTACGTCGGGGCGCCATCGGCACCGGCACGGGGGCCGGCTTGGCGGGGGCGGCAAACGGACCGAGAACCCGGTTCAGGAGATCGGCCAGGCGGTCGACGATCGTGTCGGTTGCGGAGCGGTTGGACGGCATTGGGATCTCCCCTCATCGACGGGTCCGCGCGGACCGGTCTCCCGATCTAGTCTACGCTGGCGCGAAGTAACGGGATGCATCCCTCGGCCCCGCTTGTTCCCTCGTGCTCGATGGTTGACCGCGACCGCCGTCGACGGTACTCCCACACGGTTCGCTGAGCGTTCGGTTGGTCAACCCGGTCGTTGGCAATGGCGGGTGATTGGAGGACGAGACGCCACGATCACCCGCATTGCTCCGCCTCACGCATCCTTCTTGCCACCGCGGTCGCGGTCGGTGTCCTCCGCGTCCGTCTTGGCTGGAAGCGGTGCCCCGAATCCCGGTTTCACCGGCAACAACATCCCTTCGTCCAGTACCAGGGTCAGGTCC
>CADCWF010000106.1 GCA_902806345.1 uncultured Thermomicrobiales bacterium
AGTTCAGACGTGTGCTCTTCCGATCTCCCGACGGTCCATTCGCTCCGCTCCGCCACGCCCGTCCTCCCCCTGCCCGCTCCCGCGCCGTCCATCCAGCCGCGGCAGGGTACCGGGATGGCGTCGAGGAGTCGAGGTGTCAGAGGCCAAAGACGGACACCCCTGGGCGGTGGAAACGTACTGCGCCCCCCAATAGGCATCCTCGGAACCCCAAGGATGATGGATTGGTCGGTTGGCGGTCACCGCCTTCCAACGTCCCTTGAGGGTCCTTCGTCTCCTCAGCCTGGTGCTTCAGGAGGTGTCCCCAGATCCTTTGCCTCGCCCGGTGCCTGCCGGCGTGCCATCGGCCTGGCTCGCCCAGTTCCTCTCCCGGTGCCTCCGGTGAAACACGGTATCAGCCACGAGCGGACCCGGCCCCGTCAGGATCAGGGCCAAGCAGGCACCCTCCAGGATCAATCCCAATTCGATGCCCTTGTCCCCCGCGAAGAAGCCGGTCCCGACGTCGACGAGGAGGGCGGCGGCCACCATCTCCGCGACCAGCAGCAGGGCGACCCACCGGGTGAGCAGCCCCACGATCAAGGCCACACCACCGAGCGTCTCGACCGCCGTCACCCCGACCGCGACGAGGCCGGGGACGGGGACCCCCTGGGAGCCGAAGGACTGAGCCGTCTCGCCGATGCCGAAGTCGACGAGGCGGACCCAGCCGTGCACCAGGAAGACCGCGCCGACGGCCATCCGCAGGAGCAAGATGCCCCAGGCAGGCAGGGGATCGGTCGCGGGCGGTCGGGCGTCCATTGCGACGGTGTCCCTCGGGCGCTCGGACGTCGATGAGTCGCGCCGACGGCCTCGAGCTCGCCGCCGAGCCGGGGCCGCCGGACGGCGGCGAGCTCGAGGCCGTCGGGTGCCTCGCCCGGCGGGGCTGACGGCGAGCGCCGCGGTACCGCCCATCGTGGCAGACGTCGTTGCCGCGCGTGGACGCGGGCGGATCGAGCCCCTCCGCCGGCTCGGGGGCGGGGCTCGACCGGGGGAAGACCCCTCGGCCGCTACGACACCCTGACTGTCCCGACCATCGCGTGCTCGTCGTCCGGGCCACCAGAGTGGAAAGCGCAGTAGTAACGGTACTCACCGGGGGCGGTGAAAGTCAGTTCGTAGGTCGAGGTGCGGGGGAACTCCTCGGAGATCTCCGCCAGCTCCTGGCCCAGGGTGCCGGAGTTGGCCAGCCGGGCGCCGTCGAAGGTGTCTTCGCCGGCCGGGAAGAGCAAGACGGGGTTGAACACCAGGGTCGGCGGGCCACCCTCCTGCGGCTCGACGAGGATCAACTCGGGCGGATCCTCCTCACCGAGGAAGGTCACGGTGTGGGGCTCGTGCATCGACGGGTTCGTCCAGCGCACCGTGTCGCCGACCTTGACCACCACGTCCCGAGGCAGGAACCGGAGCACCTCGACGTTGTCGCCGCCGACGCCGGCGACGACCTCGTGGAGGACGCCGTCGGTGCCAGCCTCCGGGGTGGCCGAGCCCTGCTGCCGGATCAGCGCCCTCCCCTCCTCCAGCAGCGCCTCGGCCTGCTCGGTCCCCAGTCGGTCGTAGGCGGCCTGGTCCGTCGGTGGCTTGGCGCCGGCCTCCTGGACGACCACCCGAGCCTTCATCTGCGGATGCACGAGGCACAGGTAGTCGTACGTGCCGGGCGTAGTGAAGGTGAGCATGAAGGGCGGCGCGCTCGGATCGGGCAGGCCGGAGTTGACGTAGCCGGTGCCGTCGTAGGTGCCTCCCCCGGCCGGGAAGCCTGCCGCGGGGTTGATGATGAACCGGTCTCCACCCGCCGCCGGCGTGCCGGCGGCCTCGTCCGGGACGATGAGCAGGGGCCGCTCCTGGCCCGAGAGGAAGGTGGCGGTGTGGAACCGTGGCCCGAAGTCGAAGAAGACGGCGTCGCCGGTATTGACGGTGATCTCCTCCGGAAAGAAGCCCATCGCCTCCACCATCTCGGCTTTGTCGACGGCCCCGACCTGGACCCGCCAGACGCGGGTTCCGTCCGGTTGCTCGCCGAGGGCTGGTGTGGCCGCAACCGGGGGCTCGCCTCCCGCCGCCGGCGTGCCCTCCTGGCGTAGCGCGGAGGCGCCCGCCGGGTGACTGGACAACGCGGCTCCGCTTGCCCCGGCGACACCCCAAGCCCCCAACAGGCGCCCTAACGTCCGGCGGCTGATCTGCCCGGTTCGGTATCGCGCCAGCACCCCGGCGAGGATGGTCCCGTACCCGCCCGTGTCCATGCGTCCCTCCTGTATCTCGATTCGGTCCTCGCTACCGCGGGGGCGCTCCCTGCGCCGCCGGGCAGCGGTCCCGACCAACCGTTCCACTTGCCAATTGAGGGTTCCCTAGGTCACGGTGATCCGACCCAGCATGCCCTGCAGGCCGTGATGCTTGCAGATGTACTGGTGGAGGCCCGGCCGGTCGAGGCGGACCGAGAAGCGCTCGCCGGTGGCGAGCTTCGGCGACTCGAAGCCGCCGTCGTAGGCCGCCACGCTGTGCCAGTCGGCCCCCCGGTTGACCCAGGTGACCGTGGTCCCGGCCGGAACCGTCAGGGTGTTGGGCTCGAAGCGGTCGTCGACCATCGCGATCTCCGCCTCCCCGTCGGTTGCGACGGGTGCTACGGAGGGCGCTGCCGCCCGTTCCGCGGGCGCCGTGGACGATCCGTGCCCTGTCGGGTGCTCGCCGCCGGCGACCGGTCCCGGTCCCTCCGCCGCGAAGAGGTCGGCCGCGGGCCCTGTGGGCTTGTGGCCGTCGTAGGCGAGCAGGGTCATCATCCCGTTGGCCATGTGGTGCTCGATGTGGCAGTGGACCATCCAGACGCCGGGGTTGTCGGCGGCCAGCTCCAGGTCGTAGCGCTCGCCGGGGGCGATCAGGACCGTGTCCTTGGTCAACTGGGCGGCCTCCGGCACCGGGTTGCCGTCGGTGGCCACGATCCTGAAGCTGTGGCCGTGGACGTGGAAGGGGTGGGGCAGGTGGCCGGCGTGGACCAGCCGCAGCAGGATCCGCTCTCCCTCCGCGACCCGGATCGGCGGCACCGCCCCATGCATGCGTCCGTTGATCAGGAAGAGGTCGCTCCCCAGTTCGCCGCCGCGCAGCAGGCGGTCCCGGGGACCGCGCTCAGCGGTGCCGGCGGCCACCTCCGGGGTGAGCTCCAAGTCCCACTCGCCGAGGATGAGGGTGTGCTCCCGGTCGTACGTCCGCGCGGGAAGCCGCGGCTCGACGACGAAGGAGCCGTAGAGGCCGAGCGGGACCTGCAGGGCCGGGTCGGCGTGGGAGTGGTACCAGCGGCTGCCGGCGGGCTTGGCGACGAACTCGTAGACGAACTCGGCCCCCGGCTCGACCGCCGCTTGGTTGAGGCCAGCTGGGCCGTCCATCGCCGGCGGCAGGTTGATGCCATGCCAGTGAATCGTGGTCGGCACCGGCAGCGCGTTGCGGAGGGCGACGCGGACGAGGTCCCCCTCGCGGACCCGCAACTCGGGGCCGGGAACCTGCCCATCGTAGCCCCAGGCCCGGACCGTCGTGCCCGGCATCAGCTCCCACTCGAACTCCTGCGCCGTCATCGTGAACTCGCGGGGCTGGGGCTCGTCGGGGGGCGCCGGCTGGGCGGCCGAGCGAGCCTGGGCGGCATCCGCGGGCGCCGAGGAGGACACGCCCCCGGCCAAGCCGAGACCGCCGGCAGCCAAGGCCGAGAGGCCACTGAGACGGCGCAGCGCGGAACGGCGGGAGAGGAGGCCGAGACGAAGGTCCATGGGGTCCATCCTGCCGTGTGACGTCGAGACGCGGTCCTCCGCTCCCGCTTACGGACGATCGGGCCGGTGCTGGCGTCCCCACCGTCGGCAGCCCGCCGCCGCCCCGGCTGACTTCAGGGTCGAGGCGCCGGCAGTGGCCGGCTTCCGGCCGGAGCGGCAGACCGTGCCGTCGGGCTGCCCCCGGTGGAGAACAGCCGAGACGCGTTGGGGGCAGCTTCCGCAAAGCTGCCGGCATCATGCGCGGCCGCGGTGGCGTCCGCACCGGGAGGGCTCCCCATTTCTCGGGCGGCCGCCGGGGCAGGCCGGGGGGGAGATGTACCTAGAGCGGGAACCGGCGGCTCAGACCAGGCCGAGCCGGACGGCCTGGGTGGCGGCGGCGGCGCGGGTCGGGACACCGAGCTTGGCGAGGATTGCCGCAACGTGCTTGGAAGCGGTGCGACGGGAGACGAACAGGGCGTCGGCGATCTCGCGGTCCGACCGCCCCGCCGCCACCAGCCGCAGCACCGTTGCCTGCCGCGGGGTGAGCCCGTGGGCGGGTGGCGGCGGGGCGCCGCTGCCGAGCAGATCCGCGACCAGCCTCGAGGCCTCGGCCACGGCCTCGTCCGGCGACAATGCCCCGCCCGCCGCCATGGCGGCGGCGTATGCCCCCTCCCCGATCGTGGCGCGGGCCGCGGCCAGGGCGCGCTGGTGTCGCGACCGCTCGGGGCACTCGAATGCGTAGCCGATCGCCTCGCGCAACGCCTCCGCTGCGCCGAACAGGCGGATCGCCCGCTCCGGCTGCCCCCGCGCCTCCGCCAACACCGCTGCCCGAGCCAGCCAGTCGATCAGGCCCTCCCTGGTGCCGACCTCCCGCCAGCGCGCCAGGCTCTCCGCAAACAGCGTCGCCGCACGCGCGTGGTCGCCTCGATCGCAGGTCACCAGAGCCAGGTCGCTGAGCGCGACGGCGGCGCCGTAGGGGTACCGATCTCCGGCCTGGCGGTACAGATAGACCGCCCCCTCGAGGAGCGCCGCCCCGTGGCCGGGATCACCCCGCCAGTAGGCCAGGATGCCGAGGTTGCCGCGTGCCGAGGCGATCCATCCTGGGTCGCCGATCTCCTCGAACAGGGCCACCGCCTCCTCGAGGAGGGGCGCCGCCTGGTCGCAGGCGCCTTGGGCCCGGGTCACCGCCCCGAGCAGGTTCAGCGCGGTGGCAATTCCTTGGCGCTCCCCCAGTTCGCGCTGGAGAGCGAGGTTCTCCTCCGCCAGCGCGGCCGCTCGCCCGTAGTCCCCTTGGGTGAACGCCAGGGTTGCCGCCCCCCCCAGCGCCTTGGCCCGCGTGCTGGCCGATACCCGCGCGCTCGATCCGATAGCGAGCGCGCGCTCCAGCCAGCCTCGTCCCTCGCCGCGGTGGCTGTGGAACAGCCAGAACGGGGCCAGTGCGCCGGCGAGGCGGAGGAACGCCTCGGCAGCCCCGGTCGCCTCCAGGTGCTCCAGCGCCGCCCGGAGGTCGGCGTGCTCATCCTCGAGCGCGCCGAGCAGGCGGATCAGGTCGCATCCCCGGTAGATGTCTGGCTCGCTCCGTTCCGCCAGGGCCAGGAAGTGGCGGGCATGCGTCCCGCGTACCGATTCCTCCTCGCCGCTCGCCGCAAGCTGCTCCAGCCCGAACTCCCGGACCGTCTCCAGCATCGCGAAGCGGGGCTCGCCGCCAGTCCGCTCGACTCGCCGCACGAGGCTGCCCTCGACCAGCGTCGTCAGGCCCTCGAGGGCGTCGCTAGTTGGGTTTCCGGGCACCCGGCCGACCGCCGCCACGCGCTCCAGGGTAAAGCCGCCGGCGAAGACCGCCAGCCGCCGGAACAACACCCGTTCCTCAGGAGCGAGCAGGTCGAAGCTCCAGGCGATGGCGTCGCGCATCGTCCGCTGCCGCGCGGGGGCGTCGCGGGCGCCACCCGTCAGCAGGGGCAGCCGGTGCTGCAGCCGGCCGACGATCGCCCCGGGGGAGAGGACCCCGACCCGCGCCGCCGCCAGCTCGATCGCCAACGGCAGCCCGTCCAAGCGGGCGCAGATCTCGGCCGCTGCGGGCGCCGTCTCCTCCGTCAGCACGAAGCCGGGCCGGACGCTCCGAACCCTGTCGGCGAACAGGCGGACCGCGTCGGACCGGCAGACCTGCTCCACGGACGGAGGGCACGGCCTGTCCCCTGGGTCCTCTGGGAGCGCCAGCGACGGTACCGGGAAGGGGGTTTCCCCCGAGACGCGCAGGAGCGCCCGGCTGGTCGCCAGCGCCTTGACGCGCGGGCAGGCGGCGAGCAGCTCGACCACCAGCGGCGCGGCCGCCAGCACCTGCTCGACGTTGTCGAGGACCAGCAAGAGGACCCGGTCGCGGAGGGCATCCATCACCCGCTCCAGCACCGGTGCCTCCACCGCTTCCCGCACCGCGAGGACTCGAGCGATGGCGGGGACGACGAGACCGGGGTCGCGGATCGTGGCCAGCGCCACGAAGGCGACGCCGTCGGCGAACGCGTCGGACACCGCCGCCGCCACCGCGAGGGCGAGGCGGGTCTTGCCGACGCCGCCCGGCCCGGTCAACGTCACGAGGCGGACGTCGTCGCGGCGGAGGAGCGTGACCACTGCGGCCACCTCGCGCTCGCGGCCAACAAGCGACGTCAGGGGAGTGGGTGGTGCAGGCGGACGGAGGGCCGTTACCGGGGCGGCCCGGACCGGACCCGCCCCCCGATCGGCATCGGTTGGGAGCGGTCGCGGTCGGGTGGGGGCAGGGCGGCGGGTCGTTTCTCGGTGCCGTTCCCGGTAGCAGACGAGGGCGGCCGGTGCGATCCGGTAGACACCGGCCTCCTTGGTCGCGGGCAAGGCACCGCAGGCGATGGCGCGGCGGATGGTGCGCTCGTTGACGCCCAACCATGCCGCGGCCTCGCGGGCGGTCAAGGGCGCCGCGGCGTCCTGTCCGGTGTCCGGTGTCCGGTCCTCCGCCCGCGTCTTCATCGCTTCAGTAGCATCGGCCACGTCGGGATGGTTCGCAAGGGGGTGGCGACGCGGACGACCATCGAGCGCGGCCAAAGGGGAGCGGTCGCCCTGCGCCGGGACGTGCGACGGCTCCGGAAGGGTGGCGGCAGCAACAGGGGGTCCTGCTGGTGCTTCGGCGTGCCGACGATCGAGTTCCAATGAGCGGGAAGACAAGGTGCACCCGTTCGGCAACTCCAGGACCAGGGGGGAGCATCTAGAGGCCCTCTCGCCGTCGCTTCATCCGTGGTCGACGGCCGTCCTCGGTCGGCGGGACAGGCCGACCGGCGCTGGCGGCCTGTACGCCGTCGATTGGTTCCGAATCGGGCTCGCGGCACCGGCCTCGGCGGCGTAGTCCGCGGAAGCAGGCGGCCGGTGGTTCCCCTCTCGTCTCCCCC
>CADCWF010000107.1:0-343 GCA_902806345.1 uncultured Thermomicrobiales bacterium
TCGGCAAGGAGTGGCGGCAGAACCTGGAGCTGCTGCGGCGGCTCGGCGAGCTGCTCGCCCTCGGCCGGCCGGTCCTCGCTGGAACCTCCCGAAAGTCGACCATCGGCAAGGTGCTCGGGTTGCCGCCGGAGGACCGGCTGGAAGGTACGGCCGCCACCGTCGCCCTCGCCGTCGCCGGCGGTGCCGACATCGTCCGCGTCCACGACGTGCGGGCGATGGCCCGCATCGCCCGGATGAGCGACGCGGTGGTGCGGGGGACGCCGGCGGAGGAACGGACGTGGGTGACGGAGGGAGGGTGATGGGGTGGTGGGGTGATCGGGTCATGGGGTGGTGGGGTCGAGGG
>CADCWF010000107.1:369-7152 GCA_902806345.1 uncultured Thermomicrobiales bacterium
CACCCACGCCGCCTCCGTTGCCCTCGGCGCCAACCTGGGCGATCGGCAGGCGACGATCCGCGAGGCGGTGCAGCGTCTCGGCAGGCTCGGCACCGTCGAAGCCGTCTCCTCACTGTATGAGACGCCGGCTTGGCCCGAGCCGACCGCCGCGCCGCCCTACCTGAACGGCGCCGTCCGGCTGCGGACGACGCTCGCCCCGCCCGACCTCCTCCGCGCCCTGCTGGCGATCGAGCGCGCCCTCGGGCGCCAGCGATCCGTCGCCAACGCGCCGCGCACCATCGACCTCGACCTCGTCCTGTACGACGACCTCGTGCTGGAGACGCCCGACCTGATGCTGCCCCACCCGCGGCTGCACGAGCGCGCCTTCGTCCTGGCGCCGCTGGCCGAGATCGCGCCGGATGCCGTCCACCCCGTGCTCGGCCGGACCGTGTCGGATCTGCTAGAGGATCTTGGCAGCGCCGGCCGCTTGGTTCCCTGGGCCGGAGCTGAGGCCGAGGACAACGCTGGCGCCTGAGGACGAGTGGCAGAATCCCACAGGGTTGCCCCTCCGATCGGGCGACCGGGCTCGGCGGTGTCAGCGGCAGGTGCGCCTCGCTGGGACGCTTCCTGGTGGAGGAGGGGCGTCCCTCCGCTTCGACGATGGGGACAACGGCCTTGGCTGAAGCGGAGAGCGAGACGCTCCACGCCAGGAGGGACGCAGTGTTTCGTGAGCGCCTGGAGGCCGCCTTGGATCACCTCCTCGGCCGGAAACCGCCGCCGATCGTCGAGGAGACCAGGGTGCCCATCGACTCGAATAAGTCGGTCTCGCCGTATGGCTGCCTGGATGATGGCGAAGATCGGGAGTACGCACCGGCGGACAGCGTCGTCAAGTTCCTGCGGATGCGGTGATTTCCCCCTTGCTGAGCCTCGGCAGCGTCTGCGTCGTTCCGCGGAACGTGCATCCACTTGGGAAAAGCCAAGCCATGCTCCGGGAACCGTTTACCATCGCCGACCTCGGTCCGGCCGGCGACGCGGCCATCGATCAGGCCGCCGCCCAGCTGCTTGAGGCGTTCCCCGGTTGGATGGAGACGCTGGCGGCGGCGCGGAACGAGGTCCGGGAGTTGCTGGCACCGGACCATCTCTGCCTCGCCGCCTTCGATGGGGAGCAGGTGCTCGGTTGGGTCGGCGCGATCCCGCAGTACGACTTCGCCTGGGAGCTGCACCCGCTGGTGGTCCGGGCCGACGCCCGCGGCCGGGGGATCGGGCGGGCACTGGTGGCGGCGTTGGAGGCGCGGGTGGCCGCGCTCGGCGCGCTGACGCTCTACCTCGGCACCGACGACGACGGCGACACGCCGGGTACCTCGGTCGGGGGCGTCGACCTCTTCCCGGACCCGCTGGCGCACGCCGCCCGGCTTGAGGTCATCGACCACCCGGCCGCCTTCTACCGGCGCCTGGGGTACGTCGTCGTCGGCCTCATCCCAGACGCGAACGGCCCCGGTAAGCCGGACGTGCTGATGGCGAAGCGGGTCGGCCCGGCCGTCGTGCGGCCCGATGCTGCCCCCGGCACGGCCGGGATTCCCGATGCCGTGCTGCGTCCCTGATCGTGGTTGCCACAATGATGCCGCCACCGGCAGCACCCGGCTTCAGGGCCCTTCAGGGTCCTTTGTGCGGTGAGCCCGGTCCCTTTAGGGCCGGGTTTCGGTGCTGCCGGTGGCCGCGACAGTCGCGCAACCATGATCAGCGGCGCCAGTCATGATGGGCGCATCCGACGTGCTGCACACGGTCGACCTCCTGGCTGGCGCCGGGGTCCGGGTCTGGCTCGACGGCGGCTGGGGCGTCGACGCCCTGCTCGGGGAGCAGACCCGGGAGCACGACGACCTCGACATCGTCGTCCCTATCCCGGACGCCGACGCCGCGCGGCGGGCGTTGGAGGCCGCCGGGTTCGCCATCGTCGAGGACGAGGCGACCGCCCAGTTCGTGGCCCGCGCCGCGGACGACCGCCGGGTCGACGTCCACACCGTCGCCTTCGACGACGAGGGCGCCGGCTGGCAACGGCTGGCGGACGGCGGCCGCTGGCGCTACCCGCCGAAGGGGTTCGCCGGTGAGGGCTGGGTCGTCGGCCGCCGGGTGGCCTGCCTCACCGCCGAGGTCCAGATCCTCTGCCACACCGGCTACGACCCCGACGACGGCGATCGCCGCGACGTGGCGCTGCTCGCGGCCCGGTTCGGCCTCGTCCCGCCCGCTCCGTACGGGCCGTAGCGCTTGCGGCGTCCACCTGCCGATGGCGTCTACGTCTTGGCGTCTGTTCTTCGCGGTCGGAGACGGTGCGGCGAGTAGTGGGACGACGGCACCAGTCTGGGGTGCGGTCACGACTCCTCGAAGTAGTCGGCGTCGACCCGCTTGACGACGTAGGTCTCGACGTTCGCGACGCCAACCCCGTGGTCGATCATCAGCTCCGCCAGCTCCGCCCCGTCGATGAGCACGATCCGCTTCTCGATCTTGTCGACGTAGGCGCGGGCCCCGATGGTGAACGTCGAGGCGGTGATGAAGACGCCCTTGCGGGCGCGGTGGGGATCGAGGCTGCCCGCGAACTCGCGGACCTGGGGCTCGGGGACGGGGCCGGCCCACCGCTTGGCCTGGACGTAGACCACGTCGAGCCCGAGCCGGTCCTCCTTGATGATCCCGTCGATGCCCCCGTCGCCACTCCGACCGACCGCCTGGGCGGCGTCCTGGCGGGAGCCGCCGTAACCCATCGCCACCAGCACGTCGAGCACGAGTTGCTCGAAGAACTTGGGCGAGCACGTGGTCAACTTCTCCCTGATCTGGCCGACAAGGGCCGAACGGAGCAGGGCGTACCCCGTCTCGATTGATTCTTGCGGGGTATCGCCTGCCGATGGATCGATCACCGGCGGAGGGGTCGTGGTCTTGCGGGAGCCGCCCTTCCGTCCCCGTTGTCGGAATGCCTGAAACTCTGGGTAGCGTTCGAGGAACCCCATGTCGATCCTGGATGGGGCCAACCCGAGGGCCTCGCTGCCACGGGCAGTGATCCGGACCCGGGCGCGGGAGGGCCGTTCCACTAGCGCGGCCTGGGCGAGATGAGACGCGCTCCAGTGGACGCGATTGTCGAAGCGGGCCTGGCGTCCGCTCGGCAGCATCTCGGCCCGCTCGGCTTCGGTTAGGCGGAACTCCTCCGCGAGTTGGTCTCGCAGCTGGTGGATGGAGCGCTCGCGGCCGTCGACCAGAGCCGCCAAGAGCGGTCGCATGAGCGTTTGGAAATCGGGAATCGCCATGCCATCCAGTCTCCGATGGAGTCGACCCGCTGCTCTGGCGAACGAGGATCGCACAAGGTTTCAACTGTGTGAATGTCCGGTCAGTTGTTCACCCAGCATCCAGTTCGTCTATCTGCACGGTCGTGCTCCCCTCGCCCGCGCATCGGGAGAGGGGTAGGGGGTGAGGGCGGAGCGTCGACGAGCGCGACCGTTCAAGCGGATCTCGCATCAGTCGATCAGGATCCGACCACCGGGCGGTGGTGAGCGCCGGGCGGGACTCGGGTACGTGCCAACCCCGAGACATCCCGAGGGACTCACCGACGAGGCGCGTATCATGGCGAGCCGGAGCGGTCGGGCAAGAGCGGGGAGGAATGGCGGCGATGGGCCAACGGACGAAGTGGGCGCTGGCCCTGGGGTTAACGCTGCTACTCGTGTCGAGCGGCGCACCCGCCGTGGCCGGCCAAGGCACCTTCTCCTGCACCGCCGGCAGCAGCGGCATCGGCGACGGCTACTTCCCGCTCGCCGGCAACAGCGGCTACGACGTGCTGCACTACGCGCTCGACCTCGACCTCGACGTGAACGCCGCCGCCCTGACCGCCGGCGAGGCGGCGATCCAGGCGCTGGCGACGGACGACCTTTGCGCCTTCAACCTCGACTTCCGTGGCCCCGAGATCGACCGGGTCACCATCGACAAGCAGCCGGTCGCGTTTTCCCGTCGCGGCGGCGAGCTGACGGTGACGCCGACCGCGCCGATCGGCCGCGGCGAGGAGTTCGTCGTCGGCGTCACCTACCGTGGCGCGCTTGAGACGATCCCGCTGGGGGATGTCGCGCCGGCGGAGACACCCGCCGCCGTTGCGAGCCCGGCCGCGACGCCCGTGGCCGGCGCCGCGGATGTCGTCGTCCCGGACGGGCCGGCGACCGACCTGGGCGTGGCCGGGGGCGAGCCCCCCCAGGTCTTCGGCGGCCTCTTCCAGGCCGAGGGCGCGCTCTTCCTGGCCGGCGAGCCCTTCGGCGCCGAGTTCCTCTTCCCGGTCAACGGCCACCCGGCCGACAAGGCGACCTACTCGTTCCGCCTGACCGTGCCCGACCCCTACCTCGCCGTCGCCAACGGCACGCTCGCCGAGCGGATCGACGAGGGCACCGCCACCACCACGGTCTGGACCACCCGCGACCCGGTTGCCAGCTACCTGGTCACCTTCCACGCCGCCGATATCGACCTCGTCGAGCGGACGGGACCCGGCGGCCTGCCCCTGCTCTTCGCCTTCGCCGATGGCGTCCCCGCCGCCCAGCGGGCCGTCTTCGCCCGGACGCCGGAGATCCTCGCCTTCTTTGAGGGGGTCTTCGGGCCCTACCCCTTCGAGACCGCCGGCGGCACCGTCGTCGGCGAGCCGATCGGGTTCGCCCTGGAGACGCAGGGGCTGCCGATCTTTGGCACGCTGCCGACGTTCGGCGGCGGGGGCGTCTCGCCCCTGGCGCTTGCCTCGTTCGAGGAGACCGTCGTCCACGAGCTCGCCCACCAGTGGTTCGGCGACAGCGTCTCCCTCCTCCGCTGGCAGGACATCTGGCTGAACGAGGGGTTCGCCACCTACAGCCAGCTCCTCTGGGTCGAGCACACCGCCGGCGTCGCCGCCCGCGACGCGCGGCTGGCCGAGACCTACGACTACGTCGCCACCGAGGTCCGCCTGGCCGACCCGGCGGCGCGGGCGTCGCTGACGGCCCTCGACCTGCTGGCGTCGCTCGGCGTCCCGGCCGCGGAGATCGACGCCGATATCCTGGCCGCGTTCGGCGTCGCGTCGGCCGCCGATCTCGAAGATCTCTCGTTCGACGAGGCGCTGGCCCGGCTGGCGGCGGAAGGCATCCCGGTCGAGGCTCCCGCGCCGAACGTGGCCCTCACCGGCAACCCGGGACCCGACCAGCTCTTCTCCTACCCGTTCGTCTACCAGCGCGGCGCCCTCGCCGTCCACGCCCTCCGGGTCGAGGTCGGCGACGACGCCTTCTTCGCCATCCTCCGCGGCTGGACCGCCCGCTACCGGAACGGCAACGCCACGGTCGAGGACTTCGCGGCCTTCGCCGAGGAGGTCAGCGGCCGCGAGCTCGACGCCTTCTTCGCCGCCTGGCTCTTCAGCCCGGAGCTGCCGCCGCTCGAGATCGGCGGGGCGACGGCGGCGACGCCGGTGCCGTAGGGGCCGGGCGCCGAGCGCGGCGGCGCTCGCTGCCATCCGCGATGGGAGGGGAGGCAGAGGCATGGAGCTGGGCCGCGCCCTGACCTTCGTCTTCCGCGACCCGCGCTGGGTCCGCAAGCTCGGGATCGCCGTCCTCCTCGGGCTGCCAAGTGCGGCGCTCGGCCTGCTCTTCAGTGAGCGCTTCGGCGACGTCCTGCTGGCGGGCGGCGTGCTCCCCACCCTGCTCGGTCTGCTGCCGAGCCTCCTCTCGGTGCCGCTCCTCGGCTACGCCCTCCGCGTCGCCCGCAACGCGGCGGCGGGGACCGACCTGCCGTTGCCGGAGTGGGACGATCCCGGCGGGCTCCTCCGCGACGGGCTCAAGGCGTGGGGCGTGGTGACTCTCTGGACTTTCCCCGTGCTGCTCGCCGGGCTCGTGGGCGACTTCCCGCCCGGCATGGCCGAGGGGCGCGGGGTCACGACGCCCTTGGTGCTCGCCGTGTTGGCGACCCTGCTCCTCTCGGTGGTCGAGCCGGCGGCGGAGACGCGCCTGGCGGTCAGCGGCTCCTTCGTCGCCGGTCTCGACGTCGCGGCCGCGTTCCGCACCGTCGGCCGCAACCTGGGCGGCTACGTCCTGATCGTCCTCGTCTTCGTTGCCGGCTCGGCGGTCGCCGGGGGCGTCGGGGCCGGGGTGCTCTTGCTCGCCTGGATCACCGCCGGCGGGCAGCCGGACACCCTCGACGCGATTGGCCTCGGAGGCGCGATCGTGACGACACTCTTCGGTCCCTACGGCCGGCTCGTGCTCTACCATCTCTACGGCCAGGCGTACCGACAGGCCAACGGTAGGCCGCCCTCCGCCCCTCCTCGCGACGACCAGGTGGGTCGTTGGTGACGGGCCGGGCCGATTCCGGGCCGCCGCCGCACGAAGGGGGAGCCCGGTCGCCCAGCCGGTGCGCCGGTCGCGAGGGCAACCGGTCGCCGAGACGGTGCGCCCGCCTCGGCGAGGCGTCGATGCTAGGATGGCTGCCCGCGACGACCGAGACAGGAGACCTGGAGGGCACGGGACGCGAGTGCGGAAGTCGAACCGCCCCGCGACCGTCACCAGGAGACCCAGGAGGGCACGGGACGCGATGGCTGCCGGCAGACCGACGGCCGACGAGGGCGGCGGCGCTGCCGGGTCCGCGGCGGCGCTCGCCCGTCTCGACGGGCTCGGGACCCAGCACCTCTGGGTCCAGTACGCCGACTACAACGGCCGCTCCCAGGGCAAGTCGGTGCCGCGGGCGCGGTTCGCCGAGGCGCTCGCCGGCGGCATCTCCTTCGCCCGCGCCAACCTCGGTTTCAACCTAACCGATGCCCAGGCGCCGGACACCGGCTTC
>CADCWF010000108.1 GCA_902806345.1 uncultured Thermomicrobiales bacterium
ATGCGCTGACCGTTCGCTCCGGAGCGGCGGCCGCCGGCGTCGTGGGCCGGAACCAGGAACTACGGGGTTGGCAAGGTGATCGGATCAAACCGGTCCCCCGGTCGCCTGGTGGGGACCGACGCCGATCGGGCGGCGCCGGTGCTCGACACGAGCGCGTTCGCGGCGGAGGGCCAGTACGTCCGGGGGCGATCTTGGCGGCGGCGGAGCGCGGCGCGCTTCCGGCGTACCGTGCGTCTCCGGGCATCGACTCGGGCGGCGAAGGGCGGGAGAGCCTCCTGGCCGCGACCATCACGGCGGCAGCGGCGAACCGTCCGACCCGTGGTATACTTCGTCCCCGTAAAGGAAATCGCGGGGAGCGTCCCGCGAATCAGTACGCCTTCCTGCCCCCATCCTCACCGCAGCGCGAGGGGCCGTTGTGCCGTACTGGACGGCCCGGCCGTATCTCCTTGCCCAGACGATCGCATCGCGCTGCGTTCGAGGTTTGTTCGCGTGATCGAATCTGCCACCGTTCCCGTAGCCGGCGAGGGGCTTGCCTCGTTCTCCCACTTGCCGATCAGCGCCGCGACCTTGCGGGCGCTCTCCCGGATGGGCATCGAAACACCCACCGCGATCCAGACCCAGTCGTTGCCGGCCCTGCTCGAAGGCCGCGATGTCGTCGGCCAGGCCCGCACTGGCTCCGGCAAGACGCTCGCCTTCGGGATCCCGATCGTCGAGTTCGTCGACCCCCGCGTCCGCGCCGTCCAGGCGCTAGTGCTGACCCCAACCCGCGAACTCGCCGTCCAGGTGGCTGGTGTGCTCCGTGAGCTCGGCGAGGAAAAGGGCCTCGACATCATCACCATCTTCGGCGGCACCGGAGTCGGACCGCAGCGGATGGGGCTTCGCCGTGGCGCCCAAATCGTCGTCGGCACCCCGGGCCGGGTGCTCGACCTGCTGAACCAGGGCGCGCTCTGGCTCGCCAAGGTTCGGCTGCTCGTGCTCGACGAGGCGGACGAGATGCTCGACTACGGGTTCGCCCCGGATGTCGAGAAGATCATCGCCCGCACCACCCCGGACCGGCAGACGGCGCTCTTCTCGGCGACCGTGCCCGACTGGGTGCGGACCACCGCGACCAAGCACCTGAACGACCCGGTGACCGTGGCGGTGGCCTCGACCGCGGCGGAGGCCGCGGCGATCGAGCACGTCGCCTTCGACGTGCAGGACACCGACAAGATCGGCGTCCTCAAGGACCTCCTCTCCCAGCCCGCGGACGGCCAGACGATCGTCTTCGGGCGGACCAAGCGAGGCGTCGCCCGCCTCGCCCGCAAGCTCCAGGTCGACGGCTTCCCGGTGGTAGCGCTCCAGGGCGACATGGCCCAAGGCGCCCGCGACCGGGTGATGGCGGAGTTCCGCGCCGGTGGCGCCCCGATCCTGGTGGCGACCAACGTGGCGGCCCGCGGCATCGACGTCACGAACGTCGAGCGGGTGATCAACGTCGAACTGCCCGAGTCGCCCGCGCTGCTGACCCACCGCATCGGCCGCACCGGGCGGATGGGGCGACCGGGTCAGGCGATCACCCTGATCGGTCCCGAAGATGGTCCGAAGTGGCGCCAGTTGGAGAAGGGTCTGACCGCCCGCATCGCCCGCCTTCCCTGGCCCGGCGCGGAGGCGGCCGTCGCCGGCGGCTTCGAGATCACCGAGCCGGCGCCGCAGCCGACCGGTGGAAATCGCCGGACGGGCCGAGGGGGTGGTCAGGAGCGAAGCGCCAGCCAAGCTTCGTCGCGACCGGGTCCACGGAGGGAGGCCCTCGGCGCACCTCGGATGACCAATGCCGCGTCGCCGCGCCCGTCCCAGTCGTCGAGCGAGGTCGTCTGGCGGTCGTCGACACGGCCGGTCCAGTCCGCCGCGTCCACTGCCGGCGCCTCCTCGAACGGCGCGGAGCGCACCCGGCAGGAGCCGGCGGCAGGCCGCCCGGATGCGGCGCCCTCGCGGGCGCGAGGGTTCCGGTCCCCGACCGGGGCGCCGAAGGTCAAGGCCGCGATGGCGGCCCGGGCCGCGGCGGGTTCGTGGGACGCATACGACGCGGCCAGCGAGCCGCCGGCCGAGATGGCGGTCGGCGACGACCGGGTGCCGACGGCGGTCCTCTGCTCTGGGTGCGGACAGGTGGCCCAGGTGCCGTTCGATCCCGATCCGTCGCGGCCGGTCTACTGCGCCTCGTGCTTCGCCCAGCGCCGCTCCTCCCGCCGTCCCCGCCAGGAGCGCGAAGTCTCGGCGGTCCGGTAATCTCCAGCAACCAGATGTTTTTGCGGCGACCCCCGTTCCCGGTATCCGGCAGCGGGGGTCTTCGTCTGGCTCCCAGGGAGCACACCGGACCGGAGTGTTTGAGTCCCGGTCAGGACGAGGAGACAGGGATCGGCGTCGCCGCCGGAGTTGCCCCGGCGATGGGGCCGGCCAAGTACCACGACTGGGCGTTCCAGAGCAGCCCGGTGTACGGGTTCGGCCAGAAGCCGCCGACGTCGTTCCGGGCGACGGGGGAGGCGTGCTCCCAGTAGAGGAACACGACCGGAACCTCGCGCGCCAGGAGTTCCTGGATCCGAAGGTAGAGATCGCGTCGGGTTTCGAGGTCGAGGGTCGAGGCGGCGTCGGCCGTCAGGCCGTCGATCTCGTCCTGGAACGCGTACGGGTGGAAAAAAGCCGGCAGGTTGCTGCCCGGGGCCGTCGGGGCCGTCGGGATCTGGGACGAGTGCCAGTAGAAAAGATCGTCGGGGTCGACGCCGTTGGTCCAGGCATAGAGGCAGGCGGTCATCCGGTCGCTGAACTGGTAGCCTGTCGGCCCCCAGAGCGCGTCCGGTTCGGCGGTACGGACGAGAACGGCGATGCCGAGGGCCGCCCACTCGGTGGCGACCGCGTCCAGGATCCGCCGGGCGAGTGGGTCACCCTCAACGCCCCACAGCTCCAGCCGAAACGGCTCGCCGTCGCGGGCGAGGACGCCGTCGCGTCCCGGCCGGAGGCCAACGCTTTCGAGGAGATCCCGCGCCCGGCCGGGATCGAACGGGCGGGGGCCGAGCGTCCCGTGGGCGGCCCAGCTGCCGGGCATCTGGTCGGCCACGGCCGGGGTGGCCCGTCCCCCGAGCAGATCGTCGACGATCGCCTGGCGGGGAGTTGCGTAGTCGAGCGCCTGGCGGACCGCGCGCTCGCGCAGGAAGCCGATCTGCTTCAGGTCCAGGTGGTGCCAGGTGCGGGTGGGGTACTCCCAGGTCGTGACCGACGGCAACGCGAGCGAGGCGTCGTCGGTCGCGGCCGCCGTTGCCGCCCCCGTCGCCGCCACGATCTGCACGTCGCCAGACTCGATGCCGACGCGCAAGGCCGCGGGGTCGGGCTGGATGTCGTAGACGATCTCGTCGAGCAGCGCCGGTCCGCCCCAGTACTCATTCCACCGCTCGAGGTCGATCCGCCGGCCCGGTTCCCGGTTCGCGATCCGGAACGGACCGCTGCCGACCGGCTCCCCGGCGAAGCGTTCCCGGAAGGCGTCGAGCCCGTCGGCGTAGGCGGACGCCGGCAGGATCGGGGCGATCCCGACCGTCGAGAGGAAGGGTGCGTAGGGTTCGCGGGTCGTCAGCGTCAAGGTCCGCTCGGCTGGGAGGTCGATCTTGGCGAGTCGGTCCCAGCCGAGGGTGGCCGAGTTGCTCCAGGTGCCGTCGAGTCGAGCCTCCCAAGCAGCGACCACGTCGCGGCCGCCGAACGGTTCGCCGTTATGGAAGCTGACGCCATTACGCAACCGGAAGGTGTAGGTGAGGCCGTCGTCGGAGAGGGTGAATCCTTCGGCCAGCGCAGGTTGGAGCCGCCCTGTGGCGTTGACCTTAAGGAGCCCCTCGACGATGCCGTCGAGCAGGTCGTAGGCCGCGACCTCGGACGCGTCCCAGGGGTGGAGACTGACTGGCTCAACGGCCGAGCCGATGGTCAGCCGACCGCCGCGGCGCGGCGGTCCGGGCGGTGCGGTTGGACCGTCGGGGGGAGGCGACTGGAGTGCGGCGCTCACAATCGTACCGCGCCACCTCGCGGCGGCGCCGAGCCCGAGCGCGAGGACGAGGGCGCGGCGTCCGAGGGGGAGAGAAGCGGCAAAGTGGTGACGCATGGTCGAAGTCTACGACGGGGACGGTATTCTTAGGGGTTACGGCCGCCTCCTGGCGGCAAGGGCCGTGCGACACTGGATGGGATGTCGTCGACCCGGCGCGGCCGACGACCGACCAGAACCCGTCGGCCGCAGGGGGCGACGGAGAGCGGAACCTGGAGTGGCTGATGGTGGACATCGAGACGGCCGAAAACGTGGTGACCCACGTCAAGATCGAGTACTGCCCGTCCTGAGGGTATCTGCCACGCGCCGCCGGTCTGGCGGAAAACATCCTGCACGATTTCGGAGACGAGTTGCCGGGGGGTGTCACGCTGGTCCCAGGGCGGTCCAGTTCGTTCGAGGTCTCGTACAACGGCGAGTTGGTCTTTTCCAAGTTCGCCAGCGAGCGGTTTCCCGAGGAGAACGAGGTCGAGGAGATCATCGGCGGCAAGCTGGAGCGGGGGGAGGAGGCGTAGCGACCCGCATGAGGACCGGTACGATACGGGGAGCGGCGGCGCCAGGGCAGGGTCATGAACCGGGGAGGCAGACAACGGACCCCGGACAGGACATCCTCCGGCTGCGGAACCGGGCGGTGGCCGCCGCGGCGAACGCCTTCGTGGTCGCGGACATCGCCGCCCCGGACGCCCCGGTCGTCGACGTCAACCCCGCGTTCGAGCAGATGACCGGCTACGGCCCGGACGAGGTCCTCGGGCGCAACTGCCGTTTTCTGCAGGGACCGGGCACCGACCCGGAGACGGTGCATCGGCTCCGCCAGGTGATTGACGCGCGGGCGGAGACGACGGCCGTCCTGCTGAACTACCGCAAGGACGGCACCCCGTTCTGGAACGAGCTTTACCTGGCCCCGATGGCGGACGAATCGGGAGACGTTCGTCACTACGTCGGGGTCCAGTCCGACGTGACGGGGCGGGTGCGGGCGGCGGAGCTGGAGATCGCCCTGGCCGCCGAGCGGGAAGCTAGTCGACTCAAGGACGAGTTCTTGGCGACGATGAGCCACGAGCTGCGGACGCCGCTGACGGCGATCACCGGCTACGCCGAACTCCTCGGGATGGACGGCGGACTCGCTCCCACCCAGGCGGACGATATCGCTCAGATCGCCCAGAGCGCCGGCAGGCTGTTGGGGCTGATCGACGACGTGCTGCGGCTAGCGGAGCTGGAGGCGGGGCGGGTAGCCCTGCACCGCACCGCGCTCGACCTGGGGGATGCCCTGGCACCTGCCGTCGCGGCGGCGGTATCGGCCGCGGAGGCGAAGGGACTGGAACTCAAAGCGGATCTGCCGGGCGACATCCAGGTCTACGCAGATCCCGCCGCCCTGCGGCAGGTGGTCACGACGCTGGTCGGCAACGCGGTCAAGTTCACGGAGGCGGGGTCGATCCGAGTTTCGGCTTTGGCGTCGGATGATGAGGTGGAGGTCGTCGTCTCGGACTCGGGACCGGGGATCGCGCCGGAGGTACTTCCGCACATCTTTGCGCCGTTCCGACAGGCGGATGGTCGGCGGAGCCGCCGACACGGTGGAGCCGGGCTCGGAGTGGCGATTGCGGATCGGCTGGTCAGGCTGCATGGCGAGGCGATCGCGGTAGAGAGCGAACCCGGGACGGGCAGCACGTTCACTCTGCGCCTGCCTCGTGTCTGACGATCGCAGACTGGAGCGCGGGGTTGGTGCGAAGCCGCTGGTGCCGGGTGCTCATCCGCCGGATTGCGCTCGGAAGCAGCCTTCGACGTGGTCGTCGACCAGGCCGGCACTCTGCATGAAGGCGTAGCAGATGGTGCTGCCGACGAACGTGAAGCCGCGCCGCTTCAACTCTTTGCTCATCGCGCCGGACTCCGGGGACTTCGCCGGGATTTCCGCCAGCGAGACGGGACGAACCGACCGTGGGGGCGGTGCGAACGACCAAACGAGACCGGAGAACCCGCCCGGTTCGTCCATCGCCAGCAGGAAGGCCCGGGCATTGGTTGCCGCCGCCGCGACCTTCAGGCGGTTGCGGACGATGTCGGGATCGGCCAGCAAACGGGCGGTGTCCGCTTCGCCGTAGGCGGCCATCCGCTCGGGGTCGAATCCGTCGAAGGCGCGGCGAAACCCTTCGCGCTTGCGGAGGATCGTGATCCAGGCGAGGCCGGCCTGGAAGCCTTCGAGGATCAGCAGCTCGAACAGCTCGCGGTCGTCGCGTTTCGGAACGCCCCACTCTGCGTCGTGGTAGGCGCGATAGACCGGGTCGTCGCCCACCCAACCGCAGCGAACCCGACCGTCGTCCGCGCTTCCGGTCTCCGTCACCGCCGCGTCCTTTCCTGTCGTGGCCCTCGTACCGTGTTGGCGGCTGCCGGCGCTTCGATTCTTGAACCGAGGGCCGTCCCCGACGCGGCCGGGTCACGCGTGCGTGATCGAGGCTAGGACGTCCAGGTAGTGCGGGTTGTCCATGATGCCCAGGATGTTGCCGAAGGGATCGATCACCGAAGCTCCGACGAATCCCTCCCCGAAATCCCGCGGCGGTTGATGCAAGGTCGCCCCCATGGTCAGCAACCGGTCAAGGGTGGCGGGCACGTCGTCGACGTGCCAGTAGACGATGACGCCGGCCGGACCGGCCGCGGCGACCTCGGACCCGCCCAGGTCCGGCAGGTAGCTGCTGTCGAGCAGGCCCAGTTCGTGCTGGTAGTCGCCGAGACGGAACTCGGCGTATGCCGCGCGATCGAAGTACGGTTCGATCCCCAGGAGTTCGGCGTACCACCGCTTCGCCGCCGCCAGGTCGGTCGTGTGGTAGACGGCGGTGGTCAGTCCACGCAGCATCTGATGCTCCCTGCGTTGCCACGCCTGCCTCCAGGCGGACCTAGCCTCGGTTTCCGGTCGTGTCACCCGGTAAGTGACGGCGCAATTTCCGATGCCCCGGTGTTGAGGAGCGATCTCTGCCGATCGCGTAGCCATTGCCACGACAGCAGTCGGACCCCCAACTTCCCCGTTCAGTCGTAGCGGACCACCGATCGTGGGTGGAGCATCCGCAGGGTAGCCGGGG
>CADCWF010000109.1 GCA_902806345.1 uncultured Thermomicrobiales bacterium
CCGGCGGCGATCTGGGACGCGCACCCGTCCGTCATCCCGTTGGTCACGACGACGCCTGGGGGCAGTCCGGTGTCCCGGGCGACCGCGGGCGAGATCGGACCGAGTGGGGTCCCGGACGGCGCCACCGTCGGCAGCCAGTCACGAGGGAGGGAGAGCTCGTCGAACAGGAAGTCGGGCCAACGGCCCGCGACCGGGTCGTAGCCCGTTTTCAAGGCGCTGGTCGGGTCGGTCACGCCCCAGACCCCGCTCAGCCGGCCGACGAGGAAGTCGGCGGCGTGGCACCAGGACGCCGTCCGCTCGGACTCGGCCGGGCGGTGCCGGCGGAACCAGACGATCTTGGGCAGGCCGAAGGAGGTGCCGAACGTCGCCTCGACCCCTGCGGCGGCTGCCGCCCGGTTGCACAGCGCGGCCTCCTCGCCCGACCGGTCGTCCCCGTACATCAGGGCGGGATGGACCGGCTCGTGCCGGTCGTCGAGCGGGACGACCGTGCCTGAGGTGGAGGTGACGCCGACCGCGACCGGCCGCAGCCCGGGTTGCCCGGCGATGTCACCCGCGACGCCTCCGAGCAAGGGGCGGACCGTCTCCCACCAGATGGAGGCCGACTGTTCGCGGGCCGTCCCCTCCCCTTGTGAGTCGAACACCCGGTGCCGCTCCGCGAGGAGTCGCCCGTCCCCGTCGAGCGCAACGACCCGGGCCCCCTGGGTGCCGACGTCGACGCCGAGGAAGACCTCGCGGCCGGCCTGGAGGGTCACGACGGACCGTCCCCGCGGAGCAGCGACTGCCGGTACTTTTCCGCCTCCAGGTCCGCGACCTGCCGAGCCTCCTCCTCGGAGAGGGAGCGGGGTCGGCCGATGGTCGAGGCGATCCAGAAAACCCGGGCCGCGTCCTCGACGACCTCGGTCCGGTAGTAGGCCTCCCGCAGGTTGCCGCCGATCGTCACGAGCCCATGGTTGCGGAGCAGCAACCCGGCGGCGGCCGGTCGCTGGAAGGCTTCCGCGACCGCGGCCGCGAGTTCTGGGGAACAGGGCACGATGTAATCGAGGCAGGCAACCTCGCCGACGATGGCGACCTGGTCCGGGAACATGAACGGGATCCCGTCGAGTCCGGCGGCGGTGACCCCGATCGCCGTCGGCGGATGGGTGTGGACCACTCCCCGCACGTCCTGCCGCCGCCGGTAGATCTCCAGGTGCATCTCGATCTCGGAGGACGGCCGGGGGCCGGGGGCCGGCCGGCCCGTTCCGAGGTCGACCTCGACCCATGCATCCTCTCCGATCTCGTCCAGCGGGTAACCGCTGGGGGAGATGAAGATTCCGTCCCCGACCCGGGCGCTGATATTGCCGCCCGGCCCGACCGCGAGCCCCCGGGCGACGATCTTCCGGCCGAATCTGCTCAGTTCCTCGCGACACCCGACTACCTGGTCCGCGACCGCCGTCTCGTCCACCAGCCCCACTCCTGCGCCCACGCCCACCGCGGCGGCCCGCCGGCGCTCAGTACCGAGCGATCTCCGAGAACCTCTCGAATGCCTCGTCCCACCCGGCGGCGCCGGTCGGCTCGAAGGTCTCGACCGGCATCGACACCCGGACCACCTCGCGGGCTTGGCGGACGCCGCCGATCCGGCCCCCGGCGATCAACTGTCCGAGCAGGTTGCCGACGGCGGTCGCCTCGCTCGGTCCGGCCCAGACCGGGCGCCCGATCGCCTCGGCCGTCATCCGCATGAGCAGCGCGTTGCGGCTCCCGCCGCCGACGACGTGGAGTCCGGGGAACTGTTTCCCCGCCAGCCGTTCCGTCCGTTCCAGCACCAACCGGTACTTGAGCGCCAGGCTCTCGAGGATGCAGCGGAGGGTTTGCCCAGGCCCCTCCGGCGCCGGCTGCCCGGTCTCGGTGCAGAACGCCGCGATCCGGCCCGGCATGTCTCCCGGGTGGAGGAAGCGCGGATTGTCGGGGTCGACGAACGACACGAAGGGAGGGAGCTCTTCCGCGGCCGCGGCGAGCCCCTCGTAAGGGACGGCGAACCCGTCCCGGCTCCAGGTCCGCCGGCATTCCTCGACCAGCCACAACCCCATGATGTTGCGGAGCAGCCGGTAGCGCCCTTCGAGCCCCCCCTCGTTCGTGAAGTTCCACCCAAGGGACCGCTCGTCGACGACCGGCCGGTCCACCTCCGTCCCGCACAGGGACCAGGTACCACAGCTGAGGTAGGCGAAATCGGGACCGGTCGCTGGCACGGCCAGGACCGCCGAGGCCGTGTCGTGGCCGGCGACGGCGACAACTTTGACGGCCCCCACCCCGATCTCCTCGGCGACCCCTGCGGCCAGGGGCGCGGGGCAGCCGAACGGCGGCACCATCGGCGGCAGCAGGTCGACTGGCAGGCCGAGACGGGCGAGGAGGTCGCGGTCCCAGTCGCCGTCGGCGAGGGCCACGAACTGCGTCGTGGTGGCGTCCGTGTACTCGCAGCAGCGCTCGCCGGTCAGGAACGAGCGGAAGAGGTCCGGCATCATGAGGAGCGTGCGGGCCGCCTCGAGCGCCGTCGATCCGGCGCGAGCCAGGGCGAACAGCTGGTAGAGGGAGTTGATCTGCATGAACTGGATGCCGGTCCGGGCGTAGATCTCGGCGCGCGGGACGATCCGCACGACTTCCTCCATCACCCCGTCTGTCTGCCGGTCCCGGTAGTGGTAGGGGTTGCCGAGCAGTTCGCCGTGCCGGTCGAGGAGGCCGAAGTCGAGGCCCCACGTGTCGATGCCGACCGTCTCGACCCGGTCGCCCCCACCCCGGTCGGCGGCCCGGATGCCTTGCTTCACCTCGTGGAACAGCCGGAGCACGTCCCAGTGGAGCCGGCCGTGGACACGGACGGGGTCGTTCGGGAACCGTCGAACCTCGTTGACCGAGAGCAGCGCGCCGTCAAAGCCGCCCGCCACCACCCGGCCGCCGCTGGCCCCGAGGTCAACCGCCAGCGCGACCATCGCCCGCCCCATCCTCGCCGTCCGCGTCCCCGACCAGGCGGAGCATTTCCCTCGCCGCCCGTTCGTCGGTGATCAGGACGTTGACCAAACCGGACCGCGCGGCGCCAACGTTCGGCAGGGCCTTCTCGATGCCGCAACTGACGCCGACCCGCAGACTGGCCCGCAGCATCGACTCGGCCGGGAGGGCGATCGTCCGGTCGTTCATCTCCAACGGGCACGGCGTGCCGTCGAGGGCGAAGTAGCTGCCGCAGACATCGCCGACGGCGCCTTCGCCCCGGATGAAGGCCAGGTCGCCGTCGTTCAGGTAGCCCGCCCGGTAGAGCCCCGACTGCGGGCTGACCGCCCCGATGCCGACCACGAGGGCGTCCGCCCGCTTGCCGACCTCGAGCGTCTGCCGGATGTGCTGGTCCCGCAGGAGGCCGCGCCGGACCGCCACGTCGGCGACCACCATCGGCGCGCTGAGGGTGTGGACCCGACCGCCGAGGGCCCGGCCGAGGGTGGTCGCCAGCCACGCCCCGTCGATCTCCTCCGAAGCGCCGCCGATGCTCCCCTGGATCTGGGCCACCGCGGAGGCCGGCTTGTTGGTCAGGAAGCCGCTGCGGACGACGTGGCAGACCATGCTGCCCCAGCCGAGCCCAACCACCGCCCCGTCATCGAGCCGCTGCTGGAGGTAGCGGGCGGCCAGCGCCCCGACCCGGGACGGCACGTCGTCGGCGGGGCCGAACTCGGGCGTTGCCGGGGTCGCCAGCACCCGGCTGTCGGCGAGGCCGAGGCTGGCGCGCAGGCGTTCCTCGAGGGCCCGCACCGTCTGGAATGGGTAGCGGACGCGGATCTCGACGATGCCGCGGTCTCGGGCCTCCCGCAGCATCCGCGAGACGGTCGGCCGCGACAGCCCGGTTTCCTGGGCGATCTGGTCCTGGGTCAGTTCCTGGCCGTAGTAGAGCCAGGCGACCTCAGCCAAGGCCACCCCGTCGCTGTTGTTGGACACCGCTGGCGGGATCCGCCGCTCTGCCATCCGTCTCCGCCGTCATGGCCGCTGGCCCCCGCCCTCGGGGACCCGGCGGCCCGGCCGCCGAGGATCTGCCGTCTGCCCGGCATCATAGGGCAGCCGATACAACAGATCAATCCTCGATCATCCGATCACCAGGAAGGGGGGAGGGTCGGCTCTCGACCGATAACTTTTCCAGCACTCCGGCACGATTGCTCACGCTCGTTACGGATTCTCCGGCGACCCATTGACACCCTCCGTGACGGCTGCTACGTTCGGGGCCGCGGAGCGTTCGGGGGCGCCCGGTGGAGTCCCCCGCCCGCGGTCGTGGCCCGTCGTGCGGACGCCAACCCAGCGGCGGGGCGGCGGGGCGACGGGGAGAGAAAGGACGGGATCGTGTGTGACGAGCGGTGCCCCAACGGGCGGATCTCGCGACGGCGGTTGGTCGGGACCAGCGGCAAGGGTCTCGCCGGTCTTTCCCTGGCCGGGGGGCTGCTCGTCCCGACCCGGGCGGCGGCCGGAGCCCGCCGCCAAGACGCACCCGTCGAGGTCACCTGGTGGGCTCCCGAGGACGACATGGAGTACCGCCAGGAGGTCGTCGACCTCTTCCAGGCGGAGAACCCCGGGATCCGGATCGTGCTCGAACCGCTCCCCGGCGGCGAGGCAGACCAGGTCGTCGCCACCGCGCTCCAGGCGGGGGCGGGCCCGGACATCGTCCCCTCGGGCGGTCCTGCCCACGCCGCCAACCTCGCCCAGGCGGGGCTCCTGCTCGAGCTCGACCAGTACGCGGAGCGGTTCGACTGGCAAAACCGGTTGCTGCCGTGGGCCCTCGCGACGGGCATGTTCGAGGGGAAGCTCTACCAGATCCCGCACGAGTTCGAGTGCACCATCGCCTACTACGGCCAGAAGCAGTTCGACGAGAACGGCTGGACACCGCCGACGAACCGGCAGGAGTTCGAGGCGCTGGCCGAGGACGCGATGGGCAAGGGGATCATCCCCCTCGCCGCCGGGGTCGGCGACTGCGGCCTGTGCACCAACTGGTTCGTGACCATCTTCTTCAACAACTACGCCGGGCCGGACGCCCTCTACCAGGCGCTGACCGGCGAGATCCAGTTCTCCGACCCGGCCTTCGTCGAGGCGATCGAGCTGCTCAATACCTACATGCAGGCGGGGTGGATCGGCGGCAGCGTCGAGCAGTACTTCTCGACGTCGTTCGACGCCATGCACGCCCAGATTGCCGACGGGCAGGCGGCGATGTCGTGGTCCGGCACCTGGTTCATGGGCGACCTCGACCAGTTCTTCGGCGAGGAGGCCGGTAACGACAACGCCTGGGGCTGGGCCCAGCCGCCGTCGTTCCGCGACGACGTCCCCTACCCGCTCTTCCCGATCGGGATCGGGTCGACCCTGTCGGTGGCCTCGGCGACGGAGCACCCCGACCAGACCCTCCAGTTCCTCGACTGGTACTACTCCGACCCCACCCGCGTCGCCCGCCGGATCGCCGAGGGCGGCACCCGCTTCACCCTCCCGGTCCCGTACCAGGCGAGCGACTTCCCCGACACGTTGGACCCCCGTGTGGCCGAGGTCCTGACGACGCTGAGCGAGGCGACCTCGACCGGCAACTTCGGCTACACCGCCTGGACCTTCTGGCCGCCGAAGACCCACGTCTACCTGCACGAGGAGATCCAGAAGGTCTTTACCAATGAGTTGACCCCGGCCGACTACTGCGCCGGCATGGCCGAGCTCTTCACGCAGGAGCTGGCGGAAGGTTTGGTGCCCACGGCGATCCCGAGGGACGTCGCCTGATGGCCGTCCACCTGCCAGTCGCGAGGGCGCGGACGGCGGGGACCGAGCGGGTCGGCAGACGCCGCCTGGTCCGGCAGCGGACCGTGGCCGGGTGGCTCTGCCTGGCCCCCTTCCTGGTCGTCAACCTCCTGGTCATCGTCGGGCCGTCGGTGGCGACCGTCTACTACAGCTTCACGGACTGGACCGGGGTCGGCGGCGCCGCGTTCGTCGGCTTGGAGAACTTCCGGCAGCTCGCCGGCGACGGCAATTTCCACAACGCCCTCGCGCACGTCGCGCAGTGGACGGCCTTCTTCCTGACGGTGCCGATCGCGATGGCCCTCCTCGGCTCCTACCTGCTCTCGCAGGTCAAGCGGTTCCAGATCCTGTTCCGGCTCATCTACTTCGTCCCCTACACCATCGCCAGCGTCGTCACCGCGTCGGTCTGGGAGAACATCTACGACGGCAACCGCGGCCTGGTCCCCCTGCTCGCCGACGCCGGGGTCTCGCCCCTTGAGGGCGTGGCCCTGCTCGGGAACAAGCAGACCGCGCTGCCGGCGGTCGCCTGGGTCGACACGTGGCACTGGTGGGGGTTCCTGGTGATCGTCTTCCTGGCGGCGATGCAGTCGGTCGACGCCGAGCTGTACGACGCCGTGCGGATCGACGGGGGAGGGCGCTGGCGCGAGTTTCGGGACGTCACGATCCCGGCCATCCGGCCGACGCTCGTTTTCGTCGTTCTCATCACCGTGATCGGCTCACTGCTGGCCTTCGACTACATCTACATCATGACCCAGGGCGGCCCCGCCGGCGCTACGGACGTGGTCGGGACCTTGCTCTACGAGCGCGCCTTCCGCCTGTTCGAGGCGGGCTACGCGGCGGCGATGGGGCTCAGCATGACGCTCCTCAGCGCGGTGTTGATGGTGGTCTACCTGCAGCTCCGGCGGCGGGGGTGGGAGGTTTGAACGTCCCCTTCTCCGGCCGCCGCCGCCTCGACCGCACGCCGCCCTGGTACTACGCGGCTCTCTGCGCCCTCGCCCTGGTCACCGTCGCGCCGCTCGCCGTGATGGTGTTCAACTCGCTCAAGGACCCGGCCGAGATCGGACGCAACCCGCTCGGCCCCCCGTCGATGCCGCACGTCGCCAACTTCCTCGAGGCATGGGAACGCGGCGGGTTCGCGACCACGATGCGGAACAGCGCCGTCATCACGGTCGGCACCGTCCTCGGCGTCTGCCTGATCTCCGGCCTGGCCGCGTACGCCCTGGGGCGCCTGAACGTGCCCGGCGGCGACGCCCTCCTGGTCTACCTCTTCGTCGGCACCACGATCCCCGGGCAGCTCTTCGTCATTCCGCTCTTCTTCCTCTGGGTCCG
>CADCWF010000110.1 GCA_902806345.1 uncultured Thermomicrobiales bacterium
TGCGGGTGCCCAGGCGTCCGCTCCAGATCGGCCTCGCGGGCCTGCTGCTGAGCACCGCCTACACCCTGCTCCGCTAGCCTCCGGTACCCTTTGCGGGAGACCCGTTCACCACGCGTCCGATGCGCCCGTCTCTCGTTGCCGGGCGGCAGCACACGAAGGAGAGGACCGTTGCAGACCACAACCGACGCGACCAAGACGACCCTGATTGCGCCCTACGGCGGCCACCTCGTCGACCTGATGGTGCCGGCCGCCGAGCTGGCCGAAGCCCGCGCCTACGCCAGCACCCTGCCCTCGATCCAGATTTCGGCCCGCGCCGTCTGCGACCTTGAGATGTTGGCCGGCGGTGCCTTCTCGCCGCTCGACCGCTTCATGAACGAGGCCGATTTCCGCCACGTCGTCTCCGAGATGCGCCTCGCCGACGGCACCGTCTTCCCGATCCCGGTCACCCTGCCGGTCCCCGCCGACGCGGAGCTCCAGGTCGGCACCGACATCGCCCTCCGCGACGCGATGAACGACCTCCTGGCGATCATGACCGTCGAGGAGCTCTACCCCTGGGATCCGACCGAGGTCGCCGAGAAGGTCTACGGCACCCAGGACGGCAAGCACCCAATCGTCAACGAGATGGGGCGCTGGGGCCGGGTCAACGCCTCCGGCAAGCTGCGGATGCTCCAGCTGCCGCGCCACTACGACTTCCAGGAGATCCGCCGCACCCCGGCCGAGACGCGGGCGATCCTGGAGCAGACCGGGCGCGCCGACGTGGTCGCCTTCCAGACCCGCAACCCGATGCACCGCGTCCACGAGGAACTGACCAAGCGGGCGATCGACGCCGTCGACGGCGTCCTCCTGCTCCATCCCGCGGTCGGCATGACCAAGCCGGGCGACGTCGACCACTACACCCGGGTTCGCACCTACAAGGCGCTGGCCCAGAACTACTACGAGCCGGACCGGATCGTGCTCTCGCTGCTGCCGATCGCGATGCGGATGGGTGGCCCGCGGGAGGCGCTCTGGCACGCGATCATCCGGCGCAACTACGGCGCCAACCACCTCGTCGTCGGCCGCGACCACGCCGGTCCCGGCAAGGACTCCCACGGCACCCCCTTCTACGGGCCGTACGACGCGCAGGAGATGGTGGCCGAGTACGCGGCCGAGACGGGGGTCCAGATGGTCCCCTTCGAAGAGCTGCTCTACCTGCCGGACGAGGACCGCTACGAAGAGGTCTCGAAGATCCCGGCCGGCGCCAGGACGATGAACATCTCCGGCACTCAGGTGCGGGAGGAGTACCTGGCCAAGGGCAAGCTGCTGCCGGCCTGGTTCACCCGGCCGGAGACGGCCGAGATCCTGGGCGAGGCCTACCCGGCCCGCCACCGCCAGGGCGTCTGCCTCTGGTTCACCGGCCTCTCCGGCGCCGGCAAGTCGACCACCGCCCGCGTCCTCTCCGAGCTGCTGCTGGAGGCGGGTCGGCAGGTGACGGAGCTGGACGGCGACGTGGTCCGCACTCACCTCTCGAAGGGGCTCGGCTTCAGCCGGGAGGACCGCGACACCAACATCCTGCGGATCGGCTTCGTCGCGGGCGAGGTGGTCCGCCACGGCGGCACCGTCATCTGCGCAGCGGTCTCGCCCTACCGTGGCACACGCGAGGCGGTGCGGGGGATGATGGGCGAGGACCAGTTCGTCGAGGTCTTCGTCGACACCCCGCTCTCGGTCTGCGAGGTGCGCGACGTCAAGGGGATGTACGCCAAGGCCCGGCGCGGCGAGATCAAGGAGTTCACCGGGATCAGCGACCCCTACGAGCCGCCGCTGAACCCGGAGATCACGCTCGACACTGAGACCCACACGCCGGAGGAGAACGCCCGCCTGATCATGGCCTGGATGGCCGAGCGCGGCTTCGTCCGGGCCGAGCCGGCGGCCAGCCAGAACGGGCGGCACGCATAGGCAGAGAACGGGGCCTTCGCCACGAAGCGGGCCGGTGACGAACATGGCCGGCCCACTTCGTGTCTGCTGAACGGCCAAAGGTCTTGGGCGTTTGCCCGGTACGAAAGCCGGTTGCACCTTACGTCTCGTTGGCCGAGTCCTCACGCCTGCCGTTCCCGTCTCCCGCCACGGCAGGAGACGAGGAATCGTGAGACCGACGGGTTGAGACGGTTGCCACCCGCGGTGCTCCGAAAAGCTGCGAGTGGGCGTCGAGTAGGAGCGGGAACCGTGCCGGGCGGCGCAGCCCCTCGGAGACTCCGGGCGGCGTGCTTCCTTCGGTAGACTCTATCGGCCGCGGGTGCACCCGCGCCCGCGTCCGATCGGAATGGTCGACCGCGATGTCGGGCGTCCCGGCCTCGGCGGCCTGCCGACCCTCGTCCCGGTTCCTCGACAAGAGTGGGCCATCGCGTTGTCACCTGGCGGCGCGAGAGCGCCTCGGCCGGACCCACCGCCATGCTTGTACGTACACCTGTCTCCTGGTAAGCTGCCGCCTCCCCGCTTCGCCCCGCGCCGTGACCCTAACCAGGATGCGAGGGGCCGATGCGCTGTTCCTGCCTGGGGAGAGCGTCTCTGCTCGCCCTGCTGCTGCTCATGCTGATCCTTTCCATCATGCGCGGTGTCGCCGGGTCGTGGGACGCGACGCCGGTGGGGTTCGTCGACTGGGGGGCGTTCGGCGCCGGCATCGGGGAAGGTGGGACGGCGCTGCTCGGCGCCGCCGGTGATCTCCTCGGCCGGTTCTTTGGCGCGCTCTGGTCCGGCGCGACGGCCGTACCGTGGTTGAGCGCCGGTGCCGCCATCGCCGGCTTGATCGGCGCCACCATCGCCGGCTTCCTGGCGTTGCTTCGTGACCTCGGTTCAGCGCTCGTCGCAGCCGGTGGCGCCCTTGTCGGAGGCATCGCCGACCTGTTCACGGCCGCTTGGGGAGGAGTTGCCCGATGGACCCGCTCGCTTGCCGCCGGTCCATCGGGCGAGCCCCTCGACCACGGCCGCGTAGCCTTGTTTGCCGCTGGCTGGGTTGCCCTCCTCATCTTGATCGCCTGGCTGATCGTCAGGCTGATAACGGGAAAGGTGCGTTTGCTTGTCGGCCGAGTGCTCAACCGTAGCTGCTCGCCCTCGCGGCGCCGATTCCGCGCCCGCGCCTGACGCCGATCCCCTGCGCCCGACGACCAAGTCATGCACGTGGGCCACGAAACGGCAACCGATGACCTTCGGCTCCTGACGGTGCCTTGCGCCGAATCCCCACGTCCGGTTTCTGCGGTGACGAGACCGATCTCGGATTGCCGAGGCTGACTGCACTGATGCTGCCTAGGCGCGAGGTTGGACGTTCGGTACCACCCGAAGAACGACGATCCTTGGCAGGCGGACGTGAATCACCTACCCGTCGATCGTTCAGGGAACCTGACCCCTTGGCCACCCGGGACCGGGATCGACCGCAGCACCTGGGGCAGCACGGAGTCCTTTTGCTCGAGCTCGTCGCGACAAAGGTGAGCCGGGGTTCCCGATTCAACGTGCCCGACAAGCGGATAGGTCGCCGTCGGCGCCTACCGCCCTCACTCCGTGATCCGGCCGCCGATGCTCCGACCGCGTCCCCGGTGCTCGCTCGCTCCATCCAACAGGCCTCCTCTAGCAGAGCGATCACGTCGCCGGACCTCCGAAGAGTGACTACAAGGAGTCGGCTAAGGCGTCCCGAGCTGCGTGCCGGTCGCTGCCCCACGGAGGTGAGGTGACGCGGGGCCGATCGTCGCTCGCCCCTGATCCGTCGTAGCGGTTACGACCAGTGAAGTTGCTTTACCGCTTCCTGCCAGATCGCCTCCGCTGCCACCCCGGCCTCCTTCGGCCGCACCCGCTCCACCGCCTCCCGCGTGGTGTCGATCGCCCGGTGCCATGGCGCCGTTGGGTCCGCCAGGCCGAAGGGGATCGAGTTCAGCGCGATCGAGCGCTTTGCCCGGTCGCCACCCGACGCCGGTCCTGGCGGACGGCAGCTGTCTCACAGCCTCCAGCCCGTTGGCGCCGCCGGAGGAGGCGGGCCGTCATTCACAATCGGCTCGGGCTGGATGCGACCGGGCCGGACCGCTGCGTCGGCAGTCTCTCGGTCGCCACCGGTGCCTCGGCGACCTCCGGCGCCAGCGGCAGGGTCAACGAGAAGGTTGACCCCCGCCCGGGCTTGCTCTCGACCTCGATCCGGCCACCATGGGCCTCGGCGACCTCGCGGGCGATCGCCAACCCCAGCCCGGTGCCGCCGTCGCCGCGGGACCGCCCCTGGTCGACCCGGTAGAAGCGCTCGAAGATGCGCTCCCGCTCGGCGTCCGGGATGCCCGGGCCGGTGTCGCGCACGCGGACCACCGCGGCGTCTGCGTTACGCGCGACCTCGATCCTGACCGTGCCGCCCGTGGGCGTGTAGCGGAGGGCGTTGTCGACCAGGTTGAGCAGCACCTGCTTGAGGCGGTCGGCATCGCCGACGACCTCGGCTCGGTCCCAGGCGCCGATCTCGAGACGGACCCCCTCTGCCAGGGGCCGTTCCTGGTGGTAGACCTCGAGCACGAGTTCGTCGAGCGCCAGCGGCCGGCTCGCCAGCCGCTGACCGGCGTCCACCCGGGCCAGGGTCAGGAGGTCGTTGATCAGGCGGGCCATCCGGTCGGACTCGCGGAGGATCGCACGCAGGCTCTCCTCCCGTTCGGCGGGATCGCCGTCGGCGCGTCGGAGAAGCCCCTGGGCGTTGGTCTGGACGACGGTGAGGGGGGTGCGCATCTCGTGGGAGGCGTCGGCGAGGAAGCGGCGCTGCGTCGCCGAGGTCTCGGCCAGGCGGCCGAGCATCCAGTTGAAGGTCCGGGCGAGTCGCCCGAGCTCATCGGCCTGCGGCGGTTCCGGGAGGCGCCCGGTGGCCTCGCCTGCCTCGCCGATCGCGCGGGCGGCCTGGGTCAGGCGGTCGACCGGGCGCATCGCGGCCGAGGTGACGACCCAGCCGATCCCCCAGGCCAGGAGGGTGGCCACCGCGACTACGCCGGCGAGGAGCCACCGCCAGCCGGCGAGCGCCTCTTCCATCGGCCGCTCCGAGGCGACGACGAAGACGGCACCATCGGCCCGGCCGTTGGCGAGGTCGACCCCTTCGCCGAAGAGCCGGAACGGCTCGCCCTCCACCGAGATCTGCTTGGGGTCGTCGTCGCCAGCGGCCACGTGCTTCGCGAGGGCGGGCGGAATCTCCAGCGATGGGGGCAGGTTCCCGGTGCGGGCGATGGTCGTGCCGTCGGCGTCGACCAGAGTCGCGGCCAGGGCATCGTCGCCAAGGGCCCCCGCCATCGCAGCAGCGATCTCGGCAGACGTGCGGGTCTCCGTCGATCTGTCCTGCTTCAGCTTCTGGTAGGCCTCCTGGATGTCCCCGGCTTCCGCCCGCAACCGCAGGTCGAGCCGGGTCGTCTCCTGCTCGGCGACCGCGGTGTAGACGAGGGTCGCAAAGGCGGCCAGGACGAGGGCGAGCAGGGCGGTTTGCCAGAGGGTGAGGCGGAGGCGGATCGACACGTCAGCCGCCCTCCCGCAGCACGTAGCCGGCGCCGCGGACCGTCTGGATCAGGCGGGGCTCGCCGGCCGCTTCCAGCTTGTCGCGCAGGTAGCCGACGTAGACCTCGATCACCTTCGACTCGCCGACGAACTCGTACCCCCAGACGCGCTCGTAGATCTGGCTCCGGGTGAGCACGTGGCGGGGGTGCTGGAGGAAGAGGCGGAGCAGTTCGTACTCGGTCGTCGTCAAGGCGATCGGGCGGTCGCCCCGGCGCGCTTCCCGGGCCGCTGTATCGAGGCTGAGATCGGCGAAGCGGAGCTCACGTGCGGCGTCCGGTTCGTGACGGCGGAGGCGGACCCGGATCCGCGCCAGCAACTCGTCGAAGGCAAAGGGCTTGACGAGGTAGTCGTCGGCGCCGCTCTCGAGTCCGGAGACCCGATCCGGGACGGCGTCGCGGGCGGTGAGAAGGATGACCGGCAGGCGTTCGTCGGCTTCCCGCAGTCGGCGCACGACCTCTAGCCCGTCGAGGCGGGGCATCATGATGTCGAGGACAGCCAGGTCCGGCGCCTCGTCGCGGATCTGGCGGAGCGCCTCGTCGCCGTCGGCGGCGATCGTGACGCGGTAGCCCTCGTAGGCGAGGTTCCGCCGCAGGGTGGTGCGGATCGCCTCGTCGTCGTCGACGACCAGGACGTGCGCCGCCATCTCGTTCCTTCCGCCTCGCTCGGTAGGTGTTCCGAGCGGCATGCGTCACCACGGATTCGTTCCGCCTTGGCGCGGAGGTCCCCACGCAGGCGGACGGCTTCCTCCGCGGACCGTCGTCCATTCTCGCAGGTTCGTCGGCTTCGGTCGGTCTTCCTGGCCGCCCCGGCGATCATGAATGACCGGTCGGGCAGGCACGTCAACCGCTCCCAAATATCCGGGAGCGGTCGATTCTTACCCCGCTCTTGACCGCTTCTTGCCCTCTTCTAGACGACGCCGACGAGAGTGGTTCCACCCCGGGCGGGCGGCCGGACGGACCGGCCTTGCCCCTCCCCCCGGTGTCGGAGGCCACCGCCGATGTCGTTCCCGCGCGCCTCGCTGCCCGCTCCCGGGTCACGTCGCCCCCCGTTGCCGCCGCCATCGCCGCCGCTCGCCGGACCTCCGCGGTTGAGCGAACGCCCGCAGCGCGGGTCCGTCCTGGCGCGGTTGCAGGAGGAAGCGCACCTGCCCGGGATGGTCCTGGTGCCGGCGCGGGCGTTCATCGGCCTCGGCTGGCTGCGCGCCTGTGCCGAGAAGCTGGCCGATCCGGGCTGGCGCGACGGGGCGAGTCTGACGGCATTCCTCGAGCGTCAGGTGACCGAGGGGGCGGTCGCCATCCCGCTCTACGAGCAAACGATCGAGAGTCTCTTCATCCCCGGCGCCGCGGCGCTCGGGATCGTCGTCATCGTCGGTCAGTTCCTGGCGGGCGCCGCCATTCTCGCCGGCGGGTTCACCAACGCGGCGCTGCTCGGTGCGCTCTTCATGAACGCCAACTTCCTGCTCGCCGGCGAGCCCAACCCGAGCGCCTTCTACGTCGTCGTCCAGGCGATCCTGCTCGTGTCCCAAGCCGGGGCGGTCCTCGGCGTCGACGCCGAGCTCTCGGCGACGATCCGCAATCCCTACCTCGTCGCGCAGCCGCCCGGGCGGGGAACGGTCGGCGGCGCCGGGCGCGGCCTGCTCGCCGCGACCGCGCTCGCCTGCCTCTTTGTCGCCGTCGTCGCCCTGTCCCACGTCGCCGATTGGAGTGCGGCCGGGAGCGTCCACGATCCGGCGATGGTCGTTTCCATCCTGGCGGGCCTCGGCGCCGCCTGGGCGGCAATCGGCTGGCTCCGCGTTGACCCCCCGATACCCAGCGCACCCCTCCGCCGTCACCGTCGCTTGTTCGACCTCGACGCCGGATTGGCCGGCGCCCCACTTGGCGATCCGTGGCCCAGCCGGGCAGAGGGCAGCTGGCGGCTGCGACGGAAGGTGGCCGCCGGGCCAGCTCGCGGGACCCTGGGCGGCGCCGCGATCCGCGACGCGGACGCGGATGCCCTCCGATGGGAGGTCCGCGAACGAGTGCTGGTTGGCGAGCCCGGTCCGATGTCCGGTCCGTCCCCGCGTCACGCCGCCATGCCGTCCGCTTCGCCGGAGATCGACCGAGTCCAAGGAGATCGCCCACGATGACCGAATCTGCCGCTCTCACCAAGCGGGCGCTGGTCCGCCCGCTCGTCGTCCTCGGGATCGCGACCGCCGTTGCCGGCGCGGGTACCTTCGGCTGGGCGGCGGTCGAGCCACCGGCGCCACCGTCGGCCGGGGCGCAGGGGATCCCGGCTTCCCCGCTTCCGACGGTGGCGTCAGACGCCGACGAGACGACGCCCGCAGCCGCCACGGCCATCCCACCAGCGGCCACTCCCCACATCCCCGCTACCAGGACATCGACCGCGGTGGTCGTCCCCGCGGCCGAGACGGCCGCGGCACTCCCGGTGCCGACCGTCCAGGCCCCGCCGCCAACCATCGAGGTCCCGACGGCCCCGCTGCCGACGCCCGAGCCGACCACGCCACCGGACTCCGTCGAGACACCTGAGCCGGCTGCCGAAAGGCGATCCGCCGTGGTCGCCACCGGCGTGCTGAACATGCGTGCCGAGCCGGGGCTCGCGGGCGAGATCGTCGCCACGCTTTCGGCCGGCGATTGGGTGGCCGTGCTCGCCGGGCCGACGACCGTCGACGGGCTTGCCTGGTACCGCATCGACACGGCCGGCGTCGTCGGCTGGAGCGCTGCGGACTACTTGCGGCTCGACGAACCCCGTCTCGACCTCGCCGCGCCGGCCGCCCCGCTGATCCGGAATCTCCCAGGTTCGCCCGCGCCCGCCGACGATGGCCAGGGTCGGTTCGCCACCGTTCTCGACGACGCTGTGCCGGTTTCGGGGGTGGTCCATGCCTCGATCTGACCGCCACCCCGACCGGCCGTTCCCGCGTGGCCCGCCGGCCGGTTCCGTTGGTTCCACGTCCGCGGCGGTCTCCGTCCCGATCGAGGGGGCGCGATGTCGCCGCTGCCTACCTTCAACGCATCCAGCATACGGAGACCCCACCTCATGGTTCACTACGATTCCCCCCGCTCCAACCGCTCGCTCCCGGGACGGGCTCGCCGCCTCGTCCTCGGCTCCGCCCTCTCGCTCGGTGCCCTCGTCGGCGTCGCCGGAGGCATCGCCGCCCACCATTCCTACAGCGCCTCCTACGACCTCTCGCGCACCGTCGCGGTGGAAGGGGTCATCACCGAGCTCTCCTACGCGAACCCCCACGTCGAATTCGTCGTCGAGGTTCTCGACGACCCCGCGACGGCTGTCGTCGAGCCGACCGAATCGTGGCTGATCAGCACCTCCGGCCCCTTCCGGGCCGAAGGGGTTGGGCTGACGGAGGAGGTCCTGGCCGTCGGCGGGGAGGCCGCCGTCGTCGGCTGGCCGGCGTGGGACGGCTCGAGCGAACTGGGCGCCTCGACCATCACCGTCGGCGACCAGACCTTCCAGATGCGCTAGCCCGAACCACAGGAATCGCCCGGTACGGTCGGGGCAGCGCCGGCTCGGCCGTGCCGGAGCGGGAGGATCTACTTCCTTGGAACTGGGCGCGAGATTCTTGGCGTGGCTCGGCGAGACCGGCCTGTCGCGGGCGATGCAGGGGTCGCCCTGGCTCTACCCGGCGGCGGAGACCGTCCACCTTCTCGGCCTGGCCCTGCTGGTCGGCACGGCAGCGATGTTCGACCTCCGGCTGCTCGGCCGCTCGTCGCACTGGCCGGTGGCCGAGGCGGCCCGCTCCCTGCTGCCGCTGGCCCACGCCGGGCTGGTGGTCGCGACCGGGTCGGGGCTGGCCCTCTTCGCGGCCGACCCGGCCGCGATGTGGGCCAACCCGGCCTTCCGGGCGAAGCTCGTGCTGCTGGTGCTGGCGGGGCTCAACGCGGCGGCATTCCACGCCTGGCCGTTCCGCTCGGTCGCCGGCTGGGATGCCGAGACGGCGACGCCGGCAGCGGCCAGGGCGGCGGCCCTCGTCTCGCTCGTGCTCTGGGCGGCGATCGTGGCCGCGGGCCGGCTGATCGGCTACCTGGAGTGACGGACTCGCCCGGCGGCCGGACGACGGTTTGGCGCTGGCAATCCCCCCGATTCCTTCGTTGTCCTTCGGTTGAATGCCGTCTGGCCGCCGGGCGCCGCGGCGCCTCTCCCCTCGGAGGTCCCCATGTCCGATCCCAGGTCCTTGCTCGCCGCGATCGGCGCGACCGCGCTCGGTCTCCTCGTCTCGATCGGGTTCGCGGCCGCCACGGACGCGGCCCCGCGCCGGCCAGCCGTGGAGGCATCGGTGGTTGCGCCACTGGCGGCGCAACCGACCGGCGAGGTCTATCCGGCGGAGGCGGTGGTGGTCCCTGCGGCCACCCAGTCGACAGCGCCCGACCGCAACTGGGCGATCGCGGCCATCTCCCCCAAGTAGCTCCATCGCCTGGCCAATCGCCGAGACCGATGCCGTGGGCTCAGGCCAGGCGCGACGCCGGCGATGCCGTCGGAGGCCTTCCCCAGCAGGGAGTAGGGGACCCGCCGATGCCGTTCCAGATCCAGCTCGAACCGGCGCTCGTCGTCGCCCTGTTGGTGCTCGTCTGGGTCGGGGTCGATCCCCCGACTAGACGCAAGCGACCGGGCAGCGAGGGCCGCCAGTGACGGTCGTTTGGGTCGGGGCGGCAGCGGCTAGATTGCTCCAACGGGCGCCTACCGGGCCGCCCGCCCGCCCGCCTCGATGCCAGCCTCGCCCGCCTTCGGTCGCACTCGCTCGACCGCGGCCAGCACCGTATCGATCGCCTCCTGCCAGGGCACCGTCAGGTCCGGCAGGCGGAGGCGGATGGAGTTCGGCGTCAGCTTGACGGCGACGCCGAGGGCCGAGCGGAGCGAGCGCTCGATGCCGGCCGTCGCCACCGGCCGGATCACGATCTCGCGTTCCCGTTCGACGACCGATTCGATGCCGAGCGCCTCCGCCCGCTGCCGCAGCGAGATCAGGGCCAGCAGGCGCTCGACCTCGACCGGGATCGGGCCGAAGCGGTCCTCCATCTCGTCCCGGATCTCGACGAGTCCCTGCGCCGTCGTCACCCCGGCGACGCGACGGTAGGTGGCCAGCCGCAGCTCCGTGTCGGCGATGTAGTCGGCCGGGATCAGCGCCGTCAGCGGCAGGTCGAGCGTCACCGGCCCGCTCTCTTCGACCGGCTTGCCGCCGCGGATCTCCTCGACCGCCTGGCCGAGCAGGCGGATGTAGAGCTCGTAGCCGATCGCCCCGATGTGGCCGCTCTGCTCGGCGCCGAGGATGTTGCCGGCGCCCCGGATCTCCATGTCGCGCATGGCGACCTTCAGGCCCGCTCCCAGCTCCGTCGCCTCCTGGATCGCCTCCAGCCGCTCCTGGGCCTCCTCCGAGAGGGCCTTGTGCGGCCGGTAGAGCAGGTAGGCGTAGGCCCGGTTGGTCGAGCGGCCGACCCGGCCCCGGAGCTGGTAGAGCTGGGTCAGGCCGAGGGTGTCGGCGTTGTCGATCACGATCGTGTTGACGTTGGCGATGTCGATCCCCGACTCGATGATCGTCGTCGAGACCAGCACGTCGTAGTCGTGGCGGACGAAGCCGAGGATGATCTCCTCCAGCACCTCCTCGTCCATCTGACCGTGGCCGACCCCGATCCGCGCCTCCGGCACCAGCTCCCGCAGCTTGTGGGTCAGGCGGTCGATGTCGTGGACCCGGTTGTGGACGACGTAGACCTGGCCGCCGCGGTCCATCTCCCGCAGCAGCACCTCGCGCACCAAACCGTCGCTGAACTCGGTCACGAAGGTGCGGATCGGCAGCCGGGCCTGGGGCGGCGTGTCGATGATGGAGATGTCCCGGATCCCGGCCAGCGCCATGTGCAGCGTCCGCGGGATCGGGGTCGCGCTCATCGTCAGGACGTCGACCTCGGTCCGCAGTTGCTTCAGCGCCTCCTTCTGGCGGACGCCGAAGCGCTGCTCCTCGTCGATGACGACCATGCCGAGGTTCTTGAACTTGACGTCCTTCTGGACCAGGCGGTGGGTGCCGATCACGACATCGACCGAACCCTCCGCCAGCCCGGCCAGGATCTGCCGCTGCTCGGCCTTCGTCCGCAGCCGGGAAAGCATCTCGACCCTGACCGGGAAGGGCGCCATCCGCTCGGCAAAGGTCGTGAAGTGCTGGAGGGCGAGCACCGTGGTCGGCACCAGGACGGCCACCTGGCGGCCGTTGTTGACCGCCTTGAAGGCGGCCCGAATCGCGACCTCCGTCTTGCCGAAGCCGACATCACCGCAGACGAGCCGGTCCATCGGCTCGTCGTCCTCCATGTCCGACTTGACCGCGTCGATCGCCCGCTGCTGGTCGGGCGTCTCGGTCCACGGGAACGACTCGGTCAGCTCGCCATCCCAGGTCGTGTCCCCGGGGTAGCGCGGCCGCTTGACCGTCTCCCGCGAGGCGTAGAGCTGGATCAGCTCGAACGCCATCTCGCGGACGGCCTTGCGGACCCTCCGCTTGACCTGGACCCATTCGCCGGAGCCGAGCTTCGTCGGCGTCGGCTCGACGCCACCGCCGGCGTAGCGGGAGACCCGGTCGCTCTGGTCGACGGGGACGTAGAGCTTGTCGCCGCGGGCGTACTCCAGGAGCATGTACTCACGCTCGACGCCGCCCGTCACCAGCCGGACCAGCCCGACGAAGCGGGCGATGCCGTGGTCGATGTGGACGACGAACTGGCCGGGGGTTAGGCTGGAGAGGATGCCCGCCTCGCCGCTGAGGCGGCGGCCGTGGCGGCGGCTCTGCTTGCGGAACCCGAACACCTCAAGGTCCGAGAAGAGGACCAACCTGGCGGCGGGGAGGACCCAGCCGCCGCTGCCGTCCGAGCTGCGGACCTCCAGGGTGGCGGGCGGAGGCGGCGTCGCGGTTTCGTCGGTCGCGTCGCGCCGCTTCTCCGTCCTGGGGAAGATGTCGTGCTCCTCGAACAGCTCGGTCAGGCGTTCGACCTGGTCGGTCGCGACGACGACCCGCCAGCCGCCCCTGAGGCGCGACCCGACATCGTCGATGAACTCTCCGAGGCGGCCGAGGTACCGGGGCGGGTCGGTCACTCCGTCGAGGATGACGACGCCTGCCTCGTCCGTGCCAACGCCAAACGCCAGCGACCGCGGACGGCGGAGGGCGGGGGAGACTCGGCCCCACTCCGCGATCGGGCAGCGCAGCCCCGGCGGCAGCTCCCCGTTGCCCACGAACGCCGCCTCCAGCTCGCCCGCCTGGGCCTCCAGTTGCCGCCCCGCCAGGTCGACCGCGTCCGGCTCGTCGACGACCACCAACGCGTCGGCGGGGATGTAGTCGGCCAGCGTCGCCGGCGTCTCCAACAGGTAGGGGGCAAAGAGGTCGACCGAGGCCGGGGTGGTGCCAACGGCGATCTGCTCGAGCATCCGCTCCCACTCGCCGCGGACCTCGTCCCGGAGGCCAGAGCGGTCGAGCGCGGCCAATGCCGGGGCGATCTCGGGCAACCGCCAGAGCGGCAGCTCCGACGGCGGCAGGAGGGCGGCCGACGAGAGCCGCTCGACCGAGCGCTGGGTCGAGGGGTCGAAGCGGCGGATCGTCTCGACCTCGTCGCCGAAGAGGTCGATCCGCAGCGGCAGGTCGGCGCCGGGTGGGAAGATGTCGAGGATGCCGCCGCGGCGGGCGATGGAGCCAGGCTCCTGGACGAGGGGCGCGGTCTGGTAGCCGAGCGAGACGGCCCAGGCGAGAAGTCCGTCCACGTCGAGCCGGCCGCCGACGCGGACCGTGCGCGTCCGCTCGGCCAGTTCGCCGGGGGTCATCAGCAGGTGGACCAGGCCGTGGGCGGTGGCGACGACGACCGGCGGCGCCTCCGCCCGCGTGCGGGTACCGGCGTCCGTGTTTGAACCGGCACCGCCGTCGCGCCACCGCCGGAGTAACCCGAGGAGCGCGACGCGGCGGGTCGAGGATTCGAGGTCGAACGGCAACTGCTCGAACGGGAGCGCGTCCGGCGCGGTCCAGACAAGCGGTTGGCGGTCCGCCGGCAGGTACTCGCCGACCGCGCCGGCGAGCGCGTCGGCGCGGTCGGCCCGGGCGGCGATCAGTAGTGCAGGCCGGTCCGTGCGGGCGACCGCGGCGGCAGCAACGGCGGGCCGGATGGCGGCGGGAGCGTCGGCGATGCGGACGGGTCCACGGCCGGCGGCGAGGCGGTCGAGCCCGGCGGCGATGCGCCGATCGTCGGCCAGGAGCGGCAGGAGGTGCTGGAGCGACATTGGCGAGTCTCGGAGGGGCGAGCAGGCGGCGCGCACGGCGACGGGCGGCAGGGCCGCCGCGGTCCCGCCTCCCAGACGGGCGAGGGTAGCACGATCCGTGCTTGCGCTCTCCCTGGCCGGTTGCCAAGATACCGCCCTTCGCGTCGGCGGCTCGACGAGGGCAGACGGTGTCGCGGCTCGTGGTCGGGGTGCTGGCGGCGGTCGCCGCGGTCGTGCTCGTCGGGGCGCTCTTCCGCCTCTTCGACTCGGCCTCGGCGCCGCCGATCGTGATCGCCGACCCGCCGGGGCCGGAGGAGATCGTCGTCGCGGTGGAGGGGGCGGTGGCGACGCCCGGGCTCTACCGCCTGCCCGGCGACGCCCGCCACGGGGACGCGATCGCCGCTGCCGGCGGCCTCGCCGGGGATGCCGACCAGGCGCTGGTCAACCCGGCCCGCCGCCTCTACGACGAGGACCGACTCGTCGTCCCGAGCCGTGCCCCGGTCGAGACGGCGGCACCCGCAGCCGCAACACGGGACGACGCGGCGGCCGAGTCCACCACGATCTCTGGCGACCGCGACGACGATGACCCTTCGCCAACCGAACCGCCCCTGGCACCGATCGCGGTGACCGCGTCAAACGGAGGCGGCGGCCCGAGCCCGATCGACATCAACGCCGCCTCGGCCGCCGAACTCGACGCCCTCCCGGGGATCGGGCCGGCGCTTGCCGAACGGATCGTCGACCTCCGGAGCGAGCGCGGGGCGTTCCGCTCGGTGGAGGAGCTGGAGCAGGTCGAGGGCATCTCGCCGCGGATGGTCGAGGAGATCCGGCCACTGGTCAGCCTCGGCGGATGACCGGCATCTTCGCCGGCCTGGCGCTGGTTTTCGCGGCCGCCGGCGGTTGGATCGTTGCGGCGGGCGTTGGGCTCGCCGCGGTCGCCGCCCTGCTCGTGGCGCCCCGGCCGACGCTTCGGCTGGTGCCGGCGGTCGTCGTCGTCGTCGCCGCGCTGCTCGGGGCCGCCCGCGCCGTCCCCCGGCCCGACGCCGCACCGCTCCCGTGGGCCGACGGCGTAGAGGCGGTCCGCGGCACGGTCACTGCGGCCCCGGTGAGGAGCGGCCTCAGCCAGCGGTTCGTCGTCCGGGTCGCAGAGGCGGAGGTCGAGAAGCGGTGGCTTTCGGCGGATGCCCTGCTCTGCGTCGTCGCCCAGCCGGAGCCAGTGGTCGGGGACGGCGATCGCCTCTGGCTGGCGGGCGGAGCCGTGCGGATCGACGACGTCGAGACCCGCTTCCGTCCGGTGATGCGGAGCCGAGGCTGCGGGGCAAGCATGTATGCCCGGAGCGTCGCCATCGACGAGCGAGGCCTCGGCTGGCGGCGTGCGATGGCGGAGGCGCGGGACGGCCTGGGCGGCGTGTTGGAGCGGTTGGCGCCGGGCGACATCGGGGCGCTGATGAGCGGGCTGGTCACCGGCGACGACGACGCGCTTTCGCCGGACATCCAGGACGCCTTCGTCGAGACTGGGACGACCCACATCACCGCGGTCAGCGGCTCCAACTTCACGACGCTGCTGGTCGCCTTCGTCGCCGCCGGGCGGGCCACCGGGTGGCGCCGCCGCCTGCCTTGGCTGCTCCTGGTCGTCGTCGCCGTCTGGGCCTACGCCGCCTTCGTCGGGCTCAACCCGCCGGCCACCCGCGCCGCGCTCGTCGCCACCGGCGCCTCGCTCGCCCTCCTCGTCGGTCGCCGCCCGGAGATCGTGACGCTCATTGTCGTCGCGGCGGGGTTGATGATTGCTATTAATCCAGCACAGGTCTGGAGCCTCTCGTTCCAGCTCTCGCTCGCCGCCTCGCTTGCGATCGCCGCCGTCGCTGCCGTTCCGGAGGTGGGTGGGGCGCGAGCGTGGCTCGCGGCCGCAATCCTCGCAACACTCGTTGCCCAGGTGGCGACGCTGCCGATCCTGCTCCCGATCTCGGGTGGCGTCTCGATGATGAGTCTGCCGGCCAACCTGGCGATCGGACCCCTGGTTGCCCTCGCGTTCCCGCTCTCCGCCACCGCCGGTCTTCTCGGTGCCGTCTGGCCACCCCTTGGCGCGACCATCGCCGTCCCGGCCCGGCTGACCTGCGAGGCGATCGTCGGCATCGTCGCTTGGTCGGCGGCCCGCGGTGGCGCAGTCGGCATCGGGGATCTGCCCCCGTGCTCCCTGCTCATGGTTTCGCTGCTGGTCGCCGGCGCCTGCCTCGTCGCCAGTCGGGATGGCCAACGGACGTGGCGGCGTTGGCCACGGCTCTGGGCCGGCATGGGGGAGCGGGAGCGGTGGCTCTGGGGCGCCGGCCTCATGGGCTCCATCGCAGCGCTGGTGATGGGCCTGGTCGTGTGACGCCGCTTCTGGTTGGAGCCTTCGCCGCGGAACCTCAAGTCACCGCGTTGGCACAGTCTGACGAGCTACGACGATGACCCGTCGAACCAATCTCTCCCACGGATCGAGGTTTTCCGGGTCCGCAAAGGGCGAGGGCCGCGAGACGAATCTCGCGGCCCTCGGTGTTCGACCCGGACTCCGGTCTAGCGTTTGCGGCGACGGGTGTTCTGGCTCTGCTGGGGGAAGAGCCAGCGGGCGCCCTTGCCGCCGACGCGGACGACCCGGTACAGCATCCATGCGATCAGAAGCGCCTGGAAGATCACGCCGATTCCCTGGATCTGGGCGAGGCTGTCGCGATTGATGTTGCCGATGCTTTGCCCGCCTCTCTGATAGAGCCATATGACCAGCACAACCACCGACAGAATTGTGAAAGCGAGGATCTGGCGCTTGCGAGCCGCCTGCTTGAACGCCTCCTCCGGGGCGTCGTCCGGGATGATTAGGCCGGCGCGGCGAAAGAACAGGCTGACCCGTCCCGGCTCGTCGCCGTCGTCGGGTTCACCTTCCCGCGCCTCCTGCCGAAGCAGCCGGTTCTGGCGACGCTCGGAGTCCTTGAGGTCGACCGACATCTGCTGGTCGATCTGCTCGGCCAGCGCCCCCGTCTCGTCGAGTAGCTGATGCCGCAGGGCGTCGCGCTCAGCAGTCAGTCGGCCGATCGTGATCTGAGCCTCGTTCAACTGCATGGTGACGTTGTTCACATGGCGGACGAGCGGCGCGACGGCGGCGGTGACCTCCGGCAAGTCGAGGATGACCTTCTCGGCCGCCTCTTTCTGGACCCGCATCCGCTCGACCGCGCGGGGAGGCTGGTTGGCCGTGTCGATGACCGGGGTGACCAGAACCCCCCGCCGGGCCTCCGCCTGCTGGAGTTCGATCGGCGGCCGGGCGGCAGCGGGGATCGTTCCAGACGGCGCCGCTACGGTGTCGACTGTGGCGCCAACGCCCGCCGCCGGTGCCGGGAGCTCCCCGGCGACCTTCTCCGGTTGGCCCGGATTTCCGTCCGGCTCGGCTGACCCGAGATGAATCGAGCGGCCGGCGTCGGCGGCCGGGGAAGCGGCGGACACCACCTCGCTTTGGGAGACGGACGAGTCCTCCTTCGAGGCCGGATCGAGTTCCGGGGATGTGCTTCGCCGACGCGCGCGCTCGTCGCGGGTCGGCCGCTCCGAGCGGCTTCGTTCGCCCCGTTCGTCCCGGCCACGCTCCCGGCGCTCCCCGGTGCGACGGGAACCTTGGCGAGACTCGATCGCGATCGGTTCGGAGCCCTCCGTCTCGGCGGCCTCGTCGCTGGTGGACTCCGTAACCGGTGCCGTCTCGGCGCCGACAGCCGTGCCACCGGCGGCATCGTCGTGGGGCTCGGCGTCCAGTCCCATCCGGTCCGTAACCGCGGGCTCGGCGGTGGCCGGTTCCTCGTCGCGATCCGGACGACCTCCTGCGAACCGCTCGGCGGCCACGAGCGGCACGACAGCGAGACCCGCCACCGCGACGGCGACGATGGGTGCCACCGCGTCGAGCGGATTTGGGATCACCCGACCGCCGGACGGGGCAGGCGTGGCGCCGTGAGGCGGCGTGGCGTTCTGGTTCTCCGACAAGCCCTTCCCTCCAGAGCGGACGATCGAACATCGGCCGGGCGACGACGGTGACCCCGTCGGCGTCGGGGGAGCGCCGCCGCGGCCGCCACGGCGTTGACACCGGCCGCGGCCGGCCGCTATTGTTCGGGCAAGGCCCCCATAGTCTAGCGGCCCAGGACGTCACCCTTTCAAGGTGAAGATCGCGGGTTCGAATCCCGCTGGGGGTACCGGAAGCCCACCGCAGCGCGGTGGGCTTCTGTCGTGGCGCGTCCTTCGCGCGGGGACATTGCCGGCCACCCTTTCGTGCGTGCAACGGTACCGCGAGCGGCGGAAGATTGCAAGGACCTAAAAATGACAAAATAAGACGGCGAGACGATAACGATCGTCCTCAGATTAGTTCGTACGGCTCCGGTGTTGTCCAAGGCGGGCATTCTGGCCCGCAGACCGAGCCGTGGTGCAGACCATTGACACCCCTCCTGGGCGGTGGTAGCGTGGCTTGGGGTTTCCAGAACAGTCGCGTGGCCGCCGGTGTGCGCCCGGCGTCCGTCGTCGCGTCGTTCATGGCAACGGGTTGAGGGAAGTCGGATCCATCGAGGGAGGGTTGAAACCGTGGCGAACCTGATCTTCGGCCAAGTTGTCGAGACCGCATCGGCCGGCAACGGCGGCGGTGCCCTGGCAAGCGCCAACGGCGGTGCGGTGTCCGTCGGCGACATCGGCTCCGGCGGCAACGCCGGCAGCGTGATCGGCGTCGGCGACACCATTGGCGACGTGGCGGTTTCGGGCGGCTCGTCCGCCAACGCGACCAACCTGGGCATCGCCGCCAACGGTGGCACCGCCATCGCCGATGCCTCCGGCGGCGACAACAACGTCGCCTTCGTCAGCTAGGCTCCGAATCCCGGCGCACGACCAGGGGGTTCCGGGCTGAACGCCTCGGCCCGCCAGGGCCGACGGCACGACGAAGCAGACAACGGGCGGGAGGGGGTCGAGATCGACCCCCTCCCGCCCGTTGTCCTGAACCGCACGGGAGCGCCAGTTCCCGTCTTCGCCCACCGGGTTCCGCGGCGGCCGTTCGTCGCTCGCCCGGTATCCCTGGCGCGCCTACGGCCCCGCCTGGCGCCGGTAGGAGGCGCGCTCCAGCTTGCGGAGTGCCTTCTCTGGGTCCGGCATCCCGCCTGCCAGCATCTGTTCGGCGGTGGCCTCCAACGGGTAGGGGAGGCGCCGGATCTCCGCGTCCCAACGGCGCTCCCCTGCGTCCCAGCGGACGATGCCGTACTTGGCGCGGAGGTCGCCGTCCTTCGGGTTGCCGACCGCCGAGACATCGACCAGCAGCATTCCGTCGAGTCGGCGGACGTACGCCACGTGGTGGTGGCCGAAGGCGACCGCACCGGCGACCGTGTCGCCCAGCACCTCCCGCAGCCCGCGGTCGGTCATCTCGGGGAGCAGCTTGCGGTCGAGGTCGTACGGGTTCGCGTGGAAGACGAGCAGGTCGTCCCCCGGTGATTCGCCCCCTGGCGGGGTGAAGCGGTGGCTGAGCGGCAGGGAGGCGAGGTAGGCGAGGCCATCCGCTCCGATCTCGGCCAGTGCGTAGTCGACCCCGGGGCTCGACCAGCGATCCCCCTCGCCGAGGTCGCGGTCGGTGTTGCCCTGGACGACGACGAAGTCTCGGCCGCGAAGCCGGTCGAGGACTCCGGCCGGGTCCGGACCGCCCTCGCAGAGGTCGCCGGCGACGACGACCGCGGCGAACGGCCCCTCGCGCGCGATGTCGGCGAGAACGGCGTCGAGTGCCAGGCTGAAGCCGTGGATGTCGGACATCACCGCGATGCGCATCGGACCCCTCCTCGCGGCCGCACGGCGCTTCAGTCGCGGCGCCGGCGATTGTAGTGCGCCGCGAAGCGCCCGCCGGGGCGCGAGTCGGGGCGACGGGCGACGAACCAAGAACCCGAGACCTGCTCTCGTGCGTAGTAGGGTCAGGAACGACGAACTCCGAGGGCGACTGGTCGGGGCCGGGCCAACCGGCACCCGGTGCTGCCGCCGGAAAGGGAGAGCGACGTGGGAGACGGGCCAACCCTCGGCACGGGCAGGAAGCTGGGCGCTACCCTCCGAGTCGGTGCGCCGCCGCGGCGAGCGGCAGTCCTGCTGGCGCTACTGGCGGCGATCGTCGCGCTGCCGGCGGCCGCGTTTCAGGCGGTGCTCCTGGCGCCGGACGGACCGTCGCCGGCGGTCGGCCACGCACAGGTCGTCGCCCAGGGGGTGGCACCGATGCCCGCCCCCGAAGTCGCCTGGCGCGTCGTTCTCGATTCGGCTGAGCTGCCCGCCGCCGCGATCGTCGAGGAGCGGGCCCTCGGGTTCGCCCTTGCCGACCGGGCGGCGGTGGTCGTCGACGACCAAGCGACCGGAGTCCAGACCAGGCTGGCTGGCGGCGAGGCGTTGTTCGTGCCGACTGGCGCCCGCCAGCGCCGGGCCGCTCTCGGGCCGGCGCCCACGCCCTACTACCGGCTCGCCCTGGTCCCTCCGGAGCACGCCACCGACGCCGGCGGCGACCGCCTCGTCTTCGCCGGCAACCAGTTCGCCGCCCCGGTCGGCCGCGCCTTCGACCTCGACCTCCTCCGTGACGTGCTCGACCCAGGCGAGGAGCGCCGTCTCTCGGCGACGGGGACGCCAACGCTGGTGCTGGCGACGGCCGGCACGGTTGACGTCAGCGCGGGCGGTGCCACGCCGGTCCGGCTTGCCGCCGGGCAGGCTGGAGCCTTCGCTGGCGCGTTGACCGTCTCCGGCGAGGGTCCCCGCCAGTCGGCTTTCGTCGCCGCTGTCATCGGCCCGGAGGTACCGGCGCCACCGGTGCCCCCGACCGGCTCGATCTCGATGGATGTCCGTGCCTGCCCGGCTGGTCTCGACGCCGTCGAAGCCGCGGCAACGGGGTTCGCCGCCGACATCCTCGCTAGCTGCGTCCCCCAGCCCCTCGACCCACTCCCGGCCCTGATCCTGGCCGGCGGTCAACTGTTGCCGCCCGACGTGCCTGACCCAACCGCCGGCCGCTACACCTGGACGGGGCTGCTCTACAGCCCGTTCCCCTTCGCCGACCCCGCGATTCCGCGGCCGTTCCGTGACTGGGTGCTGGTCGATCCGATGACCGGCGTCGTCACCGCCTCGGAGGGCGCGGGCGTCCAGCCGACGGTCGCCGATCCTGGCCTGCTCGTGGTTGGCTCGGCGCGTCCGGATGTGACGGCAACACTCTACCTGTTCTCCCGTGGCGAGGGCTTGGTGACGCTCCGCACCTTTGCCTGCCCGGCCGGAATGACCGAGGCGACGTTCGATCCCAGCGCGTGCGAGCCGCTGGCCGACGGCATCGCGGCAAGCCTAACAGGAGAGAGCGACGGTCAGTCGGTCGACCTCGCGCAGGCGGTCGTGGCGGCCGATGGTAGCCGCCAGTGGGAACAGTTGGCGCTCGGGGAGTATTTGCTCGCGGTAACGGCGCTGCCGGCGGGGTACGACCGGACCGTGGCGACCGGTGCCGAGCCCGACGCGGCGACCGGCGGCTATCGCCTCTCGCTCGAGACGACCGCGGCGGCGGCCGATGTCGCGTTGTACGCCCTGGCGGACGCGGCCGGCAGCAAGTCGATCGGCGTCCGCGTCTACGACTGCCCGCCGGGGATGGACCGGGCGACATTGGCCGGCGATTTCTGCGACGCTGGGGACCCCGGCAGCGTCTCGGTCATCGGTCCAGACGGGACGCCGCTCGGCACGGCGACGGTTAGGGGCAACCTTGCAACCTGGGTCGCTTCGACGGAGGGCCCATACACCGTGGTCGGCGGCATCGGCGAGGCGTTCGTCGACGCCTTCGCCCCGGGCGCCTTGGAGGTGGGGCCGGGGCAGTTCCAGGTGACGCTGACGGCCGAAGCGCCGGCGGTCGAGACCGCGATCTACCGATTCCAGCCGGACGACGCGCCGGTGGCCGACGCGGACGGCGACGGCCTGAGCGACGCCTCCGAAGCGCAGGTCGGCACCGACCCTGGGGACCCCGACACGGACGGCGACGGCCGCGCCGACGGCGACGAGGTCGGCCCTCGGATCGTCAACACCGACCCCTTGAACCCCGACACCGACGGCGACGGCGTCGACGACGGCGACGAGATCGCGGCCGGGATCGACCCGAACGATCCGACCCTTACCCCGTGACCGGCCGGCACGACATCGGGGTATCCTTGGCCGGCGCCGTTCCCTTCGCCGGCGCCCCCCGCCCGAACCCCGGCCGCGACCGCGGCGCGCCGACCACCTGGAGGTCTTGAACCGTGATGTCTACTCCAACCCAGGCGACCGGCGGTCGAAGCGCACCGCGACGGTGGCGGGCTTGCGTCCTGGTCGCCGCGGCCCTCGCCCTGCCGGTCGGCGGCGTCGCCGCGCTCCGCCAGGCACCGGCCGACCCTTCGCCCGCAACCGGCGACGCCAAGGTCATCGCCCAGGGGGTGGTTCCGATTGGCCCGGGCGACATCGTCTGGCAAGTTGCCCGGGGGACCGCCCAGACCCCGGCCAACGCCGCCGCGGTCGAAGCCGAAACCGGTTTTCTCCTGGCGGCCGACGGCGCCATCCTGGTTGAGGACGACGCGGGCAGCCAGCTTCGGCTCGCGGCCGGCGAAGCGGGACTTTCCGAGGCCGGCGTGGGCCAAACGCGGGCGGCGCTCGGTTCCAACGCGACCGACTTTTGGGCACTGGAGCTGATCGAGGCACCCGGCGGCGGCGGCACGGGCGCCGGCGACCCGACGTTCACCAGCTCGCCCTTCACGGGGCCGGGAAGCCGCCACGATCTCGACTTGGTCGGTGCCACGCTCGACCCGGGCGAAATCCTGGACGTGCCTGCGGGCGCGCTGCCGTCGCTCCTGCTGGTGCTGAGCGGTTCGGCCGAGATCGCCGCCGGCGAGGACGAGTCCGTCTCGGTTGGCGAGGGCGAGGCCCTTACCGTCGACGGCGGGTTCACCGTCACCGGTCTCGAGGACGGGGCCGAATTGGCGGTGGCCGTGGTCGGCCCGGCCGTTCCCCGCCTCGGCTCCGGCGGTGCGGCGACTCCGATCCCCACCGAAGATGCCCCGACTGACGAAGCGCAGGCGGCCGCGACGATCGCGGCGCCGGGGGACGACGAGGAGACCGGCGACGAGACTCCGGTCGCCGCAGCGGCCGCGGTCGAGGAGACTCCGACCGCGGCCGAGACCCCTGTCGCCGACGAAGCCGCCGCCGTCGAGGAGACCCCGGCTGCGGACGAGACGGTCGCCGTCGTCTCCGAGGCGCCCGCCCTCTCCGAGGACGCGGCCGAGACCGACATCGATACGGACGGCGACGGGCTGAGCGACGCAGTCGAGCTTGAACTGAACACCGATCCGGCCGTTGCCGATACCGACGGCGACGGGCTCACCGACGACGAGGAGGCCAACGTCTACGCGACGGCCCCGCTCGCGACCGACACCGACGGGGACGGCGTGACGGACGGCGACGAGATCGCCATCGGCACCGACCCCTTCGACGGAGGGGTCGCGGCGGAGGCGCCGGCCGAGCCGGTGGCCGAAACACCGGCCGAGCCCGGAACCGGCCTCGACAGCGACGGCGACGGCCTGACCGACGACTTCGAGATCGAGCTCGGCATCGATCCCTTTGTCGCCGACAGCGACGGGGATGGTCTGATTGACGGCCAGGAGTACGGCGCTTACGAGACCGGGTTGCTCAACCCAGACAGCGACGGCGACGGCGTCACCGACGGTGACGAGGCGCTGAACGGGACGAACCCGAACGACCCGGCGAGCAACTAGACCGGCTTGCGGTGAGGAGCCCCGTCGACCAAGAAGCCCTCGCCCTTCAGCCCCCTCTCCCGGTCCGCGGGAGAGGGGAAGCCGCTTCCCCCGACCGCCGCTAACGCTCCGGCCTGCCCGGAAACGTCGGCGGGTGGGTGCGCCGTGGCGCCAGGGCGTTCAAGGTCTCAACCGGCTCGTCGCCGACCACGCGGGCGCCGTGTTCCGTCCCGCCCGGCAGGACGGCGATGTCGCCGGCGACGAGGAGGTGGGTGGTTCCCGCGGTCACGAACTCGATTTGACCGGAGAGGATCGCGGTGATCTGCTCCTCGGGGTGGGCGTGGACGGGGAACACCGAGCCGGGTTCGTACCGGTAGCGCACGAGCGTCTGCCGCTCGCCGTCGACGACCCACCGCTTGATCCCGGGAAGCACTGTCTCGGCCGGCACCCGATCCCACGAACGAACGGTCGCGCCCCGTTCCGTCACAGGAGGAACCAGGCGGCCAGCAGGCCGACGATCAGCAGCACCAGGAGCGGGGTGGCCGCGCCCATCCCCCAGGCGGCCCAGGCGAGGGCCGAGAGCACGACCAGGATCGACAGGGCGACGAGGTAACGGAACTCGCCGCGGGGGCCGAGGATGAACCGCTCCGACGCACCGAGCGGGTCGTCGGGCGGGGTCAGGTCGGCGCCGGAGAAGACCTGGCGCGCCTGCCGCGTTCGGGCGTAGCGCTCTTCGGCGGTGGGGCGCTCGGGGGCGCCCGGATCGTCGTCGTCCGCCGGCGTCATCGTCACCCCTCGACGGAAGAGGCCACCCCCGGGTTGCTCCCGAGGTGCCGCCAGAGGGCGACGACGACGACCTTGACGATGCCCGCCCAGAACAGGAAGAGACCGACCAGGAGCAGGGTTGGGCTCAGCCAGCCGGCCACGGACGCGGCGGCGAGGGCAAGCCCGACGACGGTCATCAAGACGGAGACGAGGCGGATGTGGCGCACGGAGCCTCCCAGGTCGCGGCCCGCCGGCACGGTGGACCCGAGCGAATGCTAGCGGCCACGACGGGCCGCCGGCAAACCGTCCGCTGCAGCCGACGGAAGCGGGACGGAGCGGTGCCCGTTCGTGGTGGGTGGACCCAGGGAACCCCTAGGCCAGGTGCTTGGAGGGTCAGCCGGGGACGAACATCGGCACGTCCGCGTCGGCGTCCGTGACGAGCGGCTCCGGTTCCTTGCCGACGAGCCTGGCGACCGTGTCGGCGAGCTCGTTCATCTGCGGCTTCATGAACCCCATCGAGGTCCAGGCGACCGCGCCGTCCTTGTCGATCAGGAAGACGGTCGGCGTGGCCACCACGTCGTAGGCGAGCGTCACCGGGTAGTCGGGGCCTTCGATCAGGATCGGGATCGTGAGGTCGAGACGGCGGGCGAAGGAGCGCGTGACGTTGGCCGAATCCTGGGCGACGCCGAAGACCGTCAAGCCCGCCTCGCCGTAGCGGTCGGCCAACCGCTGGAGGAAGGGAAACGCCGTCTTGCTGGCCTGGCAGGAACTCTTGTAGACGCCGAGCACGAGCGGCCCTCGGGAAAGCGCCTCGCCAATGGCGTGGGCGTTCCCGTCCGCGTCGTCGAGCGTCATGCCTAATGCGGGCGCTTCGGCGCCCGTTCCGATCGTCGCCACCGGTTGTCCCCCCAGACCCTTCGCCGCGTCTGTCGGCCACTACCTGCGATGCTAGACCGGTTGCGGTCCCGAGGCAAGGCGCCCGCCCGATCCGCCCCGATCCGGACTACCGAGCGGCCAGCACCAGGGCCGCGGTTTCGACCGCCGCCAGCCCCGCCGCTATGTCGCGCTCCAGGTCGACGCCGTCCTCGATCCCGACCGAGAGGCGGATCAGGTCGCGGCCGTGCCAGGGCCAGGCGAGGGTACCAACATCGCCGAGGCTGACCGCGATGGTGCAGAGCGAGAGGGCGTTGAGGAACCGCCGGTTGGCCGCGCAGCCGTCGACCAGGGTGAACGAGACCATACCGCCGAAGCCGCGCCGGCCACCATCCAGCATCCTGCGGGCGACCGCGTGGCCTGGATGACCCTCCAAACCGGGGTAGTTCACCCGGGCGACGGCCGGGTGGGCGGCGAGTTGGCGGGCGACGGCAAGCGCGTTGGCGCCGTGCCGCTCCATCCGCAGCGGCAGGGTCTTGATCCCGGCTAGCAGCGTCCAGGCGGCGAACGGCGGCATCTGGCCGCCGAGCATCACCATCTTCTCGCGGATCGGCCCGACCACATCGCGGCGGCCGCAGACGAACCCGCCCTGCACCTGACCGTGGCCCGAGAGGTACTTCGTCGCGCTGTGGACCACGACATCGGCGCCGAGCGTGAGCGGGCGGAGGAGGGCGGGGGAGAGGAACGTGTTGTCGACCACCAGCAGCACGCCGCGGCGGCGGGCGATCTCGGCGATGGCGACGATGTCGGCAACCCTGAGCAGCGGGTTGGAGACGGGCTCGACGTAGATAGCCCGCGTCTCCGGCTCGAGCGCTGCCTCGATCGCCGCGGGGTCGGACGCGTCGACGAAGGTGGCTCGGCCACCGTAGGTCGGAAGGTCGCGGTCGAGGAGGGTGCGGGTCAGTTCGTAGATCTCGTCCGAGGCGACGACGTGACCGCCGCCAGCCAGGAGGGCGAGGAGGGTGGCGCTGATGGCCGCCATGCCGGACGCCGTGGCCACCACGGTCTCCGCTTCCTCGAGGTCGGCCAGCTTGAGTTCGAGGCAGCGGACCGTCGGGTTGCCGCGCGGCGAGTAGGTGAAGCGGGGTGCCTCGCCGGCGCGCATCGCGTCCACCTGCTCGGCGGAATGGAAGGCGTAGGTCACGTTCTGGTAGAGGGGCACCCCGTGGGCGCCGGTCGAGGGGTCGGGAGCCTCGCCGGCGTGGATGCACCGCGTCGCGAATCCGGATCGCTCGTCCATGTCGCTCCTGCCGCGGCCGCGCCGCTTTGCCATCACCAGCGTCGATCCAGCCTTGGGTGAATCGGCGAAGCGTAGCGCATGACTGCGCGGCAGGGGTCGGCACGATGCCGGGCGTGGTCGGCTCCCGACCTGGCAAATGCTTCGGACCCGCCGTTGGACGCCTGAACCCGGCGCCCGAGCGCAGGACGGAGGAGAGCAAGCCTGACCGGCGGCCGAGCACCGTGGCGGTGCCGTCGCCGGCAACCAAGCGCCGCGCCGCTCGAAGCGTCGGCAGAGGTCGTCAACTTGGCGTTGGGATGCGGGGACGTGGTGCTGGCGGCCCAGGGCCAATCAGTAGGTCTTGGGGTGGCGCTCATCGGCTGTTGCCGATCGGTGCGACCGTTCTCAACTCCCGCGCGGGCCGTCGTGCGTTCGGTCCGGGATGCGATCGCTTGGCTAGGGAGCGCAGCTGCCGGCCGCTGCACCGTACTCTGCCCGGAACGGCAGCTCAAGACGGGGCGCCCTCGCCAGCACCCTGCCGGCCGGCGGCCGGGACGAGCATGACTGGGGCCGGGGCGAAGCGGATCAGCTCTTCGGCGACGCTACCCAGGAGCACACGCTGGATGCCGGCGCGGCCGTGGCTGGTGAGGACGACGAGGTCGCCCGCCTGGATGGCGCCGGCAATCGCCGCATAGGGCGATCCGACCCGGAGCTCGGTCGTCGCCGTCAGTCCCTCGCTGGTGAGCCGGGTGGTGGCCTCGGCGAGTGATTGCCGGGTCGCGGCTTCGACCTCGTCGTAGACCTGCTCGTAGAGCTCGCCCGAGATCGGCATCGCCGAGCCGGGGACGGCCATCGGGGTCATGCTCGCGACATCGACCGCGGTCAGCAGGTGGAGCGGCCAACCGTGGGCGTGGGCCAGCCCGGCCGCCACCGGCAACGCCTGCATCGCGGTCTCCGACCCGTCGAGGGGCAGGAGGAGACGGCGGAACACCGCCGGCGCCGACTGGGCTTCGGGATCCTCCGGCCGGACGATGAGCACCGGTACCGGGCTCTCCCGAGCAATGCGGTCGGCGACCCCCCCGAAGACCCAGCGGCCGACGGCGCCTCGGCCGTGGCTGGCGATGACGACCCCGCCGACTCCTAACGAGGCGACCGACGTCAGGATTGTCGCGGCCGGGTCACCGGCCGCTGTCACCTGCTCGACGCCCGCCCTGCCGTCGAGGAGCTTCGCCGACCGCCCCAACTCCGCTCGTGCCGTCGCCTCGTTGTCGTGGGCCGTCTCCCCGCCGGAGCCGAGACGGTCGAGCACGCCCTCGAGGCCGCCTTTCGAGGCGATGACTCGGAAGAGGACGATCCTGGCGGCGGGCGCGGCAACCGCGACGGCGGCGGGGATAGCGTGGTCGGCCAGGGACGACCCGTCGAGCGGCACGAGCAGGGACTGAGTGACGGGCGGATGCTCCATCGTCGCGCTCCTCGCCGCGAGCGATCCAGTGCCAGAGGTCGGCACCCGCCACTCTACCAAAGCCGCTCCGGGAGGATGCCGGCGGCGGCTGGACATCGCCGAAGTGCCCGCTAGAATGCAGGTGGATGAGGATGAGAAGGCGTGACCGGACGGGGGTTGCCGTGGCACCCGCCGCCACCGGTCTGCACGGCCGGAGGAGGACCGCATGGGCGACGAGACCAGGGGCAGCGGGATGCCGCGATCGGCCGAGGACATCCAGCAGGCGATCGCCCGCATCCGCGGCGAGCTGACCCGTCTCAGCGGCGAGATCGAGCGGACCGCCACCGAGCAGTTCGAGCAGCGGAAGCCGGAGCTCCGCGGCTCGATGGACGACCTGGAGGCGGCCATCGACTCCCTGGCGACCAGGGCCAAGAGCCTCCTGGGCGACCTCAAGGCGAAGTTGGACGACGCCGGGGCCGAGGCGGGCGAGCGCGCCGACAGCGCCGGCAAGGGCGCGGCCGCCGACGGCGCGGGCGAGCGGGCCGACTCGGCGACCTCCGAGACTCGTTAGCGACCGGCGGCCGAGAGCGAATCGGGGGGAGCAGCATGGTTCCCGATACCCTGGCGCGCGACCTCGCGCGCAACTGGAAAGCGGTTCTGGTCCGCGGCGTTCTGGCGATCCTGTTCGGACTCGTCTTCCTCTTCGCGCCCCTCGAGTCCCTCGGGATCCTCGTTCTCGTCCTCGCCGCGTTCGCGATCGTGGACGGTGTCATGGCGCTCGTCGCCGGCGTCCGCAGCTCGAGCCCGTCCCGGAACCAAATGATCCTGGAGGGGGTGCTGGGCATCGTGGCCGGTTTTATCGCCTTCTTGTGGCCGGGTCTGGCGCTCATTACCGCCCTCTACCTCATCGCCGGTTGGGCGGTGGTGACCGGCATTATCCAGATCGTCCAGGCAATCAAGGTCCGGGAGGAGATCGACAACGAGTGGTGGTTGGTGCTCGGCGGCGCCGCGTCGGTCGTGTTCGGCGTCCTGATCGCCCTCCAGCCGGTCCTCGGGATCCTCACGGTCGGCTTCCTGATCGGCATCTACGCGCTGATCTTCGGGATCGCGATCGTCCTGCTGGCCCTCAAGCTGAGGGACCACGAGGGGCAGCCGACCCGAGCCGTGGCGGCCTCCTGAGGAGACCGTCCGCAGCGACCGCCAACACAGGGGAGGTCCACGCCGACACGACGTGGACCTCCCCTGTGTTGAGCTTCGGCACGGCGACTCAGCTTGCGCCCTGCTCGGTCACGCACCCGTGGTGCGGGCATCGAACGCCCGATACCGGAACAAGTTCGTCCATCGGAGCTACGGCATTTGAGGGATTGGTGCTTGGCGAGCGAAACCCTAGCCTCGTTTCGGTTCGCAGACGAAGGACGGCGATCGATAGCGGTCTGGCGTTGTGAAACCATCTCGCGCCAATCAGACGGTCGGCACGGTGGGCCTCGCGGTGAACTTGCCGGTGCCGCACCGTGGCCTTGCCCGTAGCCGCATCTCCGATCGCCCCGATCCCCCCGGCTCGACAGGAAGGTCCTCGCCCGGAGGAGGTTGGTCATAATCGAACACGTCCCGTCGACCGCTCTTCGATCCGCGCGAGCCCGAGGTTTCGGAGACGGTGGTCGTTGGCGGCGCGCATCGGCAAGCCTGATCGAGGTAGTTCGCTCGACGTGCCGGGGATGCCGGTGGCCTGCCCGTTCCTGACCGCCGAATGGCGGGACGTCGTCCTGGTCAACTACCGGGTCGATCCGGAATTGCTCCGGCCCTTCCTGCCGCCCGGGAGCGACCTCGACACGCCCGATGCCGAGCCGGGGGTCCATCTCGTCTCGGTGGTCGCCTTCACCTTCGCCCGCACGCGGGTATTCGGCGTCCCGCTGCCGACCGCTCAGCGGTTCGGCGAGGTCAACGTCCGGTTCTACGTCCGCCGCGGCCCGATGCGGGCGACCGTCTTTCTGCGCGAGTTCGTGCCCTCGCCCCTGGTCGTCGTCGGCGCCCGGTGGCTCTACCGCCAGCCCTACGCCCTCGCTCGGATTGACCACCTCGTGGAACGATCTGGCGGCGAGGTGGTCGTGCGGACCCGCTTCGCCCGGGGCCGGGTCGGGGGTGAGATCACCCTTCGCGCGGCCAACGAGCCGGCGGTGCCGCCACCGGACTCGGTCGAGCACTTCCTGAAGGAGCACTACTGGGGGTTCGACCGCGACTGGCGCGGGCGGTCGTTCCGCTACCGGGTCGACCATCCCGTCTGGCGGACCTACCCGGTCGTCGCCGCCGATGTCGGCCTCGATCCGGGTAAGCTCCTCGGCGGCGTCTGGGCTGCAGTCGATTGGGAGGCTAGCCGGGTTTCGGTGCTGCTGGCCGAGGGATCTCGGGCCGTCGTCTCCACGCCCGAACCGCTGGTCAACCCCGACCTGATCGGGCTGGTGGATCCGGGCCAACCGGCGGTTTCGGAGCGACGATCACGGGCGGATCTGGCCGGGTGATCGCGGGCCGTCGATCACGAGCAGGAACTCGCAGGGCTCGGCGGCGGGGTTCCGGAAGCCGTGCGGCACATCAGCCGGGAAGGCCGCCGAGTCGCCTGTACTCAGCCCGATCTCGATCTCTCCGATCCGCCCCACCAACTCCCCCCGCATCACCGTGACGTGCTCCCTCGTCCCCGGTCGATGCGGCGGGAACTCGCCCGTCTCCCTACCAGGGGGCACGACGTACAGGACCACCTCGACCCCGGCCCGGCGCGGATTCGGGGACAGGAGCCGGCGTTCCACCCCTGAGTCTGGGTCGACCAGCACCGGCCGGTCGGGCGCCCGCAGGATCGAGACGACGTCGTTCGGGCGGTCGCCCGGCGGACCGCTGAGCAGGTCCGAGACCGAGCAGCCCAACCCCTCCGCGATCTGGCAGAGCACCCGGATCGTCGGGCTCTTAGCTCCGCGCTCGACGTCGGAGAGCATCGCCCGGCTGACCCCGCTGCGGGCCGCGAGGCCGTCCAGCGTCAGGCCCAGGGTGAGCCGCCACTGGCGAACGGCACCGCCGAGCCCGGAGGAGAGGTGGTCGGCGTCCATGCCCGCCATTCTAGCGGCCCCCGGCTCTTCACCAATTCCGCTATAGTGGAGAGATGGCCGATGCGACCGAACGTCTCAACGATCGAGGGAGGGAACCACTCGGCCTCGCCGCGGTCGGCGGTCGGGACGACACGCGCGGGCTGGTCTTCGGGCTGCTCGGGGTGCTCGCGTTCAGCTTCACCCTCCCGGCGACCCGGATCGCGGCGCCGGCGCTGGGCGGTGTGGTCGTCGGTCTCGGCCGCGCCGAGATCGCGGCGCTGCTCGCGGCCGTCCTCCTCCTGATCCGGCGGGAGCTGCCCCCACCGCGCCGGTGCTGGCCGGGCCTGGCGATCGTCGCCGGCGGCGTGGTCGTCGGGTTCCCGCTGCTGACCTCGTTCGCCCTCCGCCAGGTGCCGGCCGCCCACGGCGCCGTCGTCGTCGGGCTGCTGCCGGCAGCGACGGCCATCATGGCGGTGGTCCGCGCCGGCGAGCGGCCGTCCCCGTCGTTCTGGGGCGCGTCTGCCGCCGGGGTCGGCGCCGTCCTGGTCTTTGCCGCGGCCCAGGGAGCCGGCACCCCGCAACCGGCCGACCTCCTCCTCCTCGCCGCGGTCGCGCTTGCGGGTTTGGGGTACGCCGAGGGCGGGCGCCTGGCGAGGGAACTGGGCGGGTGGAGGGTCATCTGCTGGGCGCTGGTCCTGGCCGCCCCGTTCCTGCTACCGCCGGCCGCGATCGCGGTCGCCCGGGGCGGGGTCGCGGGCGACGGACGAGCCTGGGCCGCGTTCGCCTACGTCTCGGTCGTCAGCATGTTCCTCGGGTTCTTCGCCTGGTACCGCGGGCTCGCCCTCGGCGGCATCGCCCGGGTCGGCCAGGTCCAACTGATCCAGCCGGTGCTGACCCTGGCATGGGCGGTACTCCTGCTCGGGGAGACGGTCGACCTGCCGACGCTGATGGCGGCGCTGCTCGTCGTGGCCACAGTCGCGCTGGGCCGCCGGGCTCGCGCCTGACGAGGTTGGCCTGGCAGGGACGGTTGGCTGCAGGAACGCCATGGCGACCGGTCCGATCCTGGCGAAGACACCAGGACCGACCGTGCCGGAGCCGGTGCCCGGTTGTTCCACGGTCGAGGCTTGCCACTTGCGGGTCGGCGTGGACGGCGTAACCCGATCGAGGAGGGTCGGGGCCCGCCTTCGCCAGGATGCACGTTTGACCGGACGCATCCGGGGACGACGTCCGACAGCTTCGAACGAACCGGCGACGATGGGATCGGCACAGGATGGCCCAGTCCGGGGATACGGGGGAGGGCGACGATGCGATCGATGGTGCTCGCGACCTGGATGGTGGCGACCGCTGCCCTGTCCGGGGCTTCGGACGTCCCCGCCCAGGATCTGTTCCCAACCCCAGAAGGGCGCCTCGGCGGCCGCGAGCCGCTGCCGACCCCGGCCGTCGTCGCGCCGACGCCAACGCCGTCCTTGCCGACGCCCACGGCCGTGGCCACCCCGACCCCGACTCCGACGGGCACCGCGACGGTGACGGCG
>CADCWF010000111.1 GCA_902806345.1 uncultured Thermomicrobiales bacterium
GTGCCGTCGCCGTTGTCCTCCAGCAGCGCCTGGCCCTCGTAGCCGGAATCGTTGAGCTCTTCCAGCGTGACCTCGAGCCGACCGCCGTCGGCCGTGCCCGTGATGTCGCCGCAGGCGATGTAGTTCTGGATGTTCTCTTCGCTCTCGTGGAAGTTGATCGCGTGCTCCGCCGCCAGGATGTCGTCCAGCGACGCGTCGACCGTCGAGACGCTCTCGGCGACGACCTCGCCCATCGTGCCCATGCCGGCGCCGGGGGTGGCCATCGCGTCCATGCCCGCCATCGGGGTGGACATCATGCCCATCGTCCCGCCGGCCGTCGCGTTCTCGAGCGGGAAGACGACATCGCCCAGCTCGTCGCAGGTGCCGGAGTGGATGTGGCCGGGGTGGTTGTGGTCCATCCCCATGCCGGCGGGCGTCGCGTCCTGGGCGGCGCCGACCTGCCCGAAGGCGAGCCCGCCGACCAGCGCCAACGCCGCCACCCCCGGTGCCGCCAAAACCAACCGTCGCTTGACCTTGACCATGCCCGTTCCTCCCACGTCCCCTTGGGACGCCGTATCGCCGCCGGCCAGCGCGACCGACCCGGGCGGTAACGCACGGATTGCTCCAAGAAGGCTCGACACAACGGGTTCGGGACGAACAAGCGGCCCGCCGGCGCCGTCGGGTGGAGCGCCCGCTACACGGCCGGTCCCTGCCCGGCCGTCAGAGTCACCCCGGCCGGGGAGCGAGACCTCCCGTCCGGGCGGCGGCGCGACCGGGCAGGGCGGCTGGCTGAAAGAGACGTCCGGACCGTCCTGGCAGGTCGCCCCGCCGTCTTCAGGGCGATGGTTCAGGGCGGGGACGTCGCGAAGAGGGGCGGGGTCCGGCAGCCGCTGCTCCACACGACCGAGACCGCCATCGTCGCCCTCGATCGCGACTCCAAAGCACGGACCCGGTCCGCTGCTCGGGCGCGAGAGAACCTGGCGCCGGACCATGCCCGAGGCCGGGCGGTGCTGGCCCCGGGACGGTCCGTGCGGGGCTCGGTGCCCGACCGTGCCCCCCGTCGTTGGGCCTCGGGCGGCACCGGGTCGGTGCGGTCACCGTCGTCCCGGGTCCCGCGACCCTTATGGGGGCCCCGCCCTTGAGGCGGCCACCGACGCCTTCTGGTTCAAGGTCCTTCGAGGTCCTTCGTGCGTTGGGTCTGGTCCCTTGAGGGGCGGGTCGCGACGGCGCAGGTGGCCGCGCCACCGCCGCAACCGTCATCGGTGTGTTCCAGCGCCTCCGCCGGGTGGGGCGCCGCCGAGCCCGACATCCGGCCCTCGAGGTTCCGCCGAGGGGTATGGCGGGAGCCCTCGAAGCTGGGGACGAACGGCCGCGGCCCCAGCCCTGTGGCGCACCGTCCTCGGCCCACGGAGGGTCGTTCATCTCAAGATCACTGTTTCGTCACGTAAGTATCATACACAAATCACCAAAAATAGTACTGCTATTTTGCGTATGTGATTTACTCTTGCTTGTGTTGAGATCCCGCACGGCGAGGTGCGCCGGGGATGCTCCCCGAAGGTATCAGGGCTTCATCAGAGAGGACGGAATCGATGGACGACAAGAACTTCGACCGCATCGTTCGCGCGCTGGCAGCGGCCGGCGACCGGCGCCAGGCCATCAAGGGCGTCGGTGCCGGCGCCCTCGCCGGGCTCCTCGGCCTGCGGGCCACGGACGCCCTCGGCAAGACCAAGGCGAAGGGCGGCAAGGGCAAGGGGAGCGGCAAGGACAAGGTCGCCATCTGCCACAAGCCCGGCAAACCGGCCCAGAAGACCCTGTAAGTGCCGGAGCAGGCCGTCGACGGCCACCTCGGCCACGGCGACTACCTGGGCGAGTGCAAGGACGGGGACGAGTGTAAGGGCGACGGCGACTGCGGCGCCTGCGAGTCGTGCGACGAGGGCACCTGCAAGTCGGACTGCAAGACCGGCGAGACCTGCGAGAACGACGTCTGCGTGCCGGACGGCTGCGAGGGCGACGGCGACTGCGCCACGTGCCAGGTCTGTGACCTCGAAGACGGCATCTGCAAGCCGTTGGAATGCACCGCGAACTCCACGTGCTTGAACGGCGAATGCGCCTGCGACGACGGGTACGTTCCGGGTCCCGACGACACCTGCGTCCCGGCGGGCACCGACCAGTGCCCGGGCAAGTGCTTCTTCATCGAGGACCGGAACGCCTGCTTCAGCTGCCCGGCCGGCAGCAAGGCGACGGCCAGGGGGACCTGCCGCTGCCAGTTCAAGGCCAGGACCTGCAAGAGGGAGTTTGGCGGCCAGGCCGTGAGGCCGGTCCGCTGCACGAACAGCTAGCACGTCGGGAACGGGGGACGCCAACGCGTCCCCCGTTCCCGTTCAAGGAAACCCCTGGAACGCATTAGGGGGAAGGGTTCGCCGGCCCGGTTAACTCCTGGCCACCGCGCCGCGAGATCGAGCCCGGGGCAATGGACAAGATCAGGAACACCGCCTCCCACCCGGAGGCGGTTTCGCACGTCGCGGTCATGCCCAACTGCCACCAGGGCTTCGGGGACACCATCGGCACAGCGTTGCGGCCAATGGCCGCATCGCCCCCTATGGGGTGGGCGAGGATATTGGACGCGGGGTCCACGCGGTACCACCCGGAATCGCCCGGCCGACGACAGGGGCGGGGGCTTCTGGCGGACATGGTCGGGAAGTGCCGTGCGTCATACCGAACCGGCGTGAATGCGGCGGTTCTGGGGTGCTGCTCGCAGCGGACGGAAGCTGGGCGTCGGCGCCCAAGCGCCGGTCCCAGCCGCAGAGCGCCTTGACCCACTCGAGTCCGCAGCCATCTCCCCCCAATGGGCCCCCGCCGCGGCCCGCTTGACCTCCGGGCTGCCATCGGCCTTCTCTTCCACCCGGCGCCGGACCTGCTCGAAGGCCCGCTCGGCGGGGTTCAGATCGAGGCCGTACGGCGGTAGGGCGACGCGGGCGGTCGGCAGGTCGCGCTGCTCCTAGCCGCGGTGGGCGGCCGCCCCGTCCCAGACGACCGCCGCCGCGCCCCGGTTCGCCAGCGCCGGCTTGGGCTGCTCCTGCCGGCGGCGCTCCGGCCCCCGCCACCCCAGCCGATCGCCGCCGGAAGTGACGCCCCCTGGGTTCATCGTCGCCGTCGCGGTCGCCTCCCTCTCCCTACCTGTGTGCGTGGGGCCGCCACCGCCTGCGGCAAGACCTCGAAGGAATCACACCCCCCCACCCCGGGTGCGGGGGCCGGGGAACGGGCACCGACCCCGACCCCGCTCGATCGGTGCCGGCACCGCGCCGGCCCTTCTCCTCCTCAGGGACCCGCCTCCGTCCATCGGAGGGGTACGACGCCGGGATCTCGCCTAGGGCGACCCTCCAGCCGTTTGCAACGACGTTGGCCGTCACCGCGGCTGGGGGCGGCATCCAATGCCCGGTCCGCAGGACTGCGGCGATCGCCGTACCGAACCGGCGGCCGCGGCGCCGCGGCCTACCCGGCCCCCGCCCTCGCGGCGGCGGTCATGGTCGGGCGTGGGGCCATGTTCCGGCTGCCGGGGCGGTTCGCCCCGGGTTCGCACGATGCCCCCTGGTAGCCCTCGGCTGACCTCGCCCGGCCGATCCGGAATCCGTCTTGTGGTGGACGGCGTTGGTCATGGACCGGGCCCTCTTCCCCCCGCTTCGGACGGTTGGTTTCATGATTCGGATGCGCTACGTCTCTTGGGGGATGGCTGTCCAGGCGGGAACCCGGAGTTGTGAGATGAGCGGTCGGTAAATGGTTCGGGTTATGGTTCATGTCTTGCTCATGGGACACTCGGGGGCGCCAGCGCGCCGCCGGCGACGTGGGCGAGCGGGAGCGCTCGGAGGATGTGGCTATCGTCCGCCTGCGGCCGGGGGCCGACCCCCGGGTCGCCGCCCGCGCCCTGGGCGTCGTCCCGATCCACGTCTACCGCCACGTTTTCACCGGGTTCGCCGCCGAGCTGCCGCCGGTAGCCGCCTCGGCCTCTCGCCGCTCCGGCGATGTCGTCGAGGTGAGCCCGGATCTCCCGCCCGATCCGGCACCGCCCAGGTCGTGCCGACCGGCGTCCGCCGGATCGGGCGCCGCGGCACGGACCTCCTGGCGGGCTTGCCGGCGACGGACGCCGACGTGGCGCTGCTCGACAGCGGGGTCAACGCCAGCGCGGAACTCTCGGTCGCGGGGGGCACGGCGCGCGTGGGCGACGGCATTGCCGACCTCAACGGTCATGGCACCCACGTCGCCGGCATCGTCGCCGCCCGCAACAACCGCGGCGGCGTGGTGGGGGTGGCCCCCGGCGCCCGGATTTGGTCGGTCCGGGTGCTCGGCCGCGACAACACCGGCTGGATCTCCGACGCCATCTGCGGGCTCGATTGGGTCTACGCCAACCGGGCCACGATCGATGTCGTCAACATGAGCCTGGGCGGACCCGGCTCCGTCGGCCCGGCCTGTTCCGCCTCGGCCTACCGAACGGCGGTCTGCCGGGTCGTCGAAGCGGCCATCCCGATCGCCGCCGCCGGCAACCAGGGCCGCGAGATGGGGGAGTTCACGCCGGCCGCCTTCCCCGAGGTCGTCGCCGTCGTCGCCCTGGCCGACTCCGACGGCAGGGCAGGCGGGCGAGGTCCGAAGACCTGCACCGGCGATACCGACGACACCCTGGCTCGGTTCAGCAACTACGGGGAGGGCGTCGACATCGCCGCCCCGGGCGCCTGCATCCGCTCGCTCGGGCGGAAGTCGGGCTCGGTCGTCTCCATGTCCGGCACCAGCATGGTGGCGCCCCACGTCGCCGGGGCGCTGGCGCTGTTCAAGGCCGGCCAGCCGGACGCCGACGCCGACGACGCCCGCGCCTGGCTGCTCTCCGATGACGCCTCGCAAGACGCCACCTCGGGCTCCGGCTTCACGGGCCGCGCCCAGCGTCAGCTACCCCGCGTCCTCTTCGTCGAGGGCTGATCGGGGATCCGGCCACATCCGCCGACCGGCCGCGGATGTCCACCCCGGGTCTGCCCTACGGCGTGTGATACGGAATCCGGCTGGACGGTCCCGGTACCCGGCGCCGGGCCCCCTCCCTACCCGGGGACCCGACCGCCACCCGCTCCGCGGGGATCCGGCCCGATGCGCGGGTTCCCGCGGAGAGAGGGAGCCCAGGCGGCCGCCCAACCAGAACGAGTCAACCGGACTCCGTATGAGGCAACCGCCGGTGGCGAGGCTCCGAAAAGGACCCGCCGCGGTACCGGTGTCAAATCCGGCACCGGTCCGGGCGCGAGATTTCGCCGCGTCGCGCCGTTCTTATATGTAGACGGGGCAGGTGCGGACCCGGCCGGCGGAGCAATCCCCCGGCCGGTCGCCGATTGCGGGGGCAGCCGGGTGGGAGGAGCGATGACGGCGCGGGTCCGATGCGCGCGGCCAGGCTGCAAACGGTTCGCGGGGGTGGGAGTGACGACCTGCTTCCACCACAACAACGAAGACTGGGAGGCCGCGGGCTTCGGCCGCGATCCAGCAGGCAGCCGCTTCCTGGAGAACATCCGCTCGGGCACCTACCGGGCACTGGCCGAGGAGGGGGTCGCCCGCGTCGTCGCCGAGGCAGGGGCCGAACCGGGCCTGCGCGCGGAGATCGGGTTGGTCCGCGTGGCGCTGGCCCGGCTGCTGGAGGAGGAGCCGGACGCGGGGCGGTTCGCCCTCGGCGTGGCCCGGCTGGTTGCGGTCGCGGTCCAGGCGGCCCGCGTCCAACGCGGGCTGACCGAGGTGGCCAAGGCGGGCGCGTTCGTGTCCGTGCTCCAGCAGGCGTTGGAGGAGCGAGACCGGGAGTGCCTCCGGCAACGCGGCCTGCCGCCCCACACCGGCGCACGCCGGTAGGCGTGGTGGCCGCTCGCCGGCCGGCGCGGTCACCCTCCCCCGCCGTTCCTTCGAGCGGCCTCCAGCGGAGTGGGGGCCAATAGCGGCGGTTTGCAGCAGGGTAAGCAGGGGAATTGGAGGTGCGTCATAGGCACGGACGTGAGCGTGGGGATGGGCTCAGCCCAGGAAGCCCGCCGAACCCGACAGGCTGCCCCGATGCGGTCCCCCAGGAGCGACCGAATGAGGACTCGGCAAGAGGGAACCGGCCAGGCGGCGACCGAGACCCGGTGGCCGGGGCGGCTGGACCTGGAGCCGGCGACGGCCTACGAGGTGGTCACGCGGCAGATGGTGGAGGCGCTGGGGGCCGACCTGCGGGAGATCAAGGGCCGGCTGAACGGCTTGCTCTTCCTGGTCGCCGGCGCGGTGGTGATCGATTTGGCGCTGCGGCTGGCGGGATGACGAGTCGGGGAGTCGGGGAGTCGGGGAGTCGGGGCGGAGAGGAGAACGGCGGCGTCCTTTCCGACTGGCCGACTGGCCGACTGGCCGACTCCGCCTTGCGGCGGTTGATCGGCGACGTCGGCACGTTCTCGCGGGCCGCCATGGAGGGGTACGGGCTGCGGCCGTACCAGATCGAGCCGGCGCGGGCCATCGTCGAGAGCGTCGAGCGGGGGCTGGGGCGGTCGTTCGCGGTCGTCTTCAGCCGGCAGGCGGGCAAGGACGAGGCTCTGGCGCAGACCCTCGCCTTCCTCCTCCTACGGCGGCAGTTCACGGGCGGCGAGGCGGTGGTGGCAGCGCCGACGTTCCGGCCGCAGGCGGCGCTGATGCGGGACCGCCTGCTGCGGCGGCTGGCGCTGCCGGCGCCGGCGAAGCTGGCGATCGGCGGGGCGCGGCTGCGCGAGGGCTACGCGGTCGAGGTCGGGCTGGCCTCGGCCCGGTTCCTCTCGGCGGCGCCGGGGGCCAACGCCCGGGGGCAAACGGCCGACCTGCTGCTGGTGGCGAACGAGGCGCAGGACATCCGACCCGAGACGTGGGACGCCGTCTTCGACCCGATGGCGGCGAGCACGAACGCGACGACGGTCTTCCTCGGCACCGTCTGGAGCACCGAGACGCTGCTGGCGCGGCAGATGGCGTTCCTGGCGGCGCAGGAGCGGGAGGACG
>CADCWF010000112.1 GCA_902806345.1 uncultured Thermomicrobiales bacterium
GCTGCGCGCGGCGATCGCCTGGAGCCACGACCTCCTCTCCCCGGCGGAGCGGGCGCTGTTCCGCAGGCTCGCCGTCTTCGCTGGCGGGTTCGGCCTCGAAGCCGCCGCCGCCGTCTGCCCGGGGGCCGGGGGCCGCGGCGCCGATGAGGTGGCCGAGGGGACGTGGGCGCTGGTCGACAAGAGCCTCCTCCGCCGCGACGACGGCCCGGACGCCGAGGGGCGTTTCGGAATGCTGGAGACGATCCGCGAGTTCGGGCTGGAGCACCTCGCCGCCCACGGCGAAGCCGAGGCGACCCGGCGGGCGCACGCCGCTTTTTTCCGAGCGTTGGCGGAGCAGGCCGAGCGACACCTGGGAGGGGAAGGCCAAATCCCGTGGCTGGACCGGTTGCGGACCGAGCACGACAACCTCCGCGCCGCCCTCGACTGGACGTGCGAACGGCGGGACGCGGACTCGGCGTTGACGCTTGCCGGGTCACTCGCCGACTTCTGGCGGATGGGGGGCCACCTCGGGGAGGGACGGGCCTGGCTGGAGCGCGCCCTCGCCCTCGCCGCTGACGAGATCTCTCCGGCCCGGGCACGGGCACTCCAGGGCGCTGGCACTCTCGCCCAGGCGCAAGGTGACAGCTCGGCGGCAAGCGCCCGGTTGACCGCCGCCCTGGCCGCTTGGCGGCGCCTCGGCGATCGCCGCCGGACGGCGCAGACGCTCATCGCCCTGGCCGGGCTCGCTCGCGCCCAGGGCGACTATGGTCGAGCCAGCGAGCTCAACGAGCAAGCGCTCGCGTTGTTCGAGGCAGTTGGAGACCAACCAGGGGTAGCCGGCGCGCTCAACCAGTTGGGCATGATTGCGGCCGACCGAAGTGAGTACGAGCGGGCACGGGGATTGTACGAGCGGAGTCTCGCGCTCTACCGAACCCTCGTCATCCCGCACGGGCCGGGCCGGGTCCTGAACAACCTTGGGGTGCTTGCCTTCTGGCAGGAGGACTACCGGCGGGCGGTGGCGTACTTCGGCGACTCGCTCGACGTCTGGCGGGCGATCGGTGACCGGCCGCACACGGCGACCGTGCTGGCGAACCTCGGTGAGGCCCTCCGCGCCGAAGGCGACCTCGACCGGGCGCTCGCCGTCGCCGGCGAGGGGCTGGCGCGCTCCCGCGAGGTCGGCGACAAGCAGTCCGCCGCGACCGCGCTCTTCATCCTGGGCTCGCTGTCGCAGCACCACGGCCACGATCCTCGGGCCGCCGACCTTCTGGTCGAGGGACTCCTCCTCTACCGGCAGGTCGGGGACCGGCTGGGCGTCGCGTGGTGTATCGAGGCCCTCGCGGGTCCCGCCGCCGCAACCGGCCAACCGGAACTGGCGGCAACGCTCTGCGGCGCGGCCGAGTCGCTCCGGGAGCACCTGGGGGTGCCCCTGAAGCCGGCCGAACGCCCGGCCTACGAACGCCACGTGGCCGCAGCCCGCGCGGCACTGAGCGAGGCGGCCTTCCGCGCCGCATGGACGACCGGTCGGCACCTGCCGCTGGAGGCGGTCGTCGAACTGGCGATCGAGCCGACCTCGCTGCCAGCCCAGGGAACCGAGTGCCCGATGTCGGGTCCTGGGACGGCGACTTCGGCTCCCAACCGCTAGATCGGAGACACCCCCCCGTCGCCCGGCAGTTGGCACGAATCGCTCGCCGCGGGGAGAGGGGGGCAACACGGGCGATGCCGTGCGACTGCCCTGCCCGTAAGGTTTCTGCAAGGGCGGCCTTCTACTCTTTTCGCGACGATCGGACGTTGCCGGCCTCCGCGCCGCCGACTGCGCGGGCCCGCACCGGGCCGAGGCGCTCGGAACGTGGGACCACGGGCATCGGGGTTCGGCGGCGGCATCGGCGGCATCCGGGCTTGGCCGGGGGCCGGTCCGGCAGGGAGGGGGATCGGGATGCAGCGGCGAACGGCGGGCTTGGCGCGGCGCTTCTGGCTGGGGACGTTGCTGAGGGGGGCGATGGCGGCGGCGGGATTACCGGCGATGGCCGCCCCGGGGACGGCAGGGACCGTCGGCGGAGGCGTTCCCCGGTGGCCCCGGCGTGCTCGCCTACACGTGCGGCGGGAGCGGGCTGGATATCTGCCGGATCGATATTGACGGGGCGGCTGCCAGCAACCTGACGCCGAAGACCAAACCGGTCCAGATCACCAGGAACGAGGTCGATGACCTCAACCCCGACTGGTCGCCGGACGCCAAGCGGATCGTCTTCGAGAGCCGGCGGGGTTAGGGCTCCGTGCCCCATCCGGACTACCTGCTGGAGATCGTCGCGATGAACTCCGACGGGACGGCGCAAAAGCGGCTGACCACCAACGAGGTGATCGACCGCGGCCCGGCGTGGTCGCCCGACGAGAAGCGGATCGCCTTCGAGCGGGACGGGGGCGGGGTCTTCCGGGACATCTTCCGGATGAAGGCGGACGGCGCCAACAGCTTCAACCTCACCGACAGCGGGACCGTGGAGGCGAATCCGAACTGGCAACCGCGGTAGCGGCAGTCCGAACCGGCGGGTCCGCGGCCAGCTAGCGGGGCTCGGCGGTTCCCGTTGGCGCTCTGGCCCGCAGAACCTTCGTGCCCCGAGAGAGCCCAGCGGCGGTCGGCATCGCGAGAAGTTTGGCAATCCCCTCGCCCCGTCCCGGTCGCGGCGCAGGGCGGAGCGAGGCCCGAGCACGCGTCCCTCCGCACGCTCGGCCGATCCCCGATGACATCGATTCGAGTCTTCGCCGCGCGCGGCGGAACGCCGCCGCGAGAACGTCCGTTGCTGGCAGCCACCCGAACTCACGGTGTTCGGGTGGGATGGGTGAGGTGGGCATAGCGGCCGTCGATCGGGTCTTGGCGTGGACGGAATTTGTGCGACCAGTTCGCTTGGGTCGTCGCTCGCGGCCACCGCGCGTGCGAGCGGGGATAGCGTCGGGCCGTCACCCTTGTGGACTGCCGCGGACTCGAACCGGCCCAGCTTGCGTGCCGAGTCAAACCACCAGGATGGCCAGGTAGTCGATGCTCTGGAGCCATCAGCCGTGTGCCGTAGAGGTACTTGGTGTGACCGGAACCAGCAGGATCGAGCGTCCATCGCGGGCCCCTGTCGCGACGGCAGTCAGTAGAGACGGGTCGACCCCGACGCCTGGTATGGCTTGTAAGGATTCTGTAAGGGCGTCCCGCTACCGTAGTTCAGAAGAACCCACGCTTGACACACACGAGCGAGGAGAGAGCGATGATGAAGCACACGGTTTCGTTGCTGGCGATCCTGATGATGCTGGCGATGCCAGCAGCCTTGGCGGGCCCGATCCCGGCCGAGGCCGCAGAATCCCCGATCACCATCTTTGCGGAGGAGCGCGGCTCCTCGCGGCCGGCGCGCTACGCGTGCTACACCCTGACGGTCCAAGGCCAGGGCGGTCGCGGCGCCGGTTGTGACGACGGCCTGAACGGCGACGTCGCCGACGGCAAGGTCGTGATCACCCCGTCGGGCGAGTGCAGCCCCTGCATCGTCACCCAGAGCCTGCCCGACAAGCCCGACGACTCCAGGACTGACTACCTCCTGGAGGATCCGCAAGTGACCCAGCCCGGTGGCACGGTGACGTTCAGGAACTTCCTGAAGCCCTACATCGTCGTGACCATCATCGACGCCAAGACCGGGAAGCCGGTCAAGGGTGCCTGCATCGGGGCAGGCCCGGAGGGCGAAGTCTTCTCTCTCGCTGCCTGCGACGGGAACGCGAACGGAGGGGACGCCGATCAGGACGGCAAGACGAACGGCAAGATCAAGACACGGCGCCTCGACAAGCCCGGCATCTACACGGTCGCCAACACCTTCGTCCCAGCGGGGTACAGGAAGGCGAAGTCCGTCACGTTGTCCGCGGAACCCGCCAAGACCGGCGAATTCGAGCAGCACACGTTCAAGCTGCGCCGGCTCCGCTGACCGCCAGCGAGCGGGTTACGTGCCGGCTCCGCGCCGGGTCCGACAACGCGAGCGGCCGGCGCGGCGACCGGTGCCGCGCCGGCCAGCCCGTGCGTCTGCCCGGCCCAACCCATGGACCGCGTGGCCCATCTTGACAACCCTATGGACGACGCTATTTTAGAGATACGCTTGGCGCGATCGTCGTTTGTCCCGTTCCGGATCGGGGCCGCGTCCCCGTGCCCGGATTCAGCGGAGAAAGGACTACCAGAATGGACGACAAGACATTCGATGCGCTGACCCGCGGAGCCGGCAACCCGACCAGCCGGCGGGCTGCCGTCGTCGGTCTCGTCGGCGGCCTGTTCGGTCTCGGCACCGCCCGCCAGGCGGCGGCGCAGGATGTCGGGATCGAAGGCTGCAGGATCAGGCGCTGCAAGAAGCAGGTGCTCGATCAGGACTGTCTCGACCGCAACGGCAGGCCTGACAACGGCGCCTGTTGTCAAGGTCTCAAATGCGACAACAGCCGCGGCGTCTGCAAGTTCAAAAACGGCAGCGGCGAGTCCGGCGACTTCTGCCGGAACGACCGCGACTGCAACAACGGCTTCTTCTGCAAGAAGAACCAGTGCGTTCCGAACAAGTGCGGAGGCTCCTAGCACCCACTCCCTATCCGCCAAGCGTTGCGAACGCGAGCGGGCGCCACTAGGGCGCCCGCTCGATTTGCATTGGAATGAACTAACAAGGAACGTACCACCTCCTGTCGGTGGCCGGTCCGAATGCCCTGGCCAGGTGATGCCGCCAAGCACGGCTCGCACGAACTCGGCCGTTCCCTCGGTTTGACGGGGCCTGGCTCAGCGCACCAAAACAGTCTCATGAATGCACAGATACTACACCCCCGCACGGACCGCCCGGCTGCGGAACCGATCCGGCCGTTCCCCGACCTCTCCCCGGTGGAGTCGCGACCGGCCCCATGCGCCGCCGACCTGACCGTGATCGTGCCGGCTTACAACGAGGCGGCCAGTGCCGGCGACACCGTCCGCAGCATCCTCGCCCAGGCGCTACCCGTGGCCCACGTCGTCGTCGTTGACGACTGCTCGACTGACGGTACCGGAGCGGTTGCACGCGCCTGCGGCGCAACCGTCGTCCGCCCACCGGCCAATACCGGCTCCTAGGCCGGGGCGCAGACCTTCGCCCTGGACCACGTCGGGACCGAGTTCACCCTCGCCATAGACGCCGACACCGTCCTCGCCCCGGACGCGATCGAGCGCCTGCTCGTCGCGATGGACGACCCGCGGGTCGCCGCCGCCTGCGGGTTCGTCCTACCCCGCCACGTCTCCACCGTCTGGGAGCGCGGCCGCTACGTCGAGTACCTGTTCGCCTTCGGGTTCCTGAAGCCGATCCAGGACTACTACGGCAAACCGATGATCGCCTCCGGCTGCTTCTCGGTCTACCGCACCGCCGACCTCCGACGGCAGGGCGGGTGGTCGACCCGGACCCTGGCCGAGGACATGGACCTGACGTGGTCGTTCTACGAGGCGGGGCGGGCGGTGCGGTTCGTGCCCGGCGCGGTCTCCTACCCGATCGAGCCGCACGACTACGGGTTCATGGGCAAGCAACTGCGGCGGTGGTCGCACGGCTTCGCCCAGAACGTCCGGCTCCACGGGCAGGGTGTCCTCGGGGTGCCGTTCTTACGCTGGTTCGTCTTCGTCGCGCTGTGGGACGCCCTCGTCGCCTCCGCCGCGTTCCTGTTCCTGCTGCCGCTGCTGGCGATTCTGGTCGACCCGCTCTTCCTGCTCGGCTACCTGATCGACGGGCCGGCAGTGCTCGTGCCGGTGCTGGCCGCCGCGGCGGGAGATCGGCCGGGCGCTGACCAGCCTCCCGGCGTTCTGGGTGCTGCGGGCGGTCAACGCCGCCCACGTCCTGGCCGCCTTCTGGGCCGAGTTCGTCCGCCGCCGGCCGCTGCTCGTCGATGAGAAAGGCCACTGAGGTGAACGTCGGCCTGCCGGGCACCGGCCTTGGCACCCTGCTCTACCTGCTGCTCGCCTTGGCGATGCCCGTCCGCTTCCTCGTCCGGCTGGCGCGAGGGAGCGCCAGCCCCGGCGAGGGGCGGCTCGTCGCCCGGCAGACGGCGCTGGCGCTGGGCATCGTGCTCTCGGTCGCGGCGACCGCGGCCGGCCGCGGCGCCCTGCTGCTCCGGTTCCGTTCGGAGCGGGTGGCGGGGCCGGTCTCGGCCGTCGTCGCCCGGGTCGGCGAGGCCAGCCCGGTCCAGGTCTCGGTGGTCCTGCTCACCTTCGCGGTGCTGACCGTCGTCCTGCTCGCCATCGAGCTGCTCGGGCTGCTGGCCGGGCCGGCACGGCGGCGGTAGCGCGGCTCGGACCTCGTCACCGGCGGCGCCGGGTTCATCGGCTCCCACCTCGTCGAGCGGCTCGTCCGTGAGGGGCGGAACGTACGTGTCCGCGACAACGGCGCGACGGGGAACTGGGAGCACCTCGCGGCGGTCCGCGCCGACATCGAGCTCGTCGATGGGGATATCCGGGACGCCACGGGGGTGGCGGTGGCAGCGGCGGGGTGCGAGATCGTCTACCACCTGGCGGCCGAGGTCTCGGTGCCGCGCTCGGTCGCCGACCCCCGCGCGACCTACGACGTCAACGCCGGCGGCACCCTCAACGTGCTGCTCGCCGCCCGCGACGTTGGTTGCCAGCGGGTCATCGCGGCCTCGACCAGCGCCGACTACGGCGACGGCCCGGAACTGCCGAAGCACGAGGCGATGCTGCCGCGGCCGATCTCCCCCTACGCCGCCTCGAAGCTCGCCGGCGAGCACCTCTGTGCCGTTTTCGCCCACGCCTACGGCCTGGAGACGGCGGCCCTGCGCTACTTCAACGTCTACGTCCCGCGCCGCCAGGACCCGGCCTCCGCCTACGCCGCCGCGATCCCCGCCTTCCTCGGCGCTCTGCTGGCCGGGGGGCGACCCGTCGTCTTCTGCGACGGCGACCAGACCCGCGACTTCGCCTACGTCGGGGACGTGGTGGCCGCCAACCTCCGGGCTGCG
>CADCWF010000113.1 GCA_902806345.1 uncultured Thermomicrobiales bacterium
GGGGGGGGATCTTCGCGACGCCGGTCGTCGTGTCGGGCGACCGGGCGTTCCTGGCCTACCCGCGCGACGCGCTCGCCGAGGCGCTCGGGTTCCGCTGCCACTGCCCCGACCTGGTCGCGTAGCGTCCCCCGGAACAGCGCCGCCCACTCCGCCCGGTCGCCGTGGTTCGTCTCGTCGTGGCAGTCCGAGCAGAGGGTGACGACGTTAGCGGGCTCGGAGTGCTGCTTGTCGTAGTCGATGTGGTGGACCGGGAGCCGTTGCTTGCGGTGCCCGACACCGTTGCGCTCGCCGTGCCGGTCGGGCGAGCGGACCGTCGGCGTCTTGCCGGCACGGGTCGGGTTGGAGACAATCGCCGCGAACGAGGCAGCGACGGGAGTGGCGGCGCATGGCGGACCCGGCGTTCGGGGTGTCGCGGCGGAACAAGGTGCTGCGGCTGGCGAAGCGGGCCGCCTACGACCGGGAGGCGGTCTACGCGGTCGTCGACGCCGCCCTCGTCTGCCACGTCGGCTACGCGATCGGGGAGCAACCCTACGTGATCCCGACCCTGCACGCCCGCGACGGCGACACGATCCTGCTGCACGGCCATGGCAGCGCCCGCACGCTGATGCACGCGGGGGCCGACAACCCCGTTTGTATCGCGGTTACCCACGTCGACGGCCTCGTGCTGGCCCGCTCGATCTTCAACCACTCGATCAACTACCGCTCGGCCACGCTCTACGGCTCGGGGCGGCTGCTAACCGACCGCGACGAGAAGATGGACGCCCTGTTCCGGTTCAGCGAGAAACTGCTGCCGGGCCGCTGGGACGACGTCCGCCCGATGACCGAGCAGGAGTTCAAGGCCACCGCCGTCGTCGCGGTGGATATCGAGGACGCGGCGGCCAAGGTCAGGGACGGGATGCCGAGCGACGAGCCGGAAGACCTGGGGTTTCCCACGTGGGCGGGGGTGGTTCCGATTCGGCAGGCACAGGACGAGCCGGTCGCGGACGGGCACACCCCCGCCGGGATCGCCTTTCCGGCATACCTGACCGCCTGGGCCAAGGCCCAAAGCGGCACCGAGTGACCCGGCGGCGGATCGAGGGGTCGGGCTTCTAGCGCGACCGGCAGGTCGCCGGCCAGCCACCGCCATGGCTTGCGGAGCAGGTCGGCGACCAACTGGTTGGGTTCAGGCCGCGTGGCCGTCGCCGCCCGCCACCTGCTCGAACGCGCCCGGCATCTGGCCGAGCGCTACGGCGGCAACTCCTTCCTCGCCAAACCGTTCGAGCTCGACGATGCCGTGACGGCGGTCCAGGGGCCGATCGGCGAGGCGTAAGGGAGCAGGGCGAAGGGCACGTCGTCCATAGAGTCCTTTGCAACCCGGAACCACTTCGCTCATCGGTCGCGCCAAGACCGACCCCTGACGAGCGTGGTATGCGGCGTCGATTGCCCTTGCGGACCACCTCGACGACGAGCACCTGGCGACGATCGCGCGAGAGGGATTGTTGCCATGAGCAGAACCAAACCGTTTGCCGCGCTCTCCTCCTGGGTTACGGCAGATCCGGTGCAGCGGGATTGAGGCGTGTTCCACAAGCGGGGCGATGCGAGACGCGATCGCATTGGCGGATTTGCGCGCCCGCTGGCCCTGACCCATTGAGACGTGGCCGGCGGCCTCGGCATCAGCCAAGCCAACGTCACCCGCATCGAGCACGAGGAAGACCTCTACCTCTCGACGCTGCGCTCCTACGTCGAAGCCCTCGGCGGTCGGCTCGAGGTCAACGCCGCGTTCGCCGCCGGGGTCGCCTCGCTCGTCGCCGCCGAGCCCTAGCCCACGACGTTACGCTCCCTTCCGGGCCCGCGGGTCGAGCACGTCGCGGAGGCCGTCGCCGAGCAGGTTGAAGGCGAGCACGGCCAACAGGATCGCCAAACCGGGGAAGGTGGAGTACCACCACGCTTCGCGCAGGTACTTGCGGCCGTCGGCGATCATCACCCCCCAGTCGGGGGTCGGCGGCTGGGTGCCGAGGCCGATGAAGCCCAGCGCCGCCGTCGTCAGCACCGCGAACCCGACGTCCATCGAGGCCTTGACCAGGATCGTCGGGAAGGCGTTCGGCAGGACGTGGCCGAAGAGGAGCCGCCGCCGGCTGGCCCCGATCGCGCGGGCCGCCTCGGCGAACTGGGCCTCCCGCAGGGCGATCACGTTCGCCCGCGCCAACCGACAGTAACCCGGCCACCAGACGAGCGAGACGGCCACCATCACGTTGAACAACCCCGGCCCGAGGGCGGCAGCGAAGGCCATCGCCAGGATCAGGTCGGGGATCGTCAGGAAGATGTCGGTGACCCGCATGATCGCGTCGTCGACCTTGCCGCCGAAGAACCCCGCGACCGCGCCGAGCAGGGTGCCGACCGAGAGGGCGAGCGCGATCACCGTCAACCCGGCCAGCAGCGAGGTGCGGGCGCCGACGACGACGCGGGTGAAGACGTCGCGCCCGACCTGGTCGGTGCCGAAGACGTGGGCCGCCGACGGCGGGTCGAGCTTCTCCCGGATGTTGACGGCACCCGCGGCGTCATCGGGATACGGCACCAGGAACGGCCCCACCACCGCGACGAGGACGAGCACCGCGATGATCGCCAGGCCGACCATCGAGAGCGGGCTCTGGCGGAAGCGCCGCAGCGCCCGCCGCTGCCGCTCCGACGGCGACCACGCCGCCCGGCGGGTCCGGCCGGGCCCCGCGCCGACGAGGGCGCCCCGTGCGCTCACGCTGCCCCCCGCGCGATCCGAGGGTCGAGCAGGCCGTAGGTGAGGTCGACCCCAATGTTGATCAGGCTGAAGACGAGGCCGTAGAGGAGGGCGATCCCCATGATCGGCGAGAAGTCCAGGGTCAACGCCGACTTCGTCGCGTAGAGCCCGATCCCCGGCCAGTCGAAGACCGTCTCGACCAGGACCGAGCCGCCCATCGACCAGCCGAAGGAGAGGCCGATCATCGTGATCGTCGGAATCAGCGCGTTGCGGAGGGCGTGGCGCAGCACCACCCGCCGCTCGGCGACGCCTTTCGCCCGCGCCGTCCGCACGTAGTCCTGGCCGAGCGTTTCCAGCAGGCTGGCCCGGGTGAAGCGGGCGATCGTCGCCAGGGCCGGGAAGGAGAGCGTCAGGGCCGGCAGGACGAGCTGGCGGGCCGCGTCGCCGAAGGTGGCCCACTGACCGGCGGCGGCGCTGTCGACGAGGTAGAGCCCGGTCAGGTGGGGCGGCGCGGCGAACGCCGAACCGAGACGGCCGCTGACCGGCAGCCAGCCGAGGCGGAGGCCGAAGAACAACTGGAGCAGGACCGCCAGCCAGAACGCCGGCACGCTGACCCCGACCAGGGAGACCAGCCGCGACGCCTGGTCGACCGGACGGTCGGCCCGCACCGCCGAGACGACCCCCAGCGGCACCCCGACCAAGGTCGCGATCGCCATCGCAACCAGGACCAGCTCCAGCGTCGCCGGCCAGTAGGTCTGGAGGTCCTCGACCACGGAGCGCCGCGAGAGGATCGAGCGGCCCCAGTCGCCCTGGAACAGCCCAGTCAGGTAGCCCCAGTACTGGGCCGGCAACGGCTGGTCGAGGCCGAACTCGCGCCGGATCTGCTCGTACATCTCCGGCGTCGCCTGCGCCCCGGCCGCCAGCCGTGCCGGGTCGCCGGGCACCAGCCGCGATAGCGCGAAGGTCAGCAGGGTGACCCCGAGCAGCGTCGGCACGATCAGGAGGAGGCGGCGGAGGGCGTAGGCGGCGACGTTCATGGCCTCGGCGGGCGCCGTCCTTCCGGGTGGCGTCGGGCGGGAACATCGGGGCGCTTACCCCGGTTTCACCGGACGCCGACCCTCACCCCTACCCCCTCCGCCGTGTGGCGGGAAAGGGGAACACGGTCACGACGGATCGACGCGGCGTCGAACCCGATCTCCCGACTACCCCTGGAACCGGATGTTGCGGACGTCGCCGCCCATGATCGTGTCGTACGGCTCGCCCAGCTCGGCGACCCAGGCGTCGTTCTCGATCTCCGTGTAGACCCAGATCTCGACCGCGTCCTCGACCAGCTTCAACTGGGCGGCGTCGTAGAGCTCCTTGCGGCGCGCCTCGTCGGTACTGGCGCGGGCGTCCTCCAGCAGCTTGTCCAGCTCGGGGTTCTGGTAGTGGGAGGCGGCGGCCCAGAAGCCGGCCTGGCTGGAGTGGTAGGCCTGCCAGAGGAAGTTGTCGGGGTCGACGTAGTCGGTGCCGGAGTAGACCGCCATCGCGTTCGGCGCGGTCTCCGCCGACGAAGCGCGGGCGACCATGTCCGGCCAGACCAGCGGCGCCATGGTCAGGGTGATCCCCAGCTCGGCCAGCCGCTCCAGCCAGATCAGGCCGAAGTTCTCTTCGGCCGTGAGGCCCGTGACGTAGACGTACTCCAGCTCGAAGCCGTCGGCGAAGTCGCTGGCGGCGAGGGCGGCGCGGGCGGCGTCCATGTCGAAGCGGAGCACCGGGAGGTCGGTCTTGTGCCACGGCTCGAGGGCAGTCGCCAGCGGACCTTCCATGACGGTGCCGCGGCCGGAAACCGCCTCGATCGCGGCCTCGTAGTCGAAGGCGTGGGCGAGCGCCTTGCGGACGTTGAGGTCGGCGGTGGGGCCGGCCTGGTTGTTGAGCTTGATCGCGAAGGGGGAAAGCGAGGGGGCGTCGTTGGCGACGAAGCGGGGGTCGGCCCGCAGCGCCTCGATGTCCTCCGGCGTGAAGGTGTCGCCGTAGGTGATCTCCCCGGTCTCCATCGCGATCCGCTTGGTCGACGACTCGCGGATGATCCGCCAGACGAAGCCGTCGAGCGGCGCCGCCTCGCCCTCGCCGGTCCACCAGTAGTCGGGGAAGCGGGCGAACTCGTAGACGCTGCCGATCTCCCAGGCGGCGATGGTGAACGGACCGCCGCCGGCCTCGTGCGACTGGAGCCAGGCCTCGCCCTCGTCACCGTCGACCTCGTTGGCCTGCACCAGGGCCGGGTTGGCGACGAAGAGCCAGGGCAGGATGGCGTCGAACGGGGCGAACGGCTCGAGCAGGGTCACCCGCAGAGTCTGGGGGTCGACGACCTGGGCGGACTCCTCGTCCATGATGGTCGAGAACATCCAGGCGACGCCGAGGTTCTTCCGCAGCATCCGCCCGAAGTTGTACCTGACCGCCTCGGCGTCGACCTTCGCCCCGTCGTGGAACGTTGCCCGCTCGTCGAGCCTGATCGTCCACTCGGTGGCGTCGGGGTTGCCCGTCACCTCCGTCGCCAGCAGCGGCCGCAGCTCGGGCGGGTTGCCCTGGTAGCGGAGGAGGCTGTCGTAGACGGCCCGCTGACCCCAGGTGATCGAGTAGTCGTGGCCGGTGTGGGGGTCGAGGTTGGAGATGTCCTGGCCGCTGCCGTAGACGAAGGTGTTAGCGCTCGCCTGGGCGCGGACGAGACCCGGCCTGCGGGTCAACGGGGCGGCGGCGGCGACGTCTCGGTTCAGCCCCGCGGCGACCGCCGCCGCGCCCGCGACCTGGATAAAGGCGCGGCGGTCGATGGAGTGGGTCCGCATCGCCTGGCGCAGGTCGGCCATCCGCTGCGCCGTCAGGTCGGCCCGGGACATCGCGCTACCCTCCTCGTGGTTCGTCTGGCCCGCCGGTCGGGTGGTTCGCCCGCCCGCCGCCCGAAGCCCGCTGCCGTGCCGGCCGGGCGCTCCCCGGGTGCATCGTCGGACCGGTGGATGGCCGGCACTATACTCCAGCGGAGTTGAGGGTGATGGGGTCGTAGGGCGATCGGGTCATGGGGTGGTGGGGTGGTGGGGTAGGGCTCCTCTCCCCTATCACCCCAGCACCCTGCGACCCCATCACCCGCAGCAGCCCTCGGGAGGATACGGATGGCGATTACCTGGGAGCACGACTGGGAGCGCGCCTTCGAGCGGGCGCGGGCCGAGCGGAAGCCGCTCCTGATCGACGTCGAACGGGAGCACTGAATCGGCTGCGAGATGTTGGATACCGTGGTGTATCCCGCCGCCGCCGTCGCCGAGACCGTCTCCGAGCGGTTCGTCGCCCTCCGGCTCGACCACAAGGAGCCGCGCGTCCGCGAACTGAAGATCGTCTGGTTGCCGACCGTGCTGATCCTCGACCGCCGCGGCGCCGAGCACTACCGGAGCGTCAACGCCGTGCCCCCGGCCGAGTTCCTCGACATCCTCGACCTGGGCGAGTCGGTGGCCCGGATGCGGGAGGCCGGCTACGACCGGTCGGTCGCGCTGCTCGAAGCGGCACTCGGCCGCCGCCCGGACGGCCCGCTCCACCCCGAGCTGCTCTTCTGGCTCGGCGTCGCCCGCTACTTCCAGGGCGGCCGCGACGACGAGGCCCGCGACCGCGCCTGGGCCGATTTAACCGCCCGCTACCCCGGCTCGATCTGGGCGCTGCGGGTGCCGGCGGCGATGGTTGCCGACTGAACGGATGGGACCTCGCCTCAGCGGCGGGGTGCCGGGTCCCATCCTCCTGCAATCTTCCATTTTCCTGCATCTCTGCGGGCATCGGGGAGGATGCAGGAGGATGGGATCCGACACCGTACGGACGGCGTGGCAACCATGGCCGGGGAGTTCGGTCCGTGCACGCGGTGTGGTGCGTCACGCGGGACTCACGGGCGGTGGTCGAGCGGGGTGCCGCCGAGCCTGGGGATGAATCCCCGGGCCACGGGTACGAAGCCCCGCCCGGGCCGGGAACGACGGCGGCGGGGGACGCGAATCCGCCGGGGCGCTCCACTCGTGCTCGATGGCGCAGAGGCATCAGCCCTCTGAAGGCTTTTGCACCAGGCGATGAGCCACGTGATCGCCAGGGTCGAGGTGGCCGGGGAGCCGGAGTGGGGTCTCCGCCGCGACGCGCTCGGGATCCGTTCCTTGAGCAGGACGAGGGATGGGGATCCGGTAAGACGCCGCGACATTGC
>CADCWF010000114.1 GCA_902806345.1 uncultured Thermomicrobiales bacterium
CGGCACCGCCGCGGCACGCCCAATTCCACCGCCGCCACGTCCGCGCTCAACGAGGTGATCGGTAGGTTTCTTCGAACTCGGGGCCGATCTCGCCGGTCTTCAGGTCACCGGTTCGCTCGTAGACCTGGATCACGACCCCGGTCGCGGTCGTTTCGATGCTCTTGAGTGAGAGGGCGCGCGGAATGGCGCCGTCGCCGAAGAGGCGCTTCCCGCTGCCTGCGATCACCGGGAACACGATCAGGTGGAACTCGTCGACCAAGTCGCTTTTCATCAAGGCCTGCGTCAACTCGCTGCTACCGGGGACCTGGATCTCGCCGCCGTCGTGCTCCTTGAGTTTCGCGACCTCGCCGGCAATGTCCTCGCCGAGTTGATGCGAGTTCGCCCACTCGAGTGCCCGCGGCGACCGCGAGGCCACGTACTTCGGGATCCGGTTGTAGACCGCGGCGATCGGATCCGTGTCCGGCGCGTTGGGCCACCCGGCGGCGAAGATGTCGTAGGTCTTGCGACCGAGCAGCAGCGCCCCGGCCCGCCGGATCAGATCCACCATGTGGGCTCCGCCTTGCTCGTCAAAGTGCGGGACCACCCAACCGCCGTGCGCGAATCCGCCCTCACGGTCCTCGTCGGAGCCGCCGGGCGCCTGCATGACGCCGTCCAGGGTCACGAACGTCACGGCCACCAGTTTCCGCATCCGCTGTCTCCAGTTCCGTTCCGCCAGCGCAGGACCATCGACCTGCTCGTGTTGCTGGTCGAACGAGACGAGCCGGGATCGACGCGCGGCACCCCGGCCGCGCCGCTGACTCCGCGGATCACGCGTGACGCACCACACGTGCTTCTTGGTCGGCGCGGTCGCGGCAACGGTCCGATGTCTACCCGGTCGGCGGTGCCGGCCGGGGTGGCGCTCGGCGCAAGAACCGAGGCAGCCACGCCGCTTCGGCCCGTAGCGCGCCACGCAGCGCGCCCGACCGAGGCGTCTGACCAACCAGGGGCCGTCGCGCATCGGCTCGCGGTCGGGCAGCTCGTTCACCTCGCGCCAAGCCTGGATTTGACGTCCATTTGGTCGTACGAGTAACCGGTCCGGACCGCTCGGGCCGTCCTGGATTGGGAGGGCCCCAATGGGGGCCTGGGCCTCAGTTCACCGCCCTCTTCACCAGCGCGGCGATCCTCGCCTCGTCGGCGGCGGTCAGCTCCGTCACCGCGAAGGAGGTCGGCCACATGGTGCCTTCGTCGAGGTTCGCCGTGTCGTTGAAGCCGAACGCGGCATACCTCGCATTGAACTTCGCCGCGGCCTGGAAGAAGCAGACGACCTTGCCGTCCTTGGCATAGGCGGGCATCCCGTACCAGGTTTTCGGCGAGAGGGATGGCGCGTTGGCCTTGACGATCGCATGGAACCGCTCGGCCAGGACGCGGTCCGGTTCCGGCATCTCGGCGATCGTCGCCAACACGGCGCGTTCCGCTTCCTCTTTGTTCTTGTTCGCGCGCGCTTCCGCCTTCAGCTCCTTTGCGCGCTCCTTCATCGCGGCGCGTTCCTCGGCCGTGAAGCCTTCGGCCGTCTCGCGGGTGGTGCTCTTGGCGGATTTCTGTGCCATCTCGTGCGTTCTCCTCTGCGAGATGTGCTGGCAACGACCCTCGTGCTCGCGGGCCGCCCCCATCAACTCTGTCCGGATGCCTCGTCGGACACGGCGGGCCTCCGCTCATCGATCAGCCAGCGGCCGTCGACCATCAGCTCGCGACCTTCGAGCTCGTTGGCCTCGCGCCAGGCCTGGATACGGCGCGGGACGATGCGGAACCAGCGGTACGGCGTGGTCAGCGCGCGCGGGTCGAAGCCGGTGCGGGCGGCGAACAGGTCACCCCGCTCCCGCGGCAGCGCCTCGATCTCGAGGACCTCGACGTCGCCATCGATCATGGACACGTCGCGAGTGTGACCGAGTCCCAGCCGAACGGTTCGGGTGGCGGCCAGGTTCCTGCCGGTCGGGCTGTCCGTCGGCGTGGCCACCAGCAGCGCCTCGCCGTCCCAGTCGAAGGAGAGCGGCACCAGATACGGCGCCCCGTCCGCCGAGGCAGTGGCTACCCAGACATCGATGTCGTGGGCGAGTCGCTGCTCGGTGTCGCGACGACGCTGGGGGCGGGAGCGGGGGTCGGCACTCATCGGTCCTGGAGCAGCCCGAGGACGCGGCCATCGGAGTCGGCGATGGTACCCAACAGGCGACCGCCACCGACATCGCGCACGGGCTCCTTCACGGTGGCACCGGTACCGGTCACCTCGGCCAACTTCGCCTCAAGGTCCGGCACGTGCCAGGAGGCCACCGGCGAGGTCATGACCTGCGGTCCACCGGCCGGCTCCAGCCCGATGTGCTGGCCCGCTGCCTCCAAGCCGACGGAGGAGGACCGGTCGGTCTGCGGCGGGCCGCCAAGCAGGGCGGCGTACACCGCCTTGGCCGTCGCCAAGTCGGACACGGGATGCGGCACGGTCTCGATTCCAGCGGTGGAAGCGCCGGTCATGGTCACTCCTGAAGTCGTGGAGCACATCGACCCGGTGTGTCTTGTCGAGTCTAACGACGAACGGGAAGCCCGGAAATCGACGTACCGGGCTGGTCGGCGGGGCCGACCGTGATCCGGCGCATCCCGCCGTATCGGACGTCGTTGCGGACCGCGAAGCCGAAGGTGTCACGGTAGAAGGCCAGGGAGGCGCCCGGGTCGTTGGGAGGGAGGAAACCCGCGTGAACGGTGATGTCCATCGGTTCTCCTTCTTCCTCGCGGTCGCGGACACGGTCTACCGTCTACCCGATCGGCGGTGTCGGCCGGGGCGGCGCGACGCCCGGCTACGCCGAGGCCAAGAGGCTTTGCAGCTGATCCAGCATGCTCTTCCAGCCGTAGCTGGCGCCGCCGATCTCCTGCTTGGCTTCGGGCCGGAATCCGCTTTGCTCGAGGTGGAGCCGCGTGGCACCGCCGTCGGCCTCCGTCAGCGTCCAGGTGACCACGGTCGACTGCCGCAGGTTGCTCTCTCCGCCGCTCACCCAGGTGTAGGTGAGCCGGTGCGGCTGGTCCACCTCGATCACTTCGCACTCGACGACGCCGGTCCAGCCGGGTGCCTCCCGGAACTGAAACGTGTGCCCGACGACCGGCCTGAAATCGTTCGACTTGAACAGCATCCACTTGGAGAGCGTGGCGGAATCGGTCAAGGCGTGCCAGACCCGCTCGATCGGGCTCTTCACCTCGACATCCAGCACAACGGTCTCACTCATCCGTTCTCCTCCTCCAAGAGGTCTTTCAGGCGATCGATCCGCTCGGTCCAGAACCGCTCGTAGAACGAGACCCACTCTTGAATCTCGCGCAGCGGGGCGGCGTTCAGGTGGTAGCGCGTTTCCCTCCCGGCCTTGCGATCGCTCACGAGACCGGCCTCCTTGAGAACGGCCAAATGCTTGGAGACGGCCGTGCGGCCCACCGGGAACCGGGCCGTCATCTCGTGGAGGGGCAGCTCATCGGCGTCGGCCAGCAAGCGGAGCAGCTGGCGGCGGGTCGGATCGGCCACCGCACTGTAGACATCTCCCATGGCGCTCACCGCCTCTGCCTTCGACGCCAACATGAGACCGTTGCGCACCGGCCTTGAATGCGACACTGTTTGGTGGCTGAATCGAGCGTAAGACACCAAACGGTGTCATGTCAAGCCCGGCGTTAGCGGCGCGGGCGAGGGTCGGGGCTGGGCGAGGAACGACAACGGTCGGGCGGGCGCGGGTCGGGGTCCCAGCTCTCGTCGAGCCAGCGGATCATGTGCCGCAGGACGTGTTCGAGCGCGGCGAACCCGGCAGCGAGCCGCGCGGCAATGCCGCCTGCCTACCCTCGCCCGACGCCCCCACCCGGCCTCACCGGAGGCTTTCGTACCCCTTTCTCGGACGGCCAGATGATGTCGGCCTTGGTGTTGCGGGTCACGCAAGAGGGCGACCTGCCGGAGCTGACCGGTGGTGGCTGGGGGTTCGACGGCTGGGAACCGCGCGAACCGCGGCGCTCGATGGCCCGAAGCGACACACCACCGGCCCCGGTGGCCCCACGATCGCAGATGCGGCATGTGGTGAGGCCCTGGGCAGTGTGAGCCGGCACCGGGTTCACCGGGGACCGAAACCGGAGTCATCCAAGCCGATGATCGGATTTCGGCTCAAACGCACCGCTCGCGGCGATGGGGTAGGAGCGATAGCGCAGCGCCTCCTCGTCGACAACCTGTTCGCGGAGACCAAAACGAATCGTGCGGGGCACTCACCGATGCGGCGAATCTCACCGAACAGCGTGCAGTCGAACGTGCCGGATTCACCCGCGAGGGAATGAACCGGGGTGCTCGGCGGCACCGCGGAAGCGGGCACGACGATGACCTCTCCAGCAGCCTCCTCCCTGAGTGGCGGCAACAGTCGAATCCGTCGGCTACGACGGCCCGATGAACGCAACGTCCGGTGAGGGGTCCGCATCCGAGACGGGTGCGGCGCCGACGTGGGGCCAAAACCGGTCGGATCCGGTTGCCCAGCTTAGGATGCGGCGGGGTCGGGTGCGGCCAGGGACCCACCTGCCGCTTCACCCAGGTCATCCAGACCTCCGGCGTCCTGGCATCTCTCAAACCGGCGATGTCTGCCCCGACGATGTGCCGCCGGACCTATGCTCTGCGACGGTGCCTGCAAGAGGTCCTCATTCGACCACGACCATTGCCGCTTCTGCAGCTACAACTGCGGGGATCCGAACAACTCCTTCTGCTGCCGGGGAAACCGCGTGCGGTCCTGCGAGGCGAGAACCCGGCGCCGCACCGACGAGATCTTCTGACGCAACGCCGTCGAGCCCTGCCCGTCGTAGGCCGGCATCCGGGTGAGCGACACGCCCCACCCGGCCGCCCGCCTCCGGGGCCCAGGAGCGGGCGGCCGGCGGCGGTCGTGGGGAGGGGACCCGATAGACCGTGCCCCGACCCCGTGGGCGGTATGCTGCCTGGCCGACGAGTGGACGGAGACGACGGCTGTCGCCGCTGGGCCACAACGGCGCGGCGGCAGGAACGGGGAGTCCATGGAGCGCGAAGGCGTCGGCGGCGACGGGGACGAGGTGCAGGAGACGGGGCTGGACACGTCCGTCTCCAACCTGCTCGGAGAGGCCCGGATGCTGCTGCCTGGCACCCAGACGCTCTTCGGCTTCCAACTTGCGGTCGTCTTCACCCAGCCCTTCCGGGACCTCCTCGCCCCGGCCGAGCAGGGGCTCCACTTGCTGGGGATGGTGCTCACCGGCGTCTCCATCGCGCTCCTGATGGCGCCCGCCGCCTACCACCGCCAGGTCGAGCCGGAGTCGGTCTCGCGGCGGTTCGTCCGGCTGGCCACGCGCCAGTTGGTCTGGGGCACGGTGCCGCTGGCGGTCGCCCTCTGCATCGAGGTCTACCTCGCCGCCAGCCTGATCACCACCCGTGTGGTGACGAGCGCCGCGATCGCGCTCGTGCTGTTCGGCGTCTTCGTCGTCCTCTGGTACGTCGTCCCCCGGCGGGCGGCCGATGGCAGTCCACCTCGGCGGTGAGCGTCGTCGACCGGGACGCCGGTCCCGGTCGACGACGCTCACCCGAGGCACGGGCCGACCGAGCGAGGCTCCAGGAATCCGCAGGGCTAGGCGGGAGGCGGGCGACGAGCGGAGGTCACCCCGGCCCGGTCCCCGTCGCCGGCAGGGCGATGATGCCGATGCCGACCCTCGACGGCAGCGAGGTGCAGGCGAAGCCGTCGCCGCTGGGGTCGAGGTTGAACGGGTCGCTCGGGTCGCGCGCGAGCTGCTCCTGGGCGACTTCCTGGTAGACCAGGTCGACGCAATCGATGTCGACGACCCGGCCGCGCGTGGCGGGGGTCGGAGTCGGGGTCGGGGTCGGGGTGGGGATCTCCTCGTCGGCGCTCGTGGCGCGTCGGCCGCCACCCCCGCCCCCGTTGCCGGCGGCGTTCCCGCCGTTGTTGCCGCCGCCGCCGCCCCCGTTGCCGCCGCCTCCCCCACCGCCGGCATCATCGCCGCCGGTGCTGTCGTCGCCGCTGTCGGCGTCGCGGAACGCCTTCTCGCACGCCTCGCCGTCGTCGTCTTGGTCGAGCCGGTCCGCGAGCGCGGGGTCGTCGTCGAGCGCCGCCTGGGCATCGGCCTGGGTGTCGAAGTCCGTGCAGCGGGTCCCGGCTGGGGACCCATCCTGGGCGGCGTCGGCGTCGGCGGCGGCGTCGGCGGCGGCGTTGTTGCGGTTGCCGCCGCCGCCCCCGCCGCCGCCGTTGCCGGCGCCGCCGCCCGATGCCTCGAAGAACTCCTCGCACGCCTCGCCGTTGTTGTTGCCGTCCAGCCCGTTCGGGTCCGCCGGGTCGGCGTCGAGTTCGTCCTGGGCCTCGGCCTGGGTGTCGAAGTCGTCGCAGTTCAGCCGGTCCCGCTGGGCAGCGGCCACGGCCGCGAGGGGCGATCCCTGGTACGGCCTGAGCAGCGCCGGCAGACCGGTGACGAGGAGGGCCAGCACCGTCAGCAAGGCCGCTCCGACGCGAACCCGGCGCCACGCGAGCGCGGACTGGGAGCGGGATCGGGATCGGCTACCGCCCGCGGACGCCCGAGACCGACGACTGGTCATCTGATGCTCCGATCCGCCCGGCGACGCGCGGCCCCCGTGCGCTCGGGGCCGCGGACCGGTAGGATAGCCGCCGGCCGCCCGAGGGGTGGCACGGACCGGGTGGGAACACCGCCCGGGCGGGAGGACCCGACCGCGCATGAGACCGTTCTCGCCCGTCGTCGAGGCGCTGCCCCGCTCCGGCATCCGCGAGGTGATGGAGTTCGCCGCCGGCCGCGAGGGGGTGATCCACCTCGAAGTCGGCGAGCCCTCCTTCGCGACGCCGGACCACATCGTCGACGCGGCCCTCGCCGCGGCGCGCGCTGGCCACACCCGCTACACCCCCAACGCCGGCATCCCCGAACTGCGCCGCGCCGTCGCCGCCCGGACCGCCGCCCGCTGGGGCGAGCCGGTCGCGCCGGAGGAGGTGCTGGTCGCGGTCGGCGCCGTCAACGCCATCTTCGCCACCCTCGTCGCCCTGGTCCGGGAGGGTGACGAGGTGCTGATCCCCGACCCCGGCTGGCCCAACTACGCCTCCCAGGTGCCGCTGGCCGGCGCCGTCGCGGTCCCCTACCCGCTCCGCCCGGAGAACGGCTACCTGCCCGACCCGGCCGACCTCGACCGGGTGACCGGGCCGCGGACGCGGGTTGTTGTCCTCAACAACCCGTCGAACCCGACCGGCGCCGTCTGGCCGGATGAGACGGTGGCGGCAGTCGCGGCCTGGGCGCGCCGGCGTGACCTCTGGGTGATCGCCGACGAGATCTACGAAGACCTCGTTTTCGACGGCACGATGACCCCGTTCGCCCCGTTTGCCCGCGAGCGGACGGTCGCCGTCGGCGGCTGCTCCAAGAGCTACGCGATGACCGGCTGGCGGATCGGCTGGGCGGTGGCACCGGCGGCGCTGGTCGCGCTGGCGGCGAAGACGCAGGAGGCGCTCGTCTCCTGCCCCTCGGAGGTTTCGCAGCGAGCGGCGCTGGCGGCGGTGACCGGGCCGCAGGCGTGCGTCGAGGAGATGCGGCGTGCCTACGCGCGGCGGCGCGACCTGGTCGTCGAGGCGCTGGCTCCGGCCGGGCTGCTGCCAACGGTCCCTCGGGGCGCCTTCTACGCCCTGGCCGACCTCCGCGCCACCGGGATGCCGAGCACGGAGGCGGCCAAGGCGCTGATCGACGAGGAGCTGGTCGCCACCTCGCCCGGCGCCGCCTTCGGCGACGTGGCGGAGGGGATGGTCCGGTTGTCGCTCGCCTCGGCCGACGAGGCGCTGCTGACCGGCTGCGAGCGGATCGTGCGGTTCGCAGCGAGGAGATTGGGCGTAGCGGATAGGGAATAGGTGTTTCGCCGCCGGCGGCGGTCGTCTCCTGCGTCCTATCCGGTATCCCTTATCCGCTACAAGGGGGGACCATGAAGCTGTTGGCGTTTAGCAACGGGGACGGGTTGGGGCTCGGCGTGCGGACGGACGCGGGGGTGATCGATGTTGTCGCCGCCGCCGCGGCGCTCGGCGGCGAGGGGGTGCCGCGGAGCATCGACGAGGCGGTCGCTGGCGGCGCGGCGGCACGGGCGGCGCTGGACGGGCTGGTCGGGCGGGCCGGGGGGCGGCGCGGGGCTTGGCTGCGGGACGAGGCGGCGCTGGAGTTGGGGCCGTGCGTGGGCACCCCCGGCAAGATCGTCTGCGTCGGCCTCAATTACCGCAAGCACGCCGAAGAGTCGAACCTGCCGATCCCGCAGACGCCGGTCCTCTTCTCCAAGTTCTCGAACACGATCGCGGCGGCGAACGAGCCGGTGCCGCTGCCGAAGTCGGGCACCGAGTACGACTACGAGGTCGAGCTCGGGGTCGTGATCGGACGGCGGGCGTGGAACGTCCCCGAGGACGAGGCGCTAGACCACGTCTTCGGCTACTGCACCGCCAACGACGTCTCCTGCCGCGACCTCCAGACGCGGACGAGCCAGTGGTTGCTCGGCAAGACGCTCGACAAGTCCCTCCCGATCGGCCCCGACCTCGTCACCGCCGACGAGGTCGGCGATCCGCAGCGGTACGCGCTGCGGACGTGGCACAACGGGGTGCTCCGTCAGGATTCGACGACGGCCGACATGATCTTCCCGGTCCGCGAGATCGTCGCCTACATCAGCAACTACTTCCCGCTGGAGCCGGGCGACGTGATCATCACCGGCACCCCGGCCGGGGTGATCATGGGGCTGCCGGAGAAGAACTGGCTGAAACCGGGCGACGAGGTGACGGTCGAGGTCGAGGGGCTCGGCAAGCTGACCAACCGGATGGCGGCGGGGTAGGCCCGCCCACCAGGGGAGGGATTCCGAGCGGCCGAGCGCCGTTGGTGCATCGGACCGGCGCCCGGGGACGGCGCCACCCGACGTCCGCGGCGGTGGAACGGCCGGGGGTGCTAGGCCGGCACCGGGCGGGGGGCGACGTTGACCCCGGCGCCGGCCGTGGCGCGCCGCCGGTACTCGACGAACGCCCCGACGACGCGGGGGTCCCACTGGGCGCCGGCGCCGGCCTCGAGGACCGCGAGCACCGTCTCCGGGCCGGAGGCCGGCCGGTAGGCGCGGGCGCTGGTCATGGCGTCGAAGGCGTCGGCCACCGCCAGGATCCGGGCGCCGAGGGGAATCTCCTCGCCCGCCAAACCCTCCGGGTAGCCCGTGCCGTCCCACCGCTCGTGATGGTGGCGGACGAGCACCGCGCAGCCGCGGTAGCCGGCGAACTTCTCGACGATCGCCGCGCCATGGACCGGGTGCTGGCGGACGTAGGTCCATTCCTCCTCGGTCAGCGGGCCGGTCTTGAAGAGCAGGGCCGGGGTCATGGCGACCTTGCCGAGGTCGTGGACGCGGCCGGCCGTCTCGATCAGGTCGGCCTCCTCGCCCGGCAGCCCCATCCAGACGGCCAGATCGCGCGCCATCGTCGCGACGCGCATTGAGTGGCCAGCGGTGTAGGGATCGCGCAGCTCGACGACATCGACCAGGGCGGCCAGCGCCGCCCGCGTGTCGGCGCGGAGCTGCACCTCGCGCCGCAGCGCGTACTGCGCCAGCCCGGCGGGCAGGACGAGGGGCGCCAGCGCCAACGGGTAGTCGCGGACGATGAGGGAGACGACGACGCCGAGGGCGACGAGCGCGGCGTAGGTCACCGCGACATCGGCGACCTGCCCCCGGAGGAGGCGCCAGAAGCGGGCGCCGGTCTCGCGGGCGATCGCCCCCGCGACGAGGGCCATGTTGGCCAGCAGCGAGACGACAGCCGAGACCGCGATCGCGCCGAGCGGCGGCAGCCCGGCCGGGGAGGGGCCGGAGTTGGCCTGGGCGGCGAAGAGGTCCAAGCCGACCGCGCCGACCGTGACATAGAGCATGGCCTGGCCGATGTTGAACAACTCGGCGTCGCGCCAGGCCGGTCGCAGGACGAGCGAGAGGCCGCCGGCGACGCCGACGAGGATGCCAGGGATCCAGGGCGGGAAGAGCAGGATCATCGCGACGTGGACCACGTCGGAGACGTCGTAGCTGAACTTGTGGGCGACGCGGAGGGGCCGCCCGTAAGAGAGGGCGGCGAGCAGGGTCAGGACGAGCGCCCGCGCCCAATCGGCGGCGGACATCCCGCCAACGCCGGCGAGCAGCGCGACGGCGACCACGAGGAGCGGACCGCCGGCGATGACGGCCAGGACGTAGCGGCGGAGCGGGAGGGACATCTCCGCGAGCGTCATGCCGTCGAGGCTCTCCCGAACGTGCGCCCGGCGGTGTCCCGGAGGGCGTGCGTGCCCAGGGACCGGAAGCGGCCACGGAGCATGCGTCGGGTCACCGGGTCGGGGGTTCGGGACGGCGTGCAGGCGCTCCACCCGCCCCCGCCTGGACCGACGCTCCCTCAGGGCAACCCGCCGACGAGCGGGATGGTAGCCGGATTGAGCGTCCCGCGTCCACGGAGGTCGCGCTGACGCCCCGTCGTCGGAGGCCCCGCGCCCACGGAGCGCGATTGCCGGCGGCCATTCGCCCTGCGACGGTAGATCTCCGGGTCGGGAAGGATGACGACCCGGGGGATCGTGTCCGAACGAGGCACGATCGGGACCGGGACCGAGCCGGCTGGGTGGGTCCGGGCGCCCCCCCGGTTGGCGCCGGACGACTCCGATCGGGGGCGCGGTGGGTGGCGGCGTGGCCCCGTGGGTCGCGCTCAGCGCCGGCTAATGCCACCCCGGATGCCGTTCCCGTGGATCGCCGCGCCGACCCGGGCGAGGCCGAGGCGAGCGCGCCGTGGCCGGCCCGCCAACGGGCGCGGCAACGACCCGATCCCCGCCCCCGGTGCGCCGTCGAGACGAGAGCCGATCTACTGGCTCGAGCCGCCCAAGTCGGTACCGTCGGCAAGCCCCGGCGCCACCGCGAGGACGGTCGATCCCGTCACGCGGCCGAGCGTCGTGGCGTCGCCGTGGAACGGATCACCCCGGGTAGCCGGACGGGACCACGGGGGAGGCCGGTCCGACGCTCAAGGTGCCGGCCCGTCGCGGACGCGGCGGCCATCCCTGCTGCGGCGAAGGTGGCCGAGCGGCGGCCAGCCGCCCGCCCGATTAGCAGCGTGGGCACCAGTTGCCGCCGGCCAGCGCATCCTCCGTCGAGACGCCGAACACCAGCGTCAGCACGATCAGGGCAACCATCACCGCGACGACGACGGAGCGCCCGCCCATGCCGGCGACGGCACCGACGACGGAGGCGAGGAACTCCCGGACGACGTTGTCCTCGGAAACTTCAGAAACGTCGGTCGTGGTGCTCGGAGTCCAACGCATCATCGGTTTTTTCCTCCATAGTATACCATGAGCGGAATTGTTCCGCTCATTTCCTTGATTATCCTAACAGCCGCCTGATTCCTTGTCAAGGGGGCACCGGCGGAGTATCGTCGGATGTTTCTAGTCGGCCGGGTTCTTGAGGTTCGGTCCGGCGCGAGACCCTTGGCCGCTCGCAGCGCACCGGAGTCGCGGCGTGATCCTCAATCCGACTCCGAACGGTGCCACTCGGACGGCAATCGAGGCTCGACGTGGCGAGGAGGAGGCCGATCTGGTCGAGCGTGCGGGACGGCTCCAGGTGCGCCCCTCTACCCCTCGTTGGCCGCCGATGGCGGCGCAACCGGGCCACGATGCCGACTATCGGACCAATGCCGCTGGCATGCCCGTTCGGCCGCGAAGGCGGGCCGTTGGCGGCGGCATGAGCAGAGTCGTCCCGACCTCCGGTTCGGATCGCGCTCGCCGGGCCGTTGCCTGCCCCCCGGGCAGCCCGGACACCAATGCCTTCCGGTGGTCGCTGCTCCAGGTCACAACGCTCGCGGCCAGGTCGCTCCCCGCGACGATCCCGGTCGCCGGCCGCATCTGCCTTCGTGCCACGGTGAAGCGGAGCGCTCCCACGCCACAAGGCATCGCCGACCCTGGATCGAGGGCGGGCAGCGAATCGGGCGCTCATCGATGACGGGCCTTGCCCCGCTCCGGTCGGAGCCCGCTGCTCACTGGCTTCCCGCCGCACTCGCGTTGGCCGCACTGACGGCAGTCGCGGCGGCGTCGAGCGGTGCCGCGACCGACGTCCGGGGTCGCGGCGCGCTGGTCCTCCTGCTGGTCGTGTCCGGGGCGCTGGTCGAGCGCAGCCCGATCCGCCTGGAGCGGCGCGGGCACCTCCCGGTCGAAACCCCGATCGTCCTGGCAGCGGCTCTCCTGCTCGACCCCGCCCCAGCCGCCCTCGCCGCCGCCGCCGGTCCGCTGCTTGCCGCCGCGCTCTGGCCGGCCTACCCCACCTCCACCGCCGCCATTCACCAGGCGGTCCGGGTCGCCCTCCAGGCGCTCGTCGCCGGGCTGGTCCTGGGGGGATTCGGCTGGGAACCAGCACGGCCGGTCCTCGATCGCGCCTGGCCGCTGCTCGCCGTCGTCCCGGCCGCGGTGGCGGCCGGCCTGCCCGGAGCGCTCGGCGCCAAGGCCGTCGCCGTCCTCCGCACTGGCGATCCGCCGTCACCGGTGCCGGCAAGAGGTCTCCTGCGAACGGCCATCGACGACTCCTTCGCCCTGGCCGCCCAAGTGGGCCTGGCCGTGCTGGTCGCCGGCCTCGCCACCAGCCACGCCTGGATGCTGGCGCTGCTCTTGCTCCCGTTGGCGGCGGTCGGCCGGACCCTCGAACGCCAGCGCCGCCTGCGGCAGCGGGCCGAGGCCGAGCTTGCCCATCGGGCGTTCCACGACGTGCTGACCGGGCTGCCGAACCGCGACCTCTTCGCCGACCGCCTCGCGGCGGCGCTCGCCCGCCCGCGCGGCGAGGGGCAGACGATCGCTGTCCTCTTCCTCGACCTGGACCGCTTCAAACTGGTCAACGATACCCTCGGCCACCCGGCGGGGGACCAGTTCCTCGTCGCCGTCGGCGACCGCCTGCGCGACTGCGTCCGGCCCGGCGACACGGTGGCGCGGCTCGGGGGCGACGAGTTCACGGTGCTGCTCGACGGGGTGCGGGACCAGGCGGAGGCAACGGCCATCGCCCACCGGATCGGCGCCGCGCTCGCCGACCCGGTCGAACTCGGTGGCCACGAGGCCGTGGCCACGGCGAGCATCGGCATCGCCCTGCCCACGCCCGCCCACCGAAGCGCCGCGGAGCTGCTGCACGACGCCGACGCGGCCCTCTATCGGGCGAAGGAGGCGGGCCGCAACGGCTACGCGGTCTACGAGCCGGGGGCGGCGGCGGCGGCCGGCGAGCGACTCCGTCTTGAGGCGGACCTGCGGCGGGCGGTGGCCCGGGACGAACTGCGCGCCCGCTACCGACCGCAGATCGAGCTGGCGTCTGGGCGGGTGACCGCCGTCGAGGCGACGGCCTGGTGGGAGCACCCCGAGCGTGGGCTGCTCGAGCCGGAGGCATTCCGGCGGGTCGCCGAGGAGACGGGGCTGGCGGTCGCGCTCGACCACTGGCTCCTCGCCGAAGCTGGTCGCCAAGGGGCCGCATGGCAGGCGGCGCTCGCCAACGCGCCGGCGGTCGCCGTCGCCGTCTCCGGCCACGGCTTCCGCCGCGGAGGGCTGGCCGACGAGGTGGACCGGATCCTGACCACGACGGGTCTGGCACCGGGGTCCCTCTGGCTGGACGTGCGGGAGACGGACGGCGTCGGTTCGGAGCGGTCGGAAACTGCGATCCGGCGGCTCCACCGGCTCGGGGTACGAGTGACGACCGGCGACCTGAACGGCGTGCTGGCCCGCCCCGCGGGTCGCGACCGCCTGCCGATTTCGGCGCTGCGCCTCGACGGCACGGTGGTGGCGGCGCTGGAGCACGACCCGGAGGCGGTCGCGGTGGCCCGGGCCCTGGTCGGCCTGGCGAGTGCCTTGGGAACATCGCTCCTGGCGGAGGGGGTCGAGACCGAGGGCCAAGCCGCGGCCCTGGCGGCGCTCGGCTGCGACCTCGCCCAGGGGCCCTACGTCGGCGCTCCCCTGCCCGCCGCCGACGCCGGTGCCCTCCTGGAGCACAGCCCCAGCGCAACGCCTGGGACCGGGATCCGGCACTCGCCGTAGCGCGAAGCGGCGGGGGGATGCCGGTCTCGGTCCCCGGTGGCCGGTGTCGATGGCGCTAGCCAGCGGCCTCCGCCTCGGCCTGGCTGGGCAGCCAGACGGTGAAGGTCGAGCCGACCGCTGGCGCGCTCTCGACGGCGATCGCGCCGCCGTGCATCCGGGCCAGGCGGTGGGCGATGGCCAGTCCCAGTCCGCTCCCGCCGTACCGTCGGGTCGTCGACGAGTCGGCCTGGCGGAACTCGTCGAACACGTGCGGCAGCGCCTCCGCTGCGATCCCGATCCCGGTGTCGGCGACCGCCACCTCGACGCCAACCGCCGCCGCCCTCGCCGTAAGCGTCACCGCGCCGCGCTCGGTGAACTTCACCGCGTTGCCGGCCAGGTTCAGGAGCAACTGCCGCAGCCGCACCGGGTCGGCCCGCAGCCGTGGCAGCCCGGCCGGCGCCGCCACCGTCAGCGTCAGCCCCTTCGCCGCCGCCAGCGGTGCCACCTCGGCCGCCACCCGCGCCACGACGTCGGCCAGGTCGACCTCCTCCGGGACCAGGTCGAGTCGCCCCGCTTCGATCCGCGACAGGTCCAAGAGGTCGTCGACGAGCGCCAGCAGGTGCCGCGCGCTGCGCGAGATCTGGGCCGCGTCCGCCTCCTCGACCGGCCCGAGGCTGGCCCCCATCATCAGTTCGGCGTAGCCCATGATCGCCGTCAGCGGGGTCCGCAACTCGTGGCTCATGGTCGACAGGAAGCCGCTCTTGAGGCGGCTCGCCTCCTCTGCCGCCTCCTTCGCCGCCCACAGTTCCGCCTCCGCCCGCTTCCGCTCGGTGACGTCCTGGATCTGGCAGACGAGGTGGAGCGGCTGGCCTGCCTCGTCGCGGACGAGGGAGGCGCTGAACTCCCCCCAGACGACGCGGCCGTCGCGGCGGACGTAGCGCTTCTCGACCTGGTAGGCGCCGATGCCGCCGGCCAGCAGCCCGGCGGCCTGCTCGGCGTCGGCTCGGAGGTCGTCGGGGTGGGTGACCTCAGGGGCGGTCCTGGCGAGCAGCTCGGCCTCGGCGTAGCCGAGGATCTCGCAGAGCGCCCGGTTGACCTGGACGAAGCGGCCGTCGGGGGTCGTCAGGGCCATCCCGATCGGGGCGTCGGCGAACGCCGCCCGGAACCGCGCCTCGCTCGCCCGCAGCGCCGCCCCGGCCCGCATCCGCCGGTCCGCGTCCCGCACGACCGAGGCGACGGCGACGACGCGCCCGGCCGCATCCCGGACCGGCTCCATCTCCAGGGCGACATCGATCCTGCGACCGTCCTTGGTCAGCCGCGTCGTCTCGTGCTCGCCGCTGGCGGCGCCGTGCCGGGTCCGCTCGCGCAACCCGGCCACCTCGCCGAGCAGGTCGGGCGGCACCAGCATCCGTTCCGGCCGGCCGATGGCCTCGTCGGGGCGGTATCCGTAGAGGTGCTCGGCGGCGCGGTTCCAGCCGCTGATGAGCCCGTCGAGCGTCGTCTCCACGATCGCGTCGCTCGTCGAGGCGGCGGCACCGTCCCCGCCCACCTCCGGCTTCGCCTCACCGCGATGGGCGACCGCTTGCCGCAGCACCAGGGTGGTGACGGGACCGTCCGCGCCCGGATGGACCGTCGTCCAGACATCGACCGGGACGCAGCTTCCGTTTCCGCGTCGGGCCTCGGCCCGACTCCAGGTTCCCTCACCCCCGACCGGCCACGGCACCACGGTCTCCTCGGCGACGGCACCGGTCAGATCGCCGGGGCCGTAGCCGAGCAGCGCCTGGGCCGCAGGGTTGGCCTCGATCCAGCGACCAGCGGGGTCGGCGAGCAGGACCGCATCCGGCACCGCCGCGAGCGGCAACCGGGGGTCGCAGGCGTCGCCGGGCCGACCCGATTCAGGGGGCACGCCCTGTGGAGGATCATCCCGGCCGAGATGACCGTCGCTCATGCTCGCGTCATCCACCAACACCATCTACTATCGAAACGAACGCACTATCCTAGCACGCAGAAGCGGACGCGAATGCATCGATCGACTTGGGATTCCTCGTTCGTCCCTGGCGTCCGGATCGGCCCCGGTCCCCGCCCCCAGGGGACGCCGGCTCCGGCAGACGGGCAGCCGATCGCCCCCTCCGGGCTAGACGCCGACGTCCAGCCCGGACGCTTCGGGTGCCGGTTCGGGGGTTACCCCGTGGGAGTTGCCTGGGCGGGGGCATCCCCAGCGACCGTATCGTTGGTGGCGCCGGTCGCCGGGTCGTTCACCGTCCCGTCCTGACCCCCGGCGGTGGCGCCCGGGAAGGGAGCGGTGGGTCGGTCGCCACCCGGGAAGAACGGGAACGCCGCGGGACCGCCGTGAAACGAACCGGGCGGCCCCGGGCCACGGCCCGACGGGCGGCGGCCGCCCGGGAAGCCGAACCGACCGCCGAAACCGAGCGAGAGCGGCGGCGGGGAGCCGCCGACCTCGATCACCGCCGCGGAGGGCGCGGCCTCCTCTTCGGTCAGCTCGCCGCTGGCGAACTCGTCGACGGTCCGCTGCTTGAGCGCGTCCCGGATCGCGGCGTCGACATCGGTGACGGCGATGGCCAGGTGGGCGGCCAGGCTGGCGACGAACCCCTGGTACGCCTCGGCTCGTTCCGACCGAAGCTCGACGAACCGGTCTTCCAGGGCCGGCTCCTCCTGGGCGACAACCGAGGCGTTGGCGACGCCCCCGCCGCCGCCGCCGGTCGGCCGGTGGGGTGGCCCCGAAGGCGGTCACGAGTGCGCGGACGGTCGTGGCACTCCTCCCGTGGCCCGGTCGTGGGCGGGGCGGTCCACCGTACCGGGGTGCGGAGTCGGATCGCCCGGAACCAACGGTAGGGAGGCGGCTGGGAGCGGCGGGGGAGGCGGGCAGGAGTCTAGGGGGGGACGGCCAAGGCAGCCGGTGCCTCGGTGCCGGCCACGGCCGATGGGCCGCCGGGTCCGAGACTGGAGCCATCGCCCGCCAACCCGATGGGTCCGGCAACGCCGCCGGGTCCGGGTGGGAGGTCCGATCGCTGAGCCGGGCGCCGATGGCTCGGGGCCGGCGGAACGCCGGTTGCCGCTACCGCGCCATCCCGGCGAAGGAGCCGGCGGCGAAGCCGAAGGCGCCGCCGATCAGGGCACCGGCCAGGACGATCGTGCCGCCGCCGCCATCCGGCTGGATCTGCGGCGCTAGCAACCAGCCGAGGAGCAGGCCGACCAGGACGCCGGCGGCAACCCCGATCGCGGCGCCCCGCCCCGTTCCGACCGCTCCGGCCCAGTCCGCCTCGCTGCCGTCGAGGGAGTCCTCGGCCATCTGGGCGTAGACCGCGCCGAGGATGCCGCCGTAGACGAGGTGGAGCACCAGGTTGCCGAAGATCGGCAGGGGACCCGCCCCGAGTCCGAGGCCGAGGAGGCCACCCCCAGCCAGCGGCAGGCCGACGGCGAGCGAAAGGAGCCAGGGGACGAGGGCGAAGACCATCCCCTTCCGCCAGCCAGGGCCGCCGAGGGCCGGCTCCGCCCAGCGGGCGTAGACGAGCGCGAACACCCAGCCGACCAGCAGGTTGAGGCCGATCGCGGCCGCCATCGCGTCGGCCGTCCGTCGCGTCACGGGGTTGTCGCCGAGGGCGGCGAACCAGCGGGCAATCTGGCCCCCGTCGGCGTCGCCGAGCGCGTTCGTCACCCCGTAGGCGACGGCGATCACCACGGTCATCCCGACGGTCGCCGTGAAGCCGCTGACCACCCCGTTCCGGAGCCACTCGCCCCGCCGCGCGTCCGTCCGCGCTTGCCACGTGGTTTCCGCGCCGATGTCCTGAGCCATGCCCGCTCTCCTCGACCTTCCCGGGAGCCGCCTGCCGCCGGCGGTTGAGGCCGCGTCCCGGCGACGCACGCGGGGTCGCGCTCTGTCCCCCGAATCGGTCGCCGGCCGCGCAATCGCCGGTTTGGCCTTCGTTGCTAGGAGGTACGCTGGTGAGGCCGCGCCGGATGCGGTGGGGAGAGCGGCCCGCTCCCAACCGATGGCGCGCCGTTCGCCACCGGCACCCAGTCCTCCGCACCACCGATGGCGCCCGGGGACGAACCATCCTCGGGCGGTCCGTCGCTCCCGGGTGCGTTGCGGATCGCCTGAGACCAACGATAGGGGGCACGGCTGGGAGCAGGCTGGGAGGCGTGTGGGAGTTCGGCGGGGATCTAGGCCGTCCCCGGGTCGTGCCCGGCAGTGGCCCAGAACGGGGCGGTTCAGCGAGCGGGAGGCGGACGGTGAACGCCGCCCCCTGCCCAGGTTCGCTCGCCACGGCGACCGCGCCGCTGTGGGCTTCCACCAGCGAGGCGACGATGGCCAGGCCGAGGCCGGTGCCGCCGGTGTTGCGGGTTCGCCCGGGGTCGGCCCGCCAGAAGCGCTCGAAGATCCTCCCTTGCGCCTCCCGAGGGATGCCCGGCCCCTCGTCGGCGACCTCCAACTCGGCCTCGTTGCCGACCCTGTGGACGGCGACGCGAACGGGGGTGCCGGCGAGGGTGTGGGTGCGGGCGTTGGACAGGAGGTTGTCGACGACCTGGCGCAGCCGGACCGGGTCGCCGAGGACGACGGCCGCCCCCTCCAGCTCCCGCACCAGGGGCCGGTCCGGTTCGACGGCGGCGAAGTCGGCCACCGCCTCGCGGGCGAGGGCGACGAGGTCGACCGGCTCTCGCTCCAGCACCGGCTGGCGGTCGAGCCGGGCCAGCAGCAGCAAGTCCTCGACTAGCCGGCCCATCCGGCCCGCCTCGGCCTCGATCCGGCCCATGGCCCGGGCGACCGCCTCCAGGGTCGGCAGGGCGCCCTGGCGGTAGAGCTCGGCATAGCCGCGCAGGGAGGTGAGGGAGGTCCGCAACTCGTGGGCGGCGTCGGCGACGAAGCGGTGCAGCCGCTCCTCGCTGGCCGCCCGCGCTGCGGCGGCGCGCTCGATCTGGCCGAGCATCTCGTTCAGCGCCGTCCCCAGCCGCCCCAGCTCGGTCCGAGGGTCGGCGTCCGGCACCCGCCGCCCGAGGTCGCCGCCGGCGATGCCCGCCGCGGTCTCGATCATCCGGTCGACCGGGCGGAGGCCGGCCCGGATCAGCCACCAGCTCGCCAACGACGCCAGGGCCAGGGCCGCGACCGCGGCGGCGGCGACTGACCGCATGACGTGGGCGATGGCGTCATCGACCGCCGAGAGCGGCGCCGCGGTGACGAACGTCGTCCCGTCGGGGCGTCGTTCGACGAGCGCCCGGTAGGCGAGATCCCCGTCGGCGGACCGGAGGGTGACAATCCCCTCCCTCTCTCCCCGGTCTGATCGAGAGGCTGCCCGCAGGGCTGGGAGGGGATCGGGCGCGTCGGGGTAGCCGGAGGGGTCGGCGTCGAGGAGCGTGCCGTCCGGGGCGACAACCAGGCGCGCGATCGGGCGCTCGTAGGGATCGGCGTCCGCGGCGTCGGGATCGCCGCCCGCTGTCGGCGTGGCGGCGATCCCGGCGGCGCCGTCCCGGCTGGGCGTTGCGGGCGGAGCCTCGCCGCCGTAGGGGCCGTCCCCGAGTCCCGGGTCTTGCCCGCCACGGTCCGGGCCGTGCTCGTCGCCGTCGTCGCCCCGGCCGTCCTCGTCGTCGCCGTACGGGCCGCTGGCGCCCCCGTGCCGTCCGGGTGGCCCGAGGCGCTCGGTCGCCGCCAGCACCCGGGCGTCAACCTGCTCGACCAGCGTCGCCCGGGTGGTACCGACGATGGCCACGCCGAGCAGGGCGAAGGTGACGAGCAGCAGCAGGGCGATCCCGATCGTCAGCCTGGCACGGATGCTCACGTGGCGTCCCTCGGGCGGGGCCGCGGGCGGCGCTGCGCGCAGCGACGCGGCTCGACGATCCGGAGGCGCTCCCTGCCTGCCCGTCCTTGGGCAACGGAACCCGGGCAATTGGTTCGCCTACCCCGATGTCCCGACCCCCCGTCATCGGGAGGGAACGCGAAGAATCCCCGGCGCGGCGGCGTCCGTGACGTCAAGGTCGCGGTCGGAGAGCAAGCCTTCGCTTTGTTCAGGATGACGAAGGGTGTGCCGTCAGCGCGAACACCCGTCGGTCATCCGGATCGGATACCACCGCCTTCGGTCAGGGACAGGCGTTCGGGAAGCTTGGCCGTGTTGCCGGTGACGACGGTCCCCTCCCCCGAGCAGGAGGGGCCGACGGCGCGGCGCTGGGAGCTCCGAACCGTCACGGCACGGCCTGGCCGTGGCCCGCGTCCGGGTCCGGGCTCCGCAAGGCGTAGCCGAAGCCGCGGACGGTGCGGATCAGGTGGGCGTCGCGGTCGTCCAGCTTGCGGCGCAGGTAGCTGACGTAGGTCTCGACGGCGGCCGGGTCGCCGGCGAACCCGTAGTCCCAGACGTGCTCCAGGATCTGGTGCTTGGAGAAGACGCGGTCGCGGTTGAGCATCAGGTAGCGGAGCAGCCGGTACTCGGTCGGCGAGAGCGCCAGCTCGACCCCGCCGCGCCAGACCCGGTGGGCGTCCTCGTCGAGCGTCAGGTCGCCGACGGCGAGCCGGGCCGGCTCGGCTGTGGAGCCGCGGCGGCGGCGCAGCACCGCCTCGACCCGCAGCAGCAGCTCCTCCAGGCTGAACGGCTTGGTCAGGTAGTCGTCGCCGCCGCCGCCGAAGCCGGCCCGCTTGTCGGCGGGGTCGTCGCGGGCGGTCAGGAAGATGACCGGGGTCGCGTCGCCGCCGGCGCGCAGCTTCCGGCAGAGGGCGAAACCGTCGAGGTCGGGCAGCATCACGTCGAGCACGATCAGGCGCGGGTTGGCGGTCCGGGCGGCGGCGAGCGCCTCGCCGCCGCTGGCCGCCTCGGCCACCTCGTAGCCGCGGAACCGGAGGGCGGTCGCGACCAGCTCGCGGATCGGCTCCTCGTCCTCGACGACCAGGATCGTCTGGCCCTCGGTCGGGCCGGCGGCGGCCGTCATGGCGCCGCGGTCCCGACGGCCGGCGCGAGCCCCTCTGGCGTGGCGTCGCGCGTACTCAATCCCGGCAAGCCGGCGAAGGGCGTCAGCGTCGTCGAGACGCGGGTCGGCTCCGCCTGCCCCGGCAGCCGGCCCGCCTGCCCCGCCAGCGAAAGGGCGAAGGCGACCGCGGCGAGGAGGAGGACGAGCGCGACGAGGACGATCGTGCGGCGGCGGCGGCGGGCGGCAAGTTCCACGTCGGTGCTCCCGGATAGGGGATAAGGCGTAGAGGATAGGCGAGACGGGTGGCGGCAACGACGCGTCGTTCTCCTATCCCCTACGCCCTATCCGCTCACGACGCGCGGCGGGCCGAGAGGTCGATCTCGAGGCGGACCGTCTCGTCGAGCGAAACGACGATCTGAACCCGTGGCGGCTCGATCGCGAACTCCGGCATCTCGAATTCCGTCACGGCGGTGCCGGTCAGGGTTTCGCCCTCCAGGGTCGCGGTCGTTTCCCAGGCGACGAGCCGGGTGGCGTCCTTCAGGGTCAGGTCGCCGAGCAGGGTGAAGGTCGTCTCCTCGCCCTCGACGAGGGGGCCGTCGAGCCCCTCGACCCCGCGCAGGACGAAGGTCGCCAGCGGGAAGGTCTCGGTCTGGAGGGTGTTCTGGTAGAGGTAGTTGTCGCGGCGAGCGCTGTCGCTCTGGAGGGTGCGGAGGTCGACGTCGAAGCGGGAGCAGGGCACCGGCAGGCCGTCCTCGCCGAGGAGGATGGCGCCGAGCATCGCCCGGGTCTCGCCGACCGCCTCGGTGACGCCGACGGTGGCCAGCTCCTCGGCGACGCGGTAGCGGGTGGCCGACTCCTCGGGCACGATCTGGTAGGCGACGGCGCCCTCGACGGTCGGCATCTCGCCGAGCTCCGGGACCTCGCACTCGACCAGTTCCGGCGCCGTTTCCAGGACGCCGATCTCGGACGCGGGCGGGGTGGCCTCCTGAGCGAACGCCGAGCCGGGGATGGCCGCGGTCAGCGCGAGCATCGCGGCCGGGACGGCGGCGTGGAGTATGGCGCGGCGCGGGTGGTGGTTCGATCGGGGTTGGGATCGGGGCATCGGTCGCTCCTCCTGGTGGCTCAACGGCAGGCTGCTGGCAAACGGGCAGCGCCCCCGGCGCGAGGCGAGCCTGGAACGGTTCCTCGACCGGCCCTCCCACCATAGCCGGCGACGCTCCGACTTGCCTCGGCGTTTCCGGTGCGTTTGCTGGGAACCGTGACCGGCCGGTGCCGAGCGCTACCGAGGATTCCACGCAACCCGCGGCGGCGGCGGGTGCGAACCGTCGACTCAGGACGCGGAGTGCCTCGGGTGGCGCCGAGCGGGGGTCATCACCTCGTTGTCCGCCACCGACTCGGCGGGATTCCAGGCAGGATGCAGCGAAGCGAAGACGAGCGAGAACGACGAACCGCGGACCCGCTTGTCCGCTCAGCCCGGGTCCGGTCCTGATTCAGGTCCCGGTTCCGACCCGGCGAGCGCTTGGGCGCAGCGGCGCAGCGCGTCGCGGAGCCGGTCCCGTTCCGGCGCCTCGAACCCCCGGAGCATCCGCGCCTCGACCTCGTTGACGACCACGTGCGCGGCCGCCAGCCTCGTTCGACCGATATCGGTGAGCGCCAGCCGGACCACCCGCCGGTCGTCCCCGCCCGGCCGCCGCGCGACCAGCCCGGCCGCCTCCAGCTTCGCCACGATATCGGTCATCGTCTGGGGGGTCACGAACGCGCGACGGGCCAGTTCGGCGCCGGAGATCGGCCCGCCCGTCTCCAGGGCGGTCAAGGCGGCGTACTGGGCGGTCGTCAGGCCGTGGGGCCGGAGGGCGGCGTCCATGGCGATGCGCAACGCCTGCTGCGCCTGCTTGAGCGCGTATCCGACCCGTTCGTCCGTCCTCGCCATCCTCACCCCCTTGCCATGTTATCAGGTTCCTGATAGATTGACGGCATCATCAGGTTCCTGATGATGCCGAGGACGCGAACGGAGGGTGTCATGACCACCATCGATCCGAGCGCCGATGTCGTCACGCTGATCAACGTTTTCACCGTCGCGCCGGAGAACCAGCAGCAGCTCCTCGACGTCCTGACCGAGGCGACCACGTCGGTCGTCGCCGCAATGCCCGGCTTCGTCTCGGCCAATTTCCACCGGAGCCTGGACGGCACCCGCGTAACCAATTACGCCCAGTGGCGTTCCCGCGAGGATCTGGAGGCGATGCTTGCCCACCCGACCACTGCCGCCCACCTGCGGGAGGCGGCGTCGATCGCGATCGGGTTCGAGCCGCACCTCTACGAGGTCACGGCCGCGTTCGTCACCGGCGCGGCACCGACCACCCGGTCGGAGGGAGCAAGCGCCTCGTAGCGGACGCCCCACTCAAGCCTCCCCTGCAGGACCGGTTCGAGGGAGCGGCCGAGGGGGTCAGGAAGTATTCCACCTTCGGCGGTACCTCCCGCTGGACCTCGCGGTGGACGATGCCGACGCGCTCCAGCTCGCGCAGTTGCCGGGTCAACATCTACTGGGTGGCGGTTGACACCCGGCGCCGGAACTCGCCGAAGCGGCAGGTGCTGCCGAACAGGTCGTAGAGGTTCAGCAACATCCGCTTGCCACCGATCACGGCCGAGGTCGCCTCGATGGGGCACCGGTCGAGCTGCTCGATCACCGCCGGTCTCCTCGCTTCCGTCCTGGATGACGGGGGGGACAAAGGGACCGATTGCCCGGTGTCCAAACACGAGGAATTCCGGGGGGGTCTGTTGCGCGCCCCCGGATCCCCCACGTTGGCCGACCAACAGGGTCGCCGGAAAAGGTGTCGGGGATGGGGGGCACTGCGGCAAGCGCGCCGTGGAGCGCGCTGTCAGTTTCGGCGCCCGTCTTGCCTCGGCGCGTCCCACGTAGCCGCGCTCAACGCGCAGCGGTCGAGGATCTCGACGGTCCAGGCCTCCGTTTCCCTGGCCCTCGCGATGGCCTCGCGGAGCCTCGGGGCGACGACCTCACGTGGTCGCTGAGGAGGGCGGGCGGGACCGGTCCGGGCAGCCCTCGTTCCGGCGTCGTGTTCGGGGAGCGCGACGGCCGCGACGGTCTCCGGAGCCGCCGTGGAAGTGAACGCCACCTCGGCGCCCGTCCAACCGGAGTGGGCCAACAGCTCGCCGACCGGCAGGCCAAGGGCCGCGGCGATGCCGCCGAGGCGATCCGCGTGGGGGAGCACGACGCGACCCTGTTCCAGGCGGGAGACATCCGACTGCCGCATCCGGCCGCCGGTTTCGCGGACGCGCTCGGCCAGCTCCTCTTGCGACCAGCCAAGTTCGCGGCGGCGGTCACGGATCGTCGCGCCCAACGTGCAGGCTCGCGTGTGCGCCTCCATCGCCCCCACCTCGGCCCCAACGGGATGGCCAAGACCGCCGAATCTGCCATTCGCCGAGCGGCTCAGTCCCACCGAGCAGTTCTTCGTCAACGCGGGCCGGAGGAACAGCCCGGGGATGCCGGGCGACTCACCTACACGTTCCGTGCCGCCAACGCGGGGCTCGGCGACGCCGCCGCGGCCCAACCTCGTCACGCGTCTGGAGAGGGCGCCGGGGGCCCGACGAACACCTTGCCGCCGCCGGCCGGCGGGCGCAGCGTGGAGCGGCTAGCCGGCCTGGGCCTGCCGCTCGACCGCGTCGATGATGACCGTGGCCTGGTCGCCGGGGTTCGGCATCGCCTCGAGCAGCTCCCGGATCACCTGGGCGTGCCGCTCGTCGAGCGCCGCCTGCTCCTCGATCCGCTCCGTCAGCGACCCGTTGCCGCCACCCACGGGTCGGACCACCATCTGCCGCGAGAGCGTGGATTTCTCTCGGAGCAGGCGGACGCACCGCCAGAGGGCGCTCTCCAGCTCATCCGACTTCTGGGCGAGCAGGACCTGCGGCGCGTAGGCGTGGCCGACGTGGCAGCGGAACCGGATCGGCGGCGCCTCTTCCGCTTGCCACATCACGCCGCCGCAGTCGGGGCAGGTGTAGACGGTCAGCTCGTCGGCTCGGCGGTCTCCGGCTTGCTCGGCGAAATCCTGCTCGATGACGCGGGACATGTGCTCTTCGATGTCGACCACGGGGGCATCTCCTTCCTGCCTCACCGGTTGCCGCGCGAGGCGGTCAAGCGCCGCCCCGATCTCCCGCGCCGGCAGCACGTAGTCGGCCTCGATGTGGCGGAGCGCGCTGCGGGGCATGCCATCGACGGCCGCGTCCTCGGGGTCCTGGACGATGGCGATGCCACCCCGACCCTTGACCGCGAGCAGACCGGCGCTGCCGTCGTAGAGGGCGCCGGAGAGGACGACGCCGACCACCCGCGGCCCGAAGGCGCGGGCGGCCGACCGGAAGAGGGGGTCGATCGCGGGTCGGCTGTGGTTCTCGCGGGGGCCGCGGGTCAGCTCGACCCACCCCTGGCGGACGAGCAGGTGCCGATCCGGCGGCGCCACGTAGATCCGCCCCGGCTCGATCCGGTCGCCGTTGCGGGCGTGGGCCGCCGGCAGCGGGCCGGCGCGGCCCAGGATCTGGGGCAGCTTGCTGACCGAGTAGGGCGGCACGTGGGTGACCACGAAGACGGCGCCGGGGAACCCATCGGGGAGATCCCGGATCAGGCCGATCAGCGGCTCGATGCCGCCGGCCGAGGCGCCGATGACCACGATGTCGCAGCAGGCCATGGCGGCCCCTCCCGGACGGCGCTCGCTCACCGGTTGGCGCCGATCGCGTCCGGTTCGGGCACGGCGGGCTCCTCGTCGCGGAGCGGCAGCCTGAGCGTGAAGGTGGCGCCCTCGCCGACGACCGAACAGACGTCGAGGGTGCCGCCATGGGCGTCCACGATCTCGCGGGCGATGAACAGGCCGAGCCCAAGGCCATGCTGCCTGCGGGCCGGTCCGTCGGCCTGGTAGAAGCGCGAGAAGATGGCGGGAAGCGCCTCCGGCGGGATGCCCGGCCCGAAGTCCCGGACGGCGATCGCCGCCTCGGAGCCATCGCGGCGGAGATCGATGTCGATCCGCTCCGTGTCCGGGGCGTGGGCGATGGCGTTGTTGAGCAGGTTCAGCAGCACCTGCTCCAGTCGCCGCCTGTCGCCGCTGACGACGAGGGGGGCACTCCCCGGCTCCAGGGTGACCCGGATCTCCCGGCCCCCGGCCATCGGCTCGATCGTGTCCACCACCCGCGCCGCCAACGCCGCCAGGTCGACCGGGTCCTGGGTGATGCGGAACGTGCCGTGCTCCAGGCGGGCGACGTCCATCAGCTCGTCGATCTGGGATTCGAGCCGGTTCACCTGCTCCCGGGCCCGAGCGGCGTACCGCTGGAGCCGCTCGTCGGCCTCGGAGCGTGCCAGGTCGCGGGCGATCAACTGGACCATGCCCGAAAGCGACGTCAGCGGCGTCCGCAGTTCGTGCCCGGCCATCGCGACGAACTGCTCCTGGAGGCGGCGGAGGCTGCGGTCGGTGATGTCGCGGATGACCACGACGCCGAGGCGTGTCCCCTCCTCCCCCGCGATCGGGCGACCGCTGGCTTCGAACCAGCGGCGGCCGCCGTCGGCCGCCGAGAGCGTGAATTCGAGGGAGAAGGTCTCGCCGGCCGCCGCCCGCCGCTGCGGCCAGGCGGCCTCCGGCAGAAGCCGGCCATCCGCGTCGCCCGGCCGCAGGGCGTCCAGGCGGCCGAAAAGGCGGTCGAAGGCGGGGTTGCTCAGGACCGGGGTGCCTTCGGCGTCGACGACGAGGACGGCGTCGCCCATCGCGGCCATGACCGCGTCCAACCGCGCCCGCTCGGACTCGACCGTCTGCCGCTGGAACTCCAGCGATGACGCCAGGGTAAGCAGCTCGGCACCCCGCGCCTCGAGCTCGTCGTTGGTCGTGGTCAGCTCCTCGACCGTCGCCTGCTGCTCTTCGTTGAGCGTTTCCAGCTCCTCGTTCGTCGCCTGCAGCTCCTCGTTCAAGGTCTCGATCTCTTCGGCCGCGGCCTGGACCTCCTCGTGGGAGACGAGCAACTCCTCGTTCTCGATCTGGAGCCGGGTGTTCGCCGAGACCAGCTCCTGGTTCGCCCGTTGGAGCGAGCGGACGGAGGTGATCGCCTGCGCCGCGCGGGCGGTTTCGCGGTCCAGCCGGACCTGCAGGTCGTCCCGCTCCGCGGCCAGGTCCCGCAGCCGCCCGGCCGTCTCGGTGACGTCGACGACGACGACGACCGCTTCCGGCTCGTCGCCGTGGAGGTCGGCGAATGCGGGGTAGCCGATCAGCCAGAGGTCGCGGCTCTCCTCGACCAGGGCATCGGCCGGGACGTGGTGGCGGACCGTCTCGGACTCGCCGGCCAGCGCGGCGTCGAGCACCGCTCGCACGGGTGGGGCAAGGGACGCGGCGACACCGTGGACGAGGTCCTCCCCCATCGCCTCGGCGGTGATGCCGAGCAGGCCACGGGCGGCGCCGTTGATGGTCCGCACGTGGTAGCCGCGGTCGACGGTCGCGATGCCGACCGGCAGCCCCTCGAGGAGCAGCCGCACGGCGACGCCGAGCACCGGCTCGCGGATCGATTGGGTCGCCGCCGGGGCCAGGTGGCGGACGGACGGCACCTGGCGGCCCGGTCGCGCCGCGAGCGGCGACGTGCGGCCGGGCCAGGGCTGGTCATCGGGCGGCACCGGCGCCGGGTCCCCGATTCGCCGGAACACCTTCAGTCGGGGCTGCTCGGGAGCGAAGAACTCCGGCAGGGGGCTGATGGTTTCGGCCTTGCCCAGCACCAGGCAACCGCCTCGGCGGAGCGAGAAGGCGAAACGCTGGAGCACCCGTCGCTGGAGGTCGGCCGTGAAATAGATCAGCACGTTGCGGCAGAGCACGAGGTCGATCCGGGGGAAGGGGGGGCGGCTGCCGAGGTCGTGGTCGCCGAAGACGACCAAGCCGCGGATCCGCTTGTTGAGCTCGAACGATCCGTCGCGGGGGAGGAAGTGGCGCTCGACCAGGTCGCTCGGCACCTCCTGCAGCGCAGCCGGCGGGTAGACGCCCCGCCGCGCGAAATCGACGGCGTCGGCGGCGACGTCGGTGGCGAAGATGCGGACGGGCAGCGCGTCGAGGTCGTCGCCGAGGAGGTCGGCGACGACCATCGCCAGGCTGTAGGCCTCCTCGCCGGTGGCGCAGCCGGCCGACCAGAGGCGGAGCTCCCCCCGCTCCCGCGCCTCGTCGACCAGGGGCGGCAGCACCTGCTCGCGCAGGTAGGCGAAGAGGTCCGGATCGCGGAAGAACTCGGTGACCTTGATCAGGAAGCTCCCGATGAGGCGCTGCAGCTCGGCCGGGTGCCGCTCGGTGAAACGCCGATACTCGGCCAGCGACGGCATCCCGACCGCGGTCATCCGACGGTCGAGGCGGCGCTCGATGGTGGCGCGCTTGTAGGACGAAAAGTCGAGCCCGCTTCGGTCCCGGATGCGGTCGAGGAACGCCGGGAGATCCCCGCCTCTGCCGTTCGGGAGCGGAGTCCTGGGATCGCGGACCAGTTCGACCAGGAGCGGCCCGATCTCCTCGAGGTCGGCGACGATGTCGACCGCGGACGGGGCGACGGATCCCGGCATGCCGGAGAAGCGGGCGGTCGCCGGGTTCTGGACGACGACCGTGCCGCCGAGGGCCTTGACCGACTGCGCCCCGATCGCGCCGTCGGCGCCGCTCCCGGAGAGGACGACGGCGACGAGGTTCTCGGTGAAGACCCGAGAGGCGGTCAGCAGGAGGTGGTCGACGGAGGGCATCGGGGCGACCGCCCCCTCGGTCAGGAGGCCGACGGTGTGGTCGGTCACCTCCACGTCGTGGCCGGAGGGCACGACGTAGACGACGCCGGCCGCGAGCGGCTCCTTGGCGACGACGGTCCGAACCGGCAGCGCGGTGCGGGCGGCGAGGATCTCGCCGAGCCGGCTGGCGCGGGCGGGGTCGAGGTGCTGGGCGATGACGATCGGCGCCGGGAAATCGGCGGGCAGGCCGGCGACCAGGGTCGAGAGCGCGTCGACGCCGCCGGCGGAGGCGCCGACGACGACCAACTGTTGGACCTGCGCGTGCTCGCTCGCCGTCGCGTCGGTCTCGCTCATCGACCCCCCCATGGGTCATCCGGCCCCGGCACTGTCCGCTGGGTTCGGCATCCTAGCACGCACCCCCGACACGGGTGCCGGGGGTGTCGGATCGTGCGGCAAGGGGTCCGGTAGACGCTCATCGGGGCAAAGAAGCGCAGGAACGGGGCCAGGGGCGATTGCGGATGGCGGCCGCCGGCCCCCAACCTCCAGTGGGGGCGATTGTGACGGCTTAGTGATGACGCGAGCGGCCACGGGTGGCGGGGCCAGTGGCGACCATAGGCCGGCACCATCCTCCCGCAACCCCAGTCGTGCCGGAGAGACGGCGGAGCGCGCCGCCGAGTAGGTCCGGCACGGTCACGAAATCGGCTTCGATGCGGGCAGAATCGCCGTCGGGGGCGATCGGTCGGGGTCGGGGAGGTGGTCGCGCCGCCACGATGCCCCCTTTCTCCCGCACGGCGGCGGGTGCGCGGGAGGATGGCGGAGGATGGGGACCGGGGGTGGGGGGAGGGGCCACCCGGCGCGCCGAAACCTGGCGGTCGAGATCAGACGCCGACGCTCAGCGCCTCGGGGGCGGCGGATTCGGCGGGGCTGGCTCCGGCCGGGGTCTGGGCCGGGCCCTGGGCCGAGCGGAGCGGGATCTCGCGGAGGAAGAAGGCGACGACCAGGGCCAGGGCGACGAAGGGGACGCCGGCCAGGAAGACGTCGGTCAGGGCGTGCGTGAACGCCTGCAGGACGATCCCCTTGAACGGCTCCGGCAGCGCCTGGATGGCCTGGACGTTGTTGGCGTCGACGGCTCCCGCGCCGCCGACCGCGACCGGGGCGTCGCCGAACCCCTGGGCGAGGTAGGCCGCGAGGCGGCTGGAGAGGACGGCACCGAAGACCGCCGCCCCGATCGCGCCGCCGAGCGAGCGGAAGAAGGTGACCGCGCTGGTGGCCGTCCCCAGGTCGCGGAACTCGACCGCGTTCTGGACGGCGACGGTGATCGTCTGGAAGGTGAAGCCGAGGCCAGCGCCGAAGGCGTAGAGGGCGGCGGCGGTCTGCCAGAAGGGCGTCTCGACCTGGAGGCGGGAGAGCAGCAGCAGGGCCCCGACCAGGATCGCGGCGCCGAGGATCGGGAAGATCTTGTAGCGGCCGGTGCGGGTGATCAACTGGCCGGAGCCGATCGAGGTGGTGAAGATGCCGGCGACGGCCGGCAGCATCGCCAGGCCGGACTGGGTCGGCGAGAGGCCCTTGACCGCCTGCAGGTAGAGCGGCATGAAGATGAGGGCGCCGAACATGGCGACGCCGGCCAGGAAGCCGTAAAGGTTGCCGACGGCGAAGACCCGGTTATGGAAGAGGTGCAGCGGGATGATCGGCTCCCTCGCCCGCCGCTCGACGGCGACGAAGAGGGCGCCGAGGAGGGCGGCGGCGGCGACCAGCGCCAGCGCCCCCGGCGTCGTCCAGCCGAACTCCTTGCCGGCCCAGTCGAGGTAGAGCAGCAACGAGGAGACGGCGGCGACGATCAGCCCCGCTCCGAGGTAGTCGATGGTGTGCTCGCGGCGGACGCTCGGCAGCTTCAGGGCGAGGGAGGTGACGACCAGGGCGGCGAGGCCAATCGGGAGGTTGATGTAGAAGATCCAGCGCCAGCCGGGGCCGTCGGTGAACCAGCCGCCGAGGAGGGGGCCGGCGACGCTGGAGACGCCGAAGACGGCGCCGAACCAGCCCTGGTAGCGGCCGCGCTCGCGGGGCGGGATGACGTCGCCGATGACGGCGAAGGCGATCGCCATCAGGCCGCCGCCGCCGATGCCCTGGAGCGCTCGGAAGCCGATCAACTGGGGCATGTTCTGGCTGAGGCCGGCGAGGACCGAGCCGACCAGGAAGATGACGATGGCGGCCTGGAAGATGGGGCGGCGGCCGTAGAGGTCGGAGATCTTGCCCCAGAGCGGGGTCGCCGCGGTCGAGGTCAGCAGGTAGGCGGTGACGACCCAGGAGAGCTGGTCGAGGCCGCCGAGGTCGCTGACGATCCGGGGGAGGGCGGTGCCGACGATGCTCTGGTCGAGGGCGGCCAGCAGCATGCCGGCCATCAGGCCGCCGAGAACGACCAGGATCTCCCGGTGGGAGAGGTACTGCGGCTGCGGATCCCCGAGGGCGGCTCCGGCGGCCCCCACCCCGTCGACTGTGCCCCGTGCCATCGGTTCCCCTCGCCGTCCTCGTGTCCCCTGCCACCCTGCCCCAACCAACCGGTTGGTTGGCGGGCAAGGCGGGACTATACTTCGGGAAGCATCGGGCGTCAACGGGGCCGCGGCGCGGCCGAGGTGGGCACGGCGTGGGCGGAGATGAGTTCGGGGCGGCCCCGGCGCCGGGCGGGGAACCGCAGCCGGCAGAACGCGTGGAGCCAGGGTTCGGCCCTGGCCAGGGCCGCGAGCGGATCCTGCGGGAGGCGCGGCGGCTCTTCGCCGAGCGCGGCTACGCCGCGGTCTCGATGCAGCAGATCGCCGATGCCGCCGCCGTCAACAAGGCAACGCTCTACCACCACGTCCGCGACAAGGAGGAGCTCTTCCTGGCCGTCGTGGCCGAGGAGTTGACGCGCTCCCGGGATGCCCTCGCCGCCGCCGTCGCTGACGGGACCACCCTGCGGGAGCAGTTCCGGGGCGTCGCGGCGCACGTCGTCTCGGCCCACCGCTCCGACGTCGGCCGGCTGATGGCGGACCTCCGCCACCACGTCGCGCCGGACCGCCACCGCGAGCTGTTCGCCGCCAACGCTCCGCCGTGGCGGGGCATCGCCCCGGCGATCGAGCGGGCGATCGCCGCCGGCGAGGTACGGCCGGTCGATCCCGACCTCGTCGCCCGCTTCCTCTTCGCGATGGCCGCCAGCCAGCTCTGGTGGACCGACCCCGACCCGGGCGAGGACCCGCCCCTGCCCGACCCGGCAGTCGCCGCGGCCATCACCGACGTGCTGCTGGACGGAATCGGGTCGAAATCAAGGTAGGACTTCAACGGGAAGGATTCAGGGGCAGATTCGGCAACTAGCTCCAAGACAATCGGTCCTACG
>CADCWF010000115.1 GCA_902806345.1 uncultured Thermomicrobiales bacterium
CGGGGGCGATCTGGCTGGGCGGGGCGCGGGCTCTGATTGAGGGCGGTCAGGATCCGGCTCGTCTCGAACATCTCCTCGCCGAGGATGCCGAGCCCGACGGCCAGCAGCCATGGTTGCCGCCAGGCCCAGGCGGCGGCGGCGGCGACCAGGGCCAAGCCGAAGACCGCGACCTGGAAGCAGCGGATCCAGGCGATCGCGTCCCGCCCCTGCCGCAGCAGGCCGGGGCCGCCCGCCGCCCCGAACCAGAGACCGCGTCCCATCTGGACGAGGCCGATGAGGGCGAGGGCGGCGGCCGGGACGCCCCGCCACGGCGCCTCGACGACGATCCACCAGAGGCGTTCCATCGTTGTTCCTCCGACCGTCGAAACCCGGACGCGGACGGGGGCGCCGGTCCGCCCCCGCCGATCCGACGTCCTCCTGGTTCGATGATCGGCTCCGCGGTGGCAGGGGGCAATGACCTCCGAGGTCAACGCCGTCAGGCCAGCCGGGGCATCAACCGCCCCTCCAGGCGGATCCAGGCGACCGTTCCTGTGGCGTCCCGCGCGAAGTCCACGAACGACGGACCCTCCGGGCCGGCGAACCGGAAGCGGTCGCCGCCGATCGGCCGCAGCGGCACCGCCTCGGCCGCGGCCACCGGTTGCTCCCCGCTCGTCGACGCCAGCCGGAGCGCCCCGCCGACGCGCTCGACGCGGCCGCCGCTGCCGTCCGGCAAGCCATAAGCGCCGAGGTCGGCGGCGAGCCGCTCGGGGGCGAGGGGGACCGTCGCCGGGGGCGGCGCGGCCAACCCGAGGAAGCGGTCGAGCGCCCAGGTGGCCGCCTCGCCGAGGAGGGGGTTCGCCGCCTCGGCGTTCGCCAGCAGGGCGAAGGCGAAGCCGCGCTCCGGCACCGCCGCCAGAAACGCCCGCTGGCCGTTGGTGCCGCCGGCGTGGCCGAGGATACCGACGCCGCCGGCCGAGAACAGGAACCAGCTCACCCCCAGGGCGTCGGCCAGCTCCGGCCCGATCGCGCCGCCCGGCCCCAGCGGCGCCCGCATCCGCCGCAGCCCGGCCGTGCCCAGCACCGCCTCGCCGGCCGCCGTGCCGTGGCCGAGGTGGAAACGTGCGTAGCGGAGCAGGTCCGCCATGCTCGCGACGAGGCCGCCGGCCGGGTTCGCGGCGCGCGGGAATGCCCAGGGCCGCCGGACGACGGGATCGCCGGCCGGATCACCCTCGGGCGCCCCGTGGCCGACCGCGACCGCCTCGGTGATCGCCTCCTCAACGAAGAAGAAGCTGTGCTCCAGGCCGAGCGGCGTCAGGACGAGCTCCCGCGCCGCCGCCTCGTACGGCTGCCCGGTGACGGCCTCGATCACCCGACCGGCCACCACGAAGGCCGCGTTGTTGTAGCTGAAGTGGGCGCCGGGGGGCGCGATCTGCGGCAGGTCCGCCATCCCCGCCACGTAGCGGGCGACGGCGTCATCACCGTCGCCGGTCTCGTCGAACCGGTCGCCGTACCACCCGGCCGTGTGGGTGACCAGGTGGCGCAGCGTCGCCGCCGCCGACGCGGCCGCGTCGGCGACGGCGAACTCGGGCAGGTAGGTCCGCACCGGGGCCGCCAGGTCGACCTTGCCCTGCTCGACCAGCCGCATCAGCGCGGTCCCGGTGTAGGTCTTGGTGATCGAGCCGATCTGGAACAGCGTCTCGGGGTCGACCGGCAGCGGGTGGTCGACGTTCGTCACGCCGAAGCCCGCCGCGAACTCCTCCTTGTCGGCGACCACGCCGAGCGCGACGCCGGGGATCTTCAACTCCGCCATCCGGCGCTCGACGACCTCGCCGAACTCCCGGAAGAGGTCGGCCGGGTCGCCGGCGTGGGAGGGCGGGGCCGGGGTGGCGTCGCTGCCCGCCGCGGTTGCAACGCCGGTCCGCCGGAGGACGGCCGGCAGGACAACCCCCGCCGTCGCCGCGCCCGCTGCCTTCAGCAGGGCGCGGCGTGAGGGACGTGCCCGATTCGTGCGATCCATCGGTTCATGTGCTCCTTCGGTGTCCGCTCGTCGCCGTTGGCGCGGGTCGGGTTCCGGCCGTCCGTGGTGACGCGTTGCCGCCGGCCGCAGCCGGACCGATACCCGTCCGGGGTTGGGGTCCCGCCGGTGCTCCGCGCGACCCAGGCGCGGCTCCGCGGTTCCGCCGTGGTCTTGCCGCGATCATGCCGAGCCGGCCCGCTGGATCGTCGCCGTCAGCACCTCAGCCTCCGGCACGAAGTACACGACGGGAGCGACGGGGGCGGGTGATGCTTGCTGGACGAGGTAGAAGCCGCCGCCGCGCGCGAGGGCGACCAGGAGGCGGGCCCCGTCGACCGGCGACCGGGGATCGCCGGTCTGGAGGACGACGGTCGAGCTCGGTTGCAACCGTCCTTCAATCAGTTTCGTCGCGTCAGCGGACCCTTCGAGGCGGAAATAGACGCCGAAGAACAAGAGCAGACCGAAGGCATACGAAAGCGCCCCGACGAGCCCCCACCGCGCCGTCAGGAGTCGCACGGCCGATCGCTTGAGCAGGCTGGCGGTCACGCCGACCGCGGCGACGGCGCCGAGGATCAGCACCAGGCCCTGGTCGAGGAACCCGGTGGACCGCGCGTGCTGCCCCAGGAGGAGCGGCACAACGATGAAGGCACCGTTCGCCCAGAGCGCGTGCCAGATCGTCGCCGGCACGACCGAACGGGCGGGGATGCTGACCATCGCGGCCGCCACCAACCCCGACGCGCTGGAGAACGCCCGCACGAAGTAGTCGCTGGTGCTGAGCTCGGGGAAGGGGGGCGGCAGGGAGATCCGTTCGAAGAACCCGGCGTAATAGCTGTACCCCATGAGGTAGAGGACGGCCGTCGCCAGGGCCACGAAGCCCGCCGACTCGATGGTGCGCAGAGGGAGCTTCGGCAGCACGGGGCTGTTCTCCTGGAATCGGGCCGCGGCATCGTCGGCCGCGGCTACAGCACGGGCAAGAGGAGGATGGCGACGGCGCCGAGCGTGTCGTAGACGGCGCACCACTCCGCGAACGACCGCGAGACGACCCGGTTGGCCCGCCAGTGGGCGACGTCCCAGGCGGCGTGGCCCAACCAGCCGGCTGCCAGGAGGTAGCGGCCGAGGTCGCGGTCCACGGTCAGCGCCGCCAGCGCGAGCGCGGCGAAGCCAACCATCCCGGCCGTCTCGAGCATCAGGTCGCCTGGCGGCCACATCCGCCCGCGCAGGGTGGCCCACACGACAAGGGCGAGGGCCGCGGCGAGGAGGACCGCCGAGGGGTCAACCCGGTCCTGCAACCGCAGCGCGGCGAGCCCCCCGATCGCGGTCGCGGCCACGACCCACGAGGCCTGCCGGCGTTGGAGGACGGCGGCGGCCAGGTAGCCGAACGCGAAGAGAAGGATGGCATCCGATAGGCTCTCCCGGGAGCTGCTCCCCCAGCTCACGGCGGTCATCGCGATGGCGAGCCACACGGGCCAGCGGTTCTTCACCCCGGTGATCCAACCGGGGTGTTCGGCTGGAGGGCGAGTAGCGGCGACTGGGTGGGTCATCGACGGTGTCCTCGCTTGGATGTGGTGCCCGTATTGCCGCGATGCCGCCGCTCCTAGGCGTCCAGCAGCTCCAGCACCGGCGCGAACGCCTCGATCCCCTCGACCGTGTCCGGGTCGAGCCAGACGACGACGTGCCCGATCCCGGCGTCGGCGTAGGCCCGCAAGCCGTCGGCGATCGCCTCCGGCTCGCCGCTCAGGAGGACGCCGCTGGCGGCGGCCTCCACCGCCCGGTCCCGCCCGTAGGCGGTCGACCGCGGGTGGCGGCGCGGTCCGGGCAGGTCGAGGTCGACCGGGACGTCCAGGACGCGTCCCAGCGTCGCCGGGTCGCGGCCGGCCGCGGCGAGGGCGGCGTCGAGCGGCGCCAGCGCCGCCGGCAGCTCCTCCGGCCGGATCCACTGGAAGGTGTTCCAGAGGTCGGCGTACCGGGCCGCCAGGCCCAGCATCCGCGGCCCGAGCTGGCTGCCGATCAGGATCGGCGGGCCCTGCTGGCGCGGCCCGCGCGGGCGCAGCTCGCCGTCGCGGACCCGGTAGTACGCCCCGTCGAGATCAACCCGGCCCTCCCGCAGCAGCCCGGTCACGATCCGGAGCGCCTCCTCGAAGCGGCCGACGCGGTGGTCCTCCGGGAAGCCGAACATCGCCGCGTCGCCGCCGCCGTCGCCGGCGCCGAGGGAGAGGATCAGGCGGCCGCCGCTGATCTCGTCGACGGTGGCGGCCATCTTGGCCAGCAGGGCGGGGTTGCGGAAGAGGTTGTTCGTCACGTACTGGCCCAGCTCAACCCGCGTCGTGACCGCCGCCAGCGCGGCCGTCAGCGACCAGGCCTCCCAGCCGCCGGTCGTCTCCCCGGTGGTGTAGCCGACGAACTCGTCGCCGCCGGGGAAGAGGAGGCGGTCGACCATCCAGAGCGAGTCGAACCCGACGGCCTCCGCCCGCTCGGCCATGGCGCGCAGCTCGTCCCAGCGGGCGACCGCCGGCCCTCGCCGGCCCTCGGTCTCCGGCAGGATGTAGCCCACCTTGAGCGGTCGGTGCGGGTGCATCGGGTTGGCATGAGCCATGGGCGTCGTCGTCTCCTGGCGAGGCGGGGTGGGGCTTCGGGTCGTGGCGGGCGTCGGCCACGCGTCGTCCCGCCGGGGCAGCCGGCATCCGATCAGGCGAGCTGTGGGATCCGGCGCGGGGGTCCCGGATCGGTCGAGGCTTTGTTCGGTCTCGGTGACTATCCCGCGTCCTCGCCGAAGTCGAGCCCCGCCCACCGGTCGGGGCGGATGGTGAACAGCACGATGGCGACGCCGGACTCGATCTCGGCGGCGAGGTACGCCCGGGCATCGTCTTCGGCGAGATAGCGGCGGATAATGGCGAGCCTCTGCTCGGCGGTTGGCGCCTCGTTCTCCTCGCCGACCGTGCCTTCGACGGTCACGTACTTGTATGGGAGTTCCTCGCGCTGCACGCACAGGCTCAGCACGCTGCCTTCGTGGATCAGCCGCAGCTTGCGCGATTTCGGCTCCGTGCGATGCGTGTAGTAGGTGATCTGGCCACCCGGCTCGTAGGCATACCAGACCGGGAAGGCGAGCGGGGGTCGCTCGTCGTCAGAGGGCAGACTCATCACGGCGACGCGCGGTTCGGCCAGAAATGCTGCTCGCTCCCGATCGGTCAGTGGTCTGGGCATGCTCGTTCTCCAGGTCGCGGACATAGCAACGACGAAGGATCGGGGTGGCGATCCGTCTCAAGGGCACGCAACGTCCTTTCCGGCCGTCTTGCGGTTCAAAACCCGCCGAGTCCGGTCGGCCTCACCCGGATCGCCACGGAGGACCCACGCATCGTCTGCGCGGACTCCGCCGCCGACTGGACCGCCCGCAGATCGCCCCGGTACGTCCGTACGAACAGACGATCGCCTCCTGTGGCAAGCGTCGCCCCACCCGGCCTCCGAACTCGGTCAAATGGTCGATCATCCCGGGGCACCTCCTCGCGGCCTGGCCCCAGACTAGGCAACAACGGTATCCGATGTAAAGTAGGCACCGAAAAGTACCGTAGGCACCCGTCGGTGTTCTAGAACCCCGCGGGTGGCCTCGCCGCCGAACGGGGGGGAACGCGCATGGTCGTGGCGATGGACAAGATCCGGGTGTCGCGGGGCGGCGGTCCGGCTTCGGCGGCGAGCCCGCGCCAAGCGCTGGCCCTGATCGCCGATAAGTGGGCCGTCCTGGTGATCACCACCCTGGCCGACGGCCCGCGCCGCTACAACGTGCTCCGGCGCGAGCTGGAGGGCGTGTCGCAGAAGATGCTGACCCAGACGCTGCGCGACCTGGAGTGCAACGGTCTGGTCGCGCGCACCGTCTACCCGGACACCCCGCCGCGGGTCGAGTACGCCTTGACGCCACTGGGGCGGACGCTGGTCGACGCCCTGACGGTGCTCCGCGACTGGGCCGAGGTCCACTACCACGAGGTCGAGGCAGCCCGGTCGCGCTACTGCGGCCTGCCGTGCAAGGAGTGAGGCCCGGTCGCCGCCGCGGTCTCCAAATCCGCCGTCCGACGCCGAACCCTCAGCCCCAACCGGCGCACCATGGACCCGCCGCCTCCCGCGGCAGCCACACGGAATCCGCATCAGCCTGCGACAAAGGCGAGCAGGTCGCGGGTGAGCCGTTCCTTCTCGCTGACGAACAGGCCGTGCCCGGTGGCGTAGACCTCGAGTCGGCTTCCGGCGATGGCGGCGGCGGTGGCCCGGCCGCAGAGGGCGAGCGGGGCCGTCAGGTCGTCGATCCCGTGGAGCACCAGGGTCGGCACCGTGAAGGCGGCCATATCCGGCCGGAGGTCGCTCTCGAAGCCGGTCCGGGTCATCGCGATCGTCGCCCGCGGGGAAGCCCGCAGGGCTAGCGAAACGCCCCAGTCCATCATCTCGCGCGATACCGTCCCGACCGCGCCGCCGCCGAAGAACGGCGCCGCCCCGGCCGCGGTCGCTGCCGGACGGTCCGCCCGCAGCGGCGCCACCATGGCGTCGATCGCCTCCGCCTCGATGCCGCTCGGGTTGTCCCCGGTCTTCAGCAGGAACGGCGTCGTCGTGGCAACGAGGGCGACCCGCGCCACCCGGTGGACCCCGTGCCGCGACAGGAACCGGGCGATGTCGCCGCAGCCCATCGAGTGGCCGACGAGGGTAACGCCCTGGAGGTCGAGCCGGGCCAGAACCGCCGCCAGGTCGTCGGCCAGGGTGTCGTAGTCGTAGCCCTGCCACGGCTGGTCCGAGCCGCCGCAGCCCCGCCGGTCGTAGGCGACGCAGCGGAGGCCACGTTCCGCCAGCGGCACCATCTGGTACTCCCACATGTCGGCGCCCAACTGGCCGCCGTGGACGAAGACGACCGGCTCGCCGTCT
>CADCWF010000116.1 GCA_902806345.1 uncultured Thermomicrobiales bacterium
ATCCGGCGAGGTCAGCCTCCGAGGTAGTAGGTCTCATTCGGCCCATATCCCATGAAGAATTGGGCACCGGACTGCGCGTTCTCGAACAACGTCAGGCTCCCGTCGGACGTGAACACCTCGAAGTTCGCCGCCGTGAACCAGTCGGTCATCATGCCGGCGCCAAGCCACCCCGAGTAGAGCGTGACGCCGTCTCCCACAATCGAGATATTGATGTCTCCCTGGGCGACCGCCCGGATGGTCGCGGCACCGGCTGGAGGACGGGGTGGAGCGGAGGGCTCAGTCGGTGCCGCAGGCACCGGGGTCGGGCTTGGCTGCGGCACCGGCGTGACCGTCGGCGCGGGGGCCGGTGTCGGCGACGGCGACGGCTGCTGCGCCAGTGACAGGCTCGGGGTGGTCACCGTCGGCAAGGCCCCGCCTAGCACCGCCGGCGTCGGTCCCGAGGGGGTCTGGAGCGGCTGGTTGGATGCCGGGACACTGCCGCGTTCGGTCCCCGGATCCTCATCGACCGAGTCCCGGATGACGGCCAGCGACTGTCCGGGTTCGGGCGACGCCGACGTAACAGCCGGTGCCGGCGATTGCGCGGCAAGCGCCAGCCGGTCGGACGGGATCGGGGTCACAGTCGGCACGTCCGGCAACTGCGTTGCCTGGGTTTCGGGATCGTTGAACGAGAGGGAGTAGATCCAGGCGAACACGATCGCGCTCATCACCACCATAAAGGTGATGATCGCGAAATTCGGTGCCCAGTGGTTTGGCATCGCCAAGGGCTTGACGGCGGCGACCAGATCGGTCGTCGATTCGCCACCTCGGGTCTCCTCGAACATCGCCAGGAGTTTTCCCGGATCGAGGTCGAGGTAGGTTGCGTAGCTGCGAACGATGCCCCGCTGATAGATCAGCGCCGGCAACACCGCAAAGTTCTCGTCTTCGAGGGCAGACAGGTAGTGACGGTTGATCCGCGTCGCCTGTTCCGCCTCTTTCAGGGTCACGCCCTTCTGGGCGCGCGCCTGCCGCAACGTGTCAGCCAGGACACCCATGAGCGTGCTGCCGGTTCTCCCATCTCCCAGTCGCAGAAGCGACTGGGTCCCTACGTTCCGGCATGACACCGCCCACTCGACATCTCGGGCATGCGCCATCACCCGCGCGCCAGATCTGGTTCATGTTCGGTATCTTGGTCATCCTACCAGATCAGGACTGCCTCCGCTTAGTCGCTCCTGCACGGTCTGGGATGGTCGGCAGCCATCGGTCCAGGTTCGGGGTCGGCTGTCCATGGGTCGAGATATCGGCCGCCGCCAAGCAGACATCGTCGGCGGGCAACCACCAGGACCCGATCGAGGTCTCACACGGCTGCGCATCCTCGGGCTCGACGAGGCGGCGGTGGGTGAACGCCCAACGATTGGCACACCAACCACGCTCGCCGCCATCCCCCGGCCGGTAGCTGCGGCAGGTCTGGCAAACCCGGGGAACGCCGGAGGCAAGGACGGACAGCAAGCTCCCGCCCGCGAACGAGAAAACAGAAGATGGATTCGGCCCTACTCCACCAGCGTCGGCGACCTGCGATACCGCCGGCTCGTCGACGTCTTCGCCCACTCGGAAATGCGGCGTGTCCAAACGCGACCACACCGGCTCTTCGGTGGCATCCTCGACGGTCGGTAGGTCGTCCCCAAAGGGCCCCTCGGCTTGCCCGCCGACCTCGCTTGTCTCCGACGCCCGTTCCCCGATCGGTTCGATCCGAGCGACCCTGACCGGAGGTGCTCCGTCGTTCAAGGCGGTGCCGGCCCGATCCTCGCCCTCGGTCGCCTGCCAGCTCCCGCCCCGACTCTTCGCCACGGACCACGGGGATTCAATGCGGCGGATCGGCGAGGCAGAGGCCGAGGGCTCCGCTTCGGACGACCACCTTCCGGCCCCTCCTGGAGACCGTGGGGCCGGCAGCGGCTCCACCCATCGATCGTCGTCCCATTCGTCGGAGAGGGAAACCCTCGTCTCGGTGTCTCCAGGACCGGCTGGGTCCTCACTCCGCTCTGGAACGGCAACATCCAGCAATGACGCTGTTGGTTCGGCGTCATCCCGGCCCTCTCCGAGTCGGGAAATACGGGCCGATCCGACTGGTAGAGCGACCTCAGCGACATCCTTGGCTGAGATGTCCACCACAAATTCGCGTTCGGAATCCGACGCCGCACGTGGCAGCGCACGTTGTTCCACCGCCGGGATCGACAGATCGATCGCCACCGGCAACCCCGAATCGGAGGCAGCTACCGCCGGGTCCGCATCGATCCAGTCCTTATCCTCGGGGTAGGGTGCGGGCGCGGGACCGACTTGGGCCAGAGCGTCGCGAGGACCTTCCGATTCGGCCGATGGGTGGTGGCCTTCAATGACGGCGACCAAAGGGTCCCCGTCAACCCCAGGGTCGGCCGCAGCCTTGGCGAGTTGCCTCGTCCGCTCGCGGTACGTCTCCCGAGCCCGCTTGATCGCCGTCCGTGTATCGAGGTCGAGGATCGATGCTCCATGGGCCGGGTCCGAGACTGCGCCGACCGTCGACCCGAAGGGTGGCGGAAACCCGGGGTCCGAGACGATCCGGGCTTCGCCCAACACGACATCCTGGGGGGACGATGTAAACCCGCCCGTTCTCACCAGCGCGGCGATTTCGAGTTCCGTGGCGGGCGGAACCCGTCGCTCCGGCGGCGGAGCGGGGGCCCCCACCTCCGATTCGCCGAAGACCCCTGGCACCCAAAGCGAGTGGGTCCACTCGTCACGGCAGGCAAGTTCGTTCCGGCGTACCATGATGAGGAGGTCGCTCGTCGTCTTGCGCTGAGGGTGATGACACCAACCGCTGCCGGCTAGATTCGCATCTTGGAAAAAGCGGCAAGTGCCACAGCGGTGCTTGACCACGAGATCCCCTCTACCCGGACAACGTCTGACTCCGGTTCCCGGTCGGGGGCTTCGGCGTGACCGAACCCGGGCGGCATCGGCGCGAGGGGGAACGTCGGGGAACTCGGGATACCACCAGGGCCGAGATTCTAGCAGGCACCCGGAAGGGTGTCTACGTGACACGATCGCCTACTCGAACGCAGCGGGTCGCGCCTGACGGTAGCGCCGTTCCGGGCCCACTCGCCTCTTGTTGCGACCTGCGGCCGGTACCTCCGATCCTGAGAAACCGGCTACAATGCGTAGTTGGCACACCTCAGCGAGTCAGGGCCACGCACGTCCGCTCGTTTCCGAAGAACCCGACCGAGGCTGTTTTCATGGCACCCAGCCCGACCATCACTTTGCACCCGGCGGCGAGTCCGGCCCCGCTTGCAGACAACGGCAAGCGGTTCCACATCTGGACGATCGGCTGCCAAATGAACGAAGCCGACAGCGCCAAGATCGCGGCGATGCTCCAAGAGGTGGGCTACCGTTCGACGGATGACGAGGAGGAAGCGGACATCGTCGTCCTCAACTCGTGCGTCGTCCGGCAGGCCGCGGAAGACAAGGTCGCCGGGAAACTCAACGCGCTGATCGGCTTGAAGCGCCGCCGGCCGGAGATGCCGGTAGTCCTTACCGGGTGTATGGTCACCCGCCAACAGGAGGTACTTGGCAAGCGTTTTCCCCACGTGGATCTTTTTTTTGACCCGTCGGACTTCGACCAACTCCAACGGGTGGTGCCAGAACTCGCCGCCCTCGATGACGACCTTGGGCAGTTGCCCCACTACTATCTCCCTGCTGCCGCCGCCGAGTCGAGCGTCACCGCATTCGTGCCAATCATCTACGGGTGCAACTTCCTTTGCTCCTACTGCATCGTGCCGTACCGGCGGGGTCGCGAGCGGAGCCGACCGCTGGCGGAGATTGTGCGCGAGGTCGCAACCCTGGTCGACCGCGGGGTCCGCGAAGTGACCCTCCTCGGACAAACGGTCAACGCCTACGGCCATGATCTGCCCGAGCGCTCGAGCCTTGCCGCCCTCCTCCGCGCCGTCGATGCCGTACCCGGGCTCGAGCGACTCCGGTTCCTGACCTCCCACCCCAAGTACATGTCGGACGAGATCATCGAGACCATGGCCGAGTTGCCGTCCGTCTGCGAGCACATGAACCTCCCTGTCCAGGCCGGCGACGACCAGGTCCTACGGCGGATGCGGCGTACGTATACTCGCGAGGACTGGAAAGATCGGATCGCGTTCACCCGATCCCGGATGCCGTCGGCCACGATCGCCACCGATGTCATCGTTGGCTTTCCCGGCGAGACTGACGAGCAATTCCGACAGACGCTTGCGCTCCTCGCCGAAGTGGAATGCGACAAGGTGCATCTGGCGATGTACTCACCGCGGCCCGGTACCTTGTCGGCTCGGTGGCCCGATGACGTGCCGCACATCGAGAAGCAGCGGCGTCACCGGGAGCTGGAAACCCTGCAGGAGCAGGTTTGCACACGAATGAATGAGAGGCGCCTGGGGACCACCGTCGAGGTGCTCGTCGAAGGCAAGGCCAAGGGGCGGTGGACCGGGCGTACCAGGGGCAACACGCTCGTCCACTTCGACGACGGGCGAAACGTACTTGGCAAGCTGATCGATGTTCAAATCACCGAAACGAGCCCCTGGTTCCTGCTGGGTGACCCCGCTGGCGTACCAAGGTAGGCGGGAAGCGCGAAGTTCGACTCGGCATCCCGAGGAAACGGAGAAACCACCACGTGAGCACCAAATCGGCATCGTCGACCCGTCGCCAGTTGATCGAGGACGCCCGCCGTATCGCCCTCGAGGGAGGGTGGGAGGACGCGATCGCGCTCAACCTCCAACTCGTTGAGAAGGCGCCGAAGGACGCCGAAGCCTACAACCGGATCGGCCGTGCCCACCTGTCGCTTGGACGACTCATCGAGGCGCGCGAGGCCTACCAGTCCGCGCTCCGGGCGGACCCCGCGAACCTGATCGCCCGACGCAACCTGCAACGCCTCGAAGCGTTGGCCCGGCGCGGTGCCACCCTGCGGGATGCCTCGACGATTGCAATGCCTGGCACGAACGTCTTCATCGAGGAGGTCGGCAAGACCTGGGTCGACGAGCTGGTCAACCCCGTCTCGGCCGAAGAGCTCGCAGAGGTGTTTCCCGGCGAGCAGGCCCTGCTCGCGATCGAGGAGGGCCGTCTGGTGGTCACCCGCCCGGATGGCCGTCGCCTCGGCGAGATCGAGACCAAGACCGCCGATCGCGTGATGCAGATGATGGCAACCGGCAACCGGTACGAGGCCTACTCGATCGGGATCTCGGGGCAGAGCCTGCGGGTCATCCTGCGCGAGGTTTACCGCGATCCCCAGAACGCGACCAAGGTGTCGTTCCCGCGGCAGATCACGTCGCGGGCCTACCTGCGGGAGCGCGATTTGCTGCGGGCCCGCGACGAGGCCGATTTCTTCCTGCTCGACGACGACGACGACGAGGGCGACGATGCGGCCTCGGTGGAGTCCGAGGAGGAAGAGCCGGCCGACACCGACAACGACACCTTCGTCGAGGACACGGTCACCGTAGTCGAGGACGACGAGAGCGCCATCTGAGCAGACGTTCGTTTGCGCGGGATCACTGCTGACGGGGGCCACCTATGAGTTGGCCCCCGTCACGCCGACACATCGCTCTACCGCCCGACGACAATCAGTAACGTCAGCATGAGGACCACCAGGGCACCCGCGATTGCCAGGAGCCGGTGCAGGTCAGATCGGATGAAGGCGAACTCGACGTTGCGCGGTAGAGGCACAACCCGCGGGGCCGTGCGGCTTCGGGTCCGTCTCGGCAGAACGCCGGCGGCGTGAGCTTCCTCTGCCACGCCGACGCTCGGCTTGGACCGCTCCGCCCTGTTGAGGTCGAGCGCCGGTTGGCCGACCAGATCCGACCGTTCTTCTCCAGAATCAGGAAGCGATCGAGCCCGCATGGCCTTGATCTGCGCCTTGGTCGGCGCTCCGTTGCGAGCGCGTCCCTGGCGGGGGGAACGAGCAGTGGCTTGGTTCGCTCGATCGGTCGTCGACACCGTGTCCCTCATCTGAGGCGCCAGCGAGCTCGCCGGTCCGCCTAGTCTCGGAGCCGATACCGGCCCTCGTAGGTCGGCCCGTCCGGTTCGGCCGTCTCTGCGCCGGCTGCCGCCGGACGACCGTGGATGTCCGCCAGGTGCTCCTCAACAACCGCCTGCGGCGCGAGTCGCGGCAGCCACCGGACCGTGGCGATGGTCGTCGCGATAAGGATTCCCAGATCATCGATCTGACCGAGACCGATCAGAAAATCGGGGATCGGGTCGATCGGCGAGATGAGATACAAGGCGGCGAACGCCGGGATTACGTTCTTGATCCACGGTACCCGGGAATCCCGCAAGAGGCGCCAGCCGAGCCGGATTTGATCGAGCATCCCGGCGTCGAGGAGCTGTTCGGCGCCGGAGAGGGGAGAGCGGTCGCGGGGTTGGGCCATAGCGCTGCCTCCTCAGATGCCGTGATGGTCAGTATAGGCGCCGGCCATCGAGAACCCCAATCGCAACGTCGGGGTCGCCCTCAAGAATGGACCTGGCCCCGGCCAGCGCAGACGGGGTATTGGCGTTGTAGAACGATCGGAGGTCCGGGTCGAAGTGGGTGATCTGGGCAACCGCGATCGACCGGACGTCGATGTCATCGAAGAACCCGATAACCTTGCGCTCGCCCCCTGCCAGTCGTCGCTCGATCGCGGCCAAACAGCTCCGCCTGTAGATCGCGTGGAGGGTCTGCCAGATCACGCCGGAACCCTGCCTGCTCTCGCCTGGGACACGGGGCACGAGGGCATCGTAGGTGCGGGGCTGCTCGGCCATCCAGGCGAGGAATGACGGGTTGAGAAACGGCATGTCGCAGGCTACGACCAGGCACTCCGGCTGCCGCGCGCGGAGGAGCGCCGTCGCGATGCCGCCGAGTGTGCCCGCCTCGGGAAAGGCATCGGTGTGGAGGGGAACGCCGAATGCGGCGTAGGCGGGACGGTCGGTGGCGACGATGAAGACATCGTCGGAGACGATGCGCAGCCGATCGAGGACGATGCGGAGCAGCGGCGGGCCGCCAACCACAAGTGGCAGCATCGCCTTGTCCTGTCCCATCCGGCGGCTCTGGCCGCCGGCAAGCACCGCCGCGCTCACCGGCGGCCACCCACCCCGATCGGAATCGCTCATTGCCGTCCCCTTGCCGTCCTACCCCGTTGCTCTCGGAACGGGCCACTAGCGGGCAACCACGAGGCGGTATAAACTCCGGTTAACTCGATACCGAAGCGGTCGATGCTCGAACCGAGTCGGGAGGGTCCGCCAATGGACCAGCACAGCGAACGAGAACCTCGTGGACACGCACCTGGCGCTCCGGCGCCCGGTGCGTTTCGCTTTCGCGGGCCTCCACGAGGAGGCAAGGTAGGAGAGGCTTGAGCGTCCGGACGGAGGATCGGACTAGACGTGGTCGGCTTGGAGGATGCGCTTCATGAACTCCAGCATGATCGGCAAGATTGAGAAGGCCCATCGCTACGCCAGGGAACCCGAGCGAGTCCGGCTCTCCTGCGTCGAGGCCATCTTCCAGGGCTCTCACGATGCGTACCAGATCCGTCTCAAGGACGGCCATTGGACGTGCTCCTGCCACACCTTCTCCTCCCACGCCGTCGGCACGTGTAGCCATGTGATGGCCCTCCAGCACATGCTCGCCGAGATGCTGCCCAATTCGTTGCGCTACGACATCGACGCCGAAACTCCGATGGCTGCTTCGGGCACCACGGGGTAGTCTAACGAGCCACTCGACAAGAGAGAAGTGAGGCGGGCGCCGGGCGAGGGTACGGGCTGTGGTCGTTGCCGGAAAGTGATCCCTTGACGTAGCGTAGCTGGTGGAGCACCCTCTCGGCATGGAACCGTTGGGCGTCTGCAAGCTCGAAGCCGAAGAGCAGGCCATGCTGGCGGGGGAGGCGGGTCCGGCCGCCAAGCTGGCCATGCGGATCCTTGCTCGGCTCGCGCCCGTGTACGGCGCCGACCACCTCCTGCAAGTGACTCGGGCGCATGTCGACGGCTGCATCTACGCCGGTCAGGCCGGGCTTGACTACGCGGAGCGTCTCGTCGAACTCGGCGGACGGGTCTCGGTGCCGACGTCTCTCAACGTTGTGTCACTCGACCGCGTCGACTGGCGGCGCCTCGGGATCCCGGAGCCGTATGCCGACCGGGCCCGTCGGCTCGCCGAGGCCTATCTCTCGATGGGTGCTCGCTCGACGTTCACGTGCGCTCCGTATCAGACCGACGCCGCTCCGTCGTTCGGCGAACAGATCGCGTGGTCCGAGTCGAACGCCGTCGCATTCGCCAATTCGGTGATCGGTGCCCGCTCCAACCGCTACGGGGACTACCTGGACATCGCCTGCGCGATCACCGGCAGGGTTCCGGCCGCCGGTCTCCACCTCGACGAGCCGCGCCTAGGCACGCTCCTGATCGACCTCCGACCGCTCCCCAGTGGGCTCGCCGAGCGGGACGATTTCTGGCCCGTCCTGGGATACTTGATCGGCTCGCTCGCTGGCGAGGACGTACCCGTCGTTCGGGGACTGGACGTCCGTCCGACGGAAGACCAGCTGAAGTCGCTGGCCGCGGCCGCGGCGACCTCCGGCTCGGTCGCGATGTTCCACCTCGTCGGGATCACGCCGGAGGCGATGACGGAGGACGTGGCCTTCGGCGGCCGGCCACCGAGGACCACTCAGCGGATCGGGTTGGAAGATCTGCGACGCATCCGCGCCGAACTTCGGACCGCGCGAACCGACAAAGTCGACCTCGTCGCCTTCGGCAGTCCCCATTGCAGTCTCGCGGAGTGCCGAGCGATCGCCGGTCTCGTCGCCGGGCGAAACGCGGCTCCGGGAGTACGTGTGTTTGTGACCACCGGCCGAGCCGTCCGGGATCTCCTCGGCCGATCGGGGGACCTCGCCGCGCTCGAGTCGTTCGGCGCTTCGGTCGTCGCCGATACCTGCATCGTCGTTTCGCCGCCGCTCGTCCCGAGCGGCGCCAGGACCCTGATGACCAACTCGGCCAAATACGCCCATTACGGGCCGGGAATCCTCGGGGTTGACGCGGTCTTCGGCTCGACTGAGGCGTGCATCGAGTCGGCGATCGCTGGCCGCGTGATCGAGGACGAAGGCCCGTGGGCGCGCTGACGGAACTGCACGGCGAGCCGGTCGTCGCCGGCGACGCCAGCGGCAAGGCCGTTGTCTCCGACCGTCCGCTCAGTCTGTGGGGTGGCTTGGATCCGGAAACCGGCGAGGTGATCGATCGCCATCACCCCCTCTCGGGGCGCCGCATCTCCGGCCTCGTCTTCTCGATCCCAACAGGCCGCGGCTCGTGCTCCGCAAGTGGAGTCCTCTTGGAAGCGATCCGGGCCGGCACCGGTCCGGCGGCCGTGATCCTCTCCCGCCCCGATCCGATCATCGCCCTCGGCGCCATCCTGGCCGAGGAGCTCTACGGACTCGTCGTTCCGGTGGTCATTGTGGGCGAGGAGGACCGGTGCCGAATCATGGACGGCGACTCCGTCAAGATCGACCGCGACGGAGTGGTGACCGTGGGTTCCGTGCTCGCCAGACCCGGCTCTCACCCGAGACCGACCACGTGACGGTTGGGCGACGAGGCAACGTCCTTTTGGCTAGTCGGACACGCGCGTCTCGGCGCCGACCCCAACCGCCGCGCTTAGAGCCGATGCCTTGTCGGTCCGTTCCCAGGGCAGGCTGAGGTCGTCACGGCCGAAGTGGCCGTAGACCGCGGTCTGCCGATAGATGGGCGCTCGCAATCCCAGGGACTCGATGATCGCGCCGGGGCGGAGGTCGAAGTGCTCGCCGATTAGGGCGCGGATGGTTTCGTCGGAGACTCGCCCGGTCCCGAACGTCTCGACCATGATCGAGACCGGGTGAGCCACGCCGATGGCGTACGAGACCTGGATCTCGAACCGGTCGGCCAAGCCTGCAGCGACGATGTTCTTGGCGACGTACCGGGCCGCATAGGCCGCCGAGCGATCGACCTTCGTCGCGTCCTTGCCGGAAAACGCGCCTCCGCCGTGGCGGGCCATCCCGCCGTACGTGTCGACGATGATCTTGCGACCCGTCAGTCCGGCATCGGCCATCGGTCCGCCGAGGACGAACCGGCCGCTCGGGTTGATGTACAACTTCGTCTTGGCGTCGATCAGTTCCGCCGGCACAACCCGCCGCACGATCAGGTGCTCCACGTCACGGTGGATCACGTCGTTGCCCACCGTATCGGCGTGCTGGGTGGAAACCACCACCGCGTCGACGCGAGCGGGTTGCCCATCCCGGTACTCGACCGTTACCTGACTCTTGCCGTCCGGCCGCAGGTACGAGATCTCGCCCGCCTTCCGTGCCTCGGAGAGGCGTCGGCAGATGCGGTGTGCCAGCGCGATCGGGAGCGGCATCAGCTCCGGCGTCTCGCGGCAGGCGAAGCCAATCATCATCCCCTGGTCGCCCGCACCGACCTCGTCGAACCGATCAACTCCTTCACCCTCGCGGGCCTCGAGGGAGTCGCCGACGCCAATCGCGATCTCGGGGCTTTGCTCCTTGATCGAGACGAGCACCCCGCACGTCTTGGCGTCGAACCCGGACTCGGAGTGGGTGTAGCCGATCTCGGCAACCGTCTCGCGGACAATCTTCGGAATCTCGACGTAGGTCGCCGTCGTGATCTCTCCAAAGACCAGGATCATGCCAGTCGTGGTCGCCGTTTCGCAGGCGACCCGTGCGAACGGATCCTGAGCGAGGATGGCATCAAGGACGGCGTCCGAGATCTGGTCGCAGACCTTGTCCGGGTGCCCCTCGGTCACCGACTCGGAGGTGAAAAACGTCTGCTGGGCCGTCGAGAACGACCCGCTTGCCCGAACCATCGTCGACTCTCTCCTCCCTCGGCAGGAGCACCGTCAAGCCAGGTGCCGCCTCCGCCGCACCCAGCCTGACTACGTTCCACCCTCCCAGGAGGTGAGGTAACGCTCCTGCTCTGGGGTCAACCGGTCGATCTCGATCCCCATCGCCTGCAGCTTGAGCCGGGCGATCTCACGGTCGATCTCTTCCGGCACCGAGTAGACCCTTGGCTCGAGCGTCCTGCCGTGTTCGGCGAGGTACGCCGCGGCGAGCGCCTGGTTGGCGAAGCTCATGTCCATCACGCTGGCGGGATGGCCTTCGGCCGCGGCCAGGTTGATCAATCGCCCCTCACCAAGCACGATCAGCCGCTGGTCCGACGAGATGACGAACTCTTCGACGAAGGGCCGCAGCGTCCGCCGTCCTTCGCCCGACATCTCTTCGAGCGCCGTAAGGTTGATCTCCGAGTTGAAATGGCCGGAGTTGGCCAGGATAGCGCCGTCTTTCATCTGCTCCAGGTGGACGCGGTCGACGACGTTGATGTTGCCGGTCGCGGTAATGAAGAAGTCGCCGAGCGCGGCGGCCCGGTCCATCGACATCACGGCGAAGCCGTCCATCGCCGCCTCCAGCGCCGGCACCGGTTCGATCTCGGTCACGATCACCCGCGCCCCCATCCCGCGGAGACGCATCGCGATCCCCTTGCCGCACCAGCCGTACCCGGCGACCACGGCCACCTTGCCCGCGAGCAGAATGTTGGTCGCCCGCAGGATGCCGTCGACGGTGCTCTGCCCCGTGCCGTAGCGGTTGTCGAAAAAGTGCTTGGTGTCGGCGTCGTTGACCGCGACGATCGGGAAGGCGAGAAGCCCTTCCTTCTCGAGTGCCCGGTGCCGGATCACCCCGGTCGTCGTCTCTTCCGTGCCGCCGATGATGTCGGGCAGGAGCTCCTTGCGCTCGCTGTGGATCATCGTCACGACGTCGGCGCCGTCGTCGATGACGATGTTCGGCCGATGGTCGATCGCGGCCCGGATGTGACGGTAGTAGGTCTCGTTGTCCTCGCCTTTGATTGCGTAGACGGGGATCCCCTCCTCTACCAGGGCGGCAGCCACGTCGTCCTGGGTCGAGAGCGGGTTGCTCGCGCAGAGCACGGCATCCGCGCCGCCGGCCTGGAAGGCGAGGGCGAGGTTCCCGGTCTCCGTCGTGATGTGGGCACAGACCGTCATCCGAAGGCCCACCAGGGGTCGATCAGTGGCGAACCGGTCGCGGATCTGCCGCAGCACCGGCATCTCCCGTCCGGCCCACTCCATCCGGCGTCGCCCCTCGGCCGCCAGCGACGGATCCTTGATATCGAAGGCGCGGGCGCTGGGAGCGCTCGCCGAAGTCGTCGACACCATCCCGTTCCCCTCTCGCTAGACGCCCGGCGTCGCAGGCACGGGCGATCCCAACATGGATTCGTCCAGCATCCCGACGAAATCGGGGAAGCTGTGGTCGAACCGCTCGACGAACGCAACGGCGTCGTAGACGTGCTCCTGCGTCCCGTATCGTTCGATTGCGAAGGTGGCCGCAAGCGCCGCCATCCGCCCCGCGGCCTCCGGCTCGAACCCCAGCAACAGCCCCTTCAGGAGACCAGCCCGATAGGCGTCGCCCCCCCCGGTCGGGTCGGTCAGCGGGGAGGCCTCGACGATCGGGATCGAGATCGCTCGACCACCTGTCATGATCGTCGATCCCTCGGCGCCGTAGGTGACGACGACGAACGGCACCCGCTCCGCGATCTCGTCGACCGACAAACCCGTCTTGCGCTCGAGCATCGCGAACTCGTAGTCGCTGCCGGTGAAGGCCCAGGCAAGCTCGATGCCGGCCGTGAGATCCTCGGCGGAGGCTGCCACGACTTGCTGCGAGGGGTCGTAAACGAGCCGGCATCCCGCGCCGGCGATCCCCACGGCGTGGCGGCTCATGGCCTCGAGCGTGGTCGCGCCGACTAGCCCGAAACTCGCCCGGGCAGCGACCTCGGCGATTGGGACGTCCGCCGCCACGATCGACGCCCCGGGGTAAAACCCGGCAATCTGGTTGCCGGCTAGATCGTTCAGCATGAACGACGAGCCGGTCAGCATGTCGGGGGCATCCACGACGGACGAGGTGTCGATGCCGAGCCGGTCGAAGGCTGCGCGATAAGGCGCGAAGTCGGCCCCTCCGGCCCCGACGACCGCGGGCCGCTCGCCAAGGAGCGCGAGGTTGTAGGCGATGTTGCCGGCGATGCCGCCGCGTAGCCGCTGCAGCGAATCGAAGAGGAAGCTGACCGAGAGGACGTGGACCTTTTCGAGCAGGATGTGGTCCTTGTACGACCCCGGGAACGACATGATGTAGTCATACGCCAGCGACCCGCTGATGACGACGTTCGGAGCGGGCTGTGGCAGATCAACGTCCATGCAAACCTTTGGAGCTGGGAAGCGCGCGCCTGCTGGACGCTCGAACCGGGTCGAGCATTCGCCGCCGGAGGATAGCACGCACCGGGACCGACCTTCGGTGCATGGCTCACGTCGCCCGGACCCCGCCCTTCGTGACGGCCGCCAGCGCGGATCGAACCGTCGCCTCGGGCACGTCGTCGCGGACTGTGACGCCGCCCCCGTCGAGCGGGAGCACCCACCGCTGCCGGCCGAGGGTCCGCTTCTTGTCGCTCCCGAGCAGGGCGAGGACGCGGTCCGGGTCTACGTCCGCCGTGCGGGGAAGATCGAATTTGTCGAGCGCCGCATCAACCCGAGCGACCCACTCGGGACCGCATGTTTCCAGCGCTTGGCCGATCCGCCCGGCCGCCCGCATGCCGAGGGCAACGGCCTCGCCGTGGAGCAGCGAGTAGCCCGCCGCCTCGATCCCGTGCCCGAGCGTGTGGCCGAAATTGAGGTACGCCCGGATCCCCGACTCCTTCTCGTCGGCTTCCACGACCGCGGCCTTGAGCGCGACGTTGCGACCGATGAGGTAGGCGGTCACCGGTTCCCCGAGCGATTGCAGCGACGGCGCGTTGCACTCCAGGAATGGCAGGAGGTCGGCCCGCTCGCCGCCCGGTGTCGACCGCTGGATTACGGCGTGCTTGACGACCTCCGCCCAGCCCGAGCGTAGCTCGCGGGGGGGGACCGTCCGCAGCAACACCGGGTCGATGATGACCAGAGCCGGCTGGTAGAACGCTCCAATCAGGTTCTTACCCGCAGGGTGGTTGATTCCCGTCTTGCCGCCAACGCTGGCATCTACCATCGCTTGCAGCGTCGTCGGCACCTGGACCAACCCGACCCCCCGCAGGACCGTCGCCGCGGCGAACCCCGCGAGATCGCCGACCACGCCGCCGCCGAGGGCGATCACGACATCCGAGCGCTCGATCCCCGACTCAAGCAACCAGTTCCAGACCTGGGTAATGCCGTCGACGCTCTTGCTGCTCTCGCCCGAGGGGACCGAAAACATCCGGACATCAAACCCGCGGCCGGCGAGGGTTTCCGTCGCGTCGGGTCCGAAGATCGGCCCGACATTGGCGTCGCTCACGATCCAGGCGCGGCGACCCGCCGGCCAACGCTCGCGGGTGAGTTCCCCCAGTTTGAGCAGGGCTCCCGGTGAAACGAGGATGCGGGACGCGCCGGAGGGAGTGTTGAGGAGGATGACCTCGGCGGCGTCGATTCCCAGCTCGACGAGCTCACCCAGAACCGCGGCGATCGTTTCGGCCGGCGCATCGTCCACGGGCAGGGTCACGGCGGCCCGTTCGTACCACGTTCGCCGAGCTGCCTTCATCGCAGCCAGACGCCCGAGCGGGTCGGCCCCCGCAAGGAGAGGGCGGTCGGCGGCACTGCCTTCCAGTGCATGCTGGGCTTGCAGCCGGCGCAGACTCGTTTCGGGATCGGCATCGAGCGCCACGACCAGCGTGCCGGGGCCGCCGAGGAGCGACGGGGACCACACCCCTTCGTTCGCGACGGCACCCCCCCCGCACGCGACGACGACCTCTTCACCACCGAGGGCACGCTCAAGTACCTCCCGTTCAATCGCCCGGAACGCGGCCTCGCCCCGATCGCGAAAGACAAGGGGTACGGTCGTGGCGGTTTCCGCCTCGATCTCCGCGTCGGTGTCGATGAGCCGCCAGCCGAGCCGCTGGGCGACCAACCGACCGACGGTCGACTTGCCCGCACCGCTCAAACCGACGAGCACAACGCGGCGGATCGGAACCAAGCGGGCAACTCCCTTCGCATTCCCTGTGGGACCGACCAGTATAGCCAACTTCTCCTCGGCGCGAACCGGCATCGAAAGCTCGGGTGTATACTGTTCCGGTCATCGACGTTCCCAAGTCGGACATCCCGACCGCCGCCGGATGAGATTCCGGCTCCTCTCGTGAGGGTTCCTCCCGCATGCAACGGATGCTCGTGGCAGACGATGACGCGTCGATCCGCTCGGTGCTCCGAGACCTGCTTGAGGACGAGGGGTACGATGTCGACGAAACCGAGTCCGGTGCCGGCGTCCTGTCGGCCCTGACGGGCAAGAACGGCTCGATCCCCGACCTCGTCGTGATGGACATCCGGATGCCGGACAAGACCGGCATCGAGGTGCTGCGCGAGCTCTCGGCCATGAACAAGGGGGGCGGCGCCCTTCCGATCGTGGTGATGACGGCCTTTGGGACGTCGAGCGTGGCGATCGAGGCGATGCAGCTTGGTGCCTACGACTACATCACCAAGCCGTTCAACCTCGACGAAGTCCTGGTCACGATCCAGCGCTACTTCGAGCGGATGGCGCTCAGCGAGCAAGTCCAGGAACTCTCGACGCGGCTCGGTGAGCGCGATCCGAACGAGATCATCATCGGCAACAGCCAACCGATGCAGGAGGTCTACAAGACCGTCGGCCGCGTCGCTCGCTCGGATGCGACCGTCCTCATCACCGGAGAGACGGGCACGGGCAAGGAACTCGTCGCGACCGTTCTCCATCGCTCGTCGTCCTACCGGGCTGGCCAACTCGTCAAGGTCAACTGCGCGGCCCTGCCGGAAACCCTCCTCGAGAGCGAACTCTTTGGCCACGAAAAGGGCGCCTTTACCGGTGCCGTGAACCAGCGCAAGGGCCGGTTCGAGATGGCGAACAAGGGAACCATTTTTCTCGATGAGGTCGGGGAGATGACCCTTTCGACCCAGAAAAAGCTGCTCCGCGTGCTCCAGGAGCGGGAGTTCGACCGGGTAGGCGGTAGCGTCCCGGTCAAGGTCGACACCCGGGTCATCTCCGCCACCAACAAGGTCTTGCCGCAGGAAGTCGAATCGGGACGGTTCCGGGAAGATCTTTACTACCGGCTCAACGTCATCTCGATCTACCTGCCTGCCCTGCGCGATCGCCTCGACGACGTGCCGCTGCTGGTCGAGCACTTCCTGTCCAAGCATCGGGCCTCGGCCGGGTCCGGCCCGTCCCGGATCAGCCAGGGCGCCATGCGGACCTTGATGGAGTACGACTGGCCGGGGAACGTGCGGCAGCTCGAGAACGCGATCGAGCGAGCGGCGGTGCTCTCCCAGGGCGGGGTGATCACCGAAGATCACATCGACCTCTCCGGTGCCGACAGCCGCCGCTTCGTCGACGTGGCCCAGCAGATCCGAAAGGGAACCACGCTCCGCGATCTCCTCGGCGACGTCGAGCGGCAGGCACTCTCGGAAGCGTTGACCCAAACCGACGGCGACCGGGTCGCGGCCGCCTCGCTCCTCGGTCTCGACATCCCCGAGTTCCAGTCGCGTTTCTCCGCGTTCAACCTCTAGTGCCGCCGCGCAGCGAGGAGCACCGTCGTCCCCCGAAGGTGACCCCCCAGAGGTCCCGACAGGAGCTCGTCCTCGCCTTGGACCAGGGCACGAGTTCGAGCCGTGCCATCGTGTTCGATCGTGAAGGCGAGCGGATCGCGGAGGCGCGGCAACCGCTCGCCGCGTCGTTCCCGCGGCCGGGGTGGGTCAACCAGGATCCCCGCGAGATCGTCGCGACGACGATCGACGCCGCGCGGGAAGCAATCGAGCGCGCCGATATCGGCGCCACGAGCATCGCGGCGATCGGGATCGCCAACCAGCGAGAAACCACCGTCGTCTGGGACCGCGAGACCGGCGAGCCGGTTGCCCCGGCGATCGTCTGGCAAAGCCGGCAGAGCGTGCCCCAGGTCGAGGCCCTCGTGGACCGCGGCATGGGGACCCGCATCCAGGCGATTACCGGCCTGATTCCCGACGCCTATTTCAGCGCTACCAAGTTGGCCTGGCTCTTCGAGACCGAACCGGACATCCGGCGCCGAGGCGAGGCGGGCGAGCTCCTCTTTGGCACGGTCGAGACCTGGCTGATCTGGAATCTCTCCGGTGGCCTCCGGCACGTCACCGACATCGCCAACGCGTCGCGGACGATGCTGCTCGACCTCTCCACGGGCGATTGGTCGGACGAACTCCTGGCCGACCTCGGGATCCCCCGCTCCCTCCTGCCTGACGTCGTCGGCAGCGCCGAACATCTTTGCACCGTCGATGCCAGCCACTTCGGCGCCGAGATCCGGGTCACTGGCAGCGCGGGCGATCAGCAGGCGGCCTTGTTCGGCCACGGTTGCGTCCACCGGGGGCAGGCAAAGAACACCTATGGGACCGGTTCATTCCTGCTCGTCAACGTTGGACCGGAGCCGACGCCCTCCCGCCACCGGTTGCTCTCCACGGTCGCCTGGCGGATCGGGGACGAGACGACCTACGCCTTGGAGGGGGCAATCTTCGTTACCGGAGCGGCCGTCCAATGGCTGCGCGACGGTCTTGGCGTCATCGAGGATGCCGCCGCCGTCGAGCCGCTCGCCGCCTCGGTCCCCGATACCGGGGGCGTCATCTTCGTTCCCGCCCTGACCGGGTTGGGCGCGCCCTGGTGGGACCCTTCGGCACGCGGCACGGTTTTCGGCATCTCTCGCGCGACCACGGCAGCTCATCTCGCCCGGGCGACGCTCGAGGCCATCGCCTTCCAAACCCGGGATGTGGTCGAGGCGATGGCCGCCGATGCGGGGGCGCCGCTCACGGAGTTGCGGGTCGACGGTGGCGCGGCGGCCAACGATCTGCTGATGCAGATCCAGGCGGACGCGCTCGGCATCCCAGTCGTGCGCCCAGAGCAGTTGGAGGCAACGGCCCTCGGCGCCGCGCGGCTTGCCTCGGTCGGCGTCGGTCTTACCCCCTTCGATCGATCGGCGGAACGTGCTGGCACGGATCGCGTTTTCGAACCCGCCATCTCCTTCGATGAGCGAGAAACCCGCTACGACCGGTGGCGGCATGCGGTGCAGCGAGCCGCCGGGTGGGAGTCATCGGGATGATCGGATCCGGTCAGGCCACCGTCGGCTCACCTACTCCGACGATTGACCGTTGCCTCCCCGCGCGTCGTTCGTCCGCTTGCCGATCATCTGAGGGAGCCGGCCGAGCATAGCCAGGGCTTGGCGGGTGTACCCTTCGAGCTGCGCTCTGGTCGGGCGGCGGTTTGTCCGGTAGTAGAACTCAGCGGCCCGCCCCATCATCAGGGTACCGGCGAAGGCAATTCCCACCTTCGGCAGCGTCCCGGCGGCAAACGGGACCATCGATGCCGCACCGCGCGCCAACGAGCGCCAGGCAAACCCAACCCCGACCACCGGCACGATCTCCTGGATGATCGCGACCTGCTGGTCCAGGTCACGTCCGGCGATCGCCGCCAGCTTGTAGACCATCATCACCTGGTTCTTGGTCAGAACGATAAAGTCCGCGCCGGCCGCCGCCAACCCACCGATGACGGGGATGATGGCCGGGATGTTGGAGACGAGCGCGAACTGGGCGTTGGCCATCGCGGTTTCATCGATCACCGCCTTCGAGGCCGCAGCCCGCATGGCCGGGTAGGCTCTGCCAAAGGCAGGAGCGCGTTCCGGCAACCGGCGGACGAGGTCCGCCCGGAGCGATTCGATCCGCGCCTCGAGTCGATCGGACTCGCCCGCCAGCCGGAGAACGGGCGGCGCCATGCCGAGCGATCGGAGGCGGTCGGCGAATCCTGAACGTTCGCTCTGGCCGTCCGGGTCGTAGACGATGACAACCTCAAACTCTTCGAGGCCGGCCAGGGGTGCCGAGAAATCGCGTGCGGTCACGCCAGCGCTGCCGCCCACCAGCAGCTCCCCGAGCCGGAGCGCGTCAGCCTCCGTCGGACCGACGACCACCAGGCTCGGCGGCCGATGGGCGTCGTCCCGGATATCGTCGAAACTCACCTCCCGCAGGACGTTGACCATGTTCCGCAGGTTGTCTACCGCACCGAGCCGCTGCACCATTGATTGTTGCCCCCGTCCAAACCGGTCGGTCCCGCGGCACCCAGGGCCGCCCGACGGGCGACAAGCGTACCCGGTCGGCGGACTCCGGGACCATTGAGGATCACGGGCCCTCCGGCGTTTCATCGAAGAGGATCGCTTCCAGCCGCATCCCCGGTTCTGCTCGCTCCACATCTTCCGGAACGATCAGCAGCGCGTTGGCCCGCGAGAGCGACGAGAGCACTCCGGCACCTTGGGCGCCCGCCGTCCGTGCCGTCAACTCCTCGTCACTATCCCGCTCGATCGTCGCCCGCACGTAGTGGCGGCGCATCCCGCGGTTGTCCAATGGTTCGGCCAGCGTGACCCGAACGGTTCTCGGCCGCACCTCGCCATACCCGAGCATCTTCCGTATCGCCGGCCGTCCGAAGATTTCGAAGCTGACGGCGGCGGCAACCGGGTTGCCGGGCAATCCCAAGAGGGGGACGCCGCCGGCGCGCCCGAACGCGAGCGGCTTGCCCGGTTTCATCCGGACCTGCCAGATCGCAACGTCCCCCTCGGCCTGGAGCGCATCCTTGACGAGATCGAAGTCCCCGACCGAGACCCCTCCCGACGTCACGATCAGGTCGGCCGAGGTTCCGTCGTGCAGACACCGTCGCAGATCGTCGAGGCGGTCGCCGGCGATTCCCAGCTCGATCACCTCGGCGCCCCACGAAGCGGCCATCGCCGCAAGCGTCGTCGTGTTGCTGTCGCGGATGAGACCGGGTGCGAGCCGTGCCCCCGGTGAAACAACTTCGTCGCCGGTGGAGAGCAATGCAACCCGCGGTGGCCGATGGACCCGGATCGATGTCCGACCGAGAGCTGCGAGCAATCCGAGATCGGCTGGGCGCAACCGGCGACCGACCGGGAGCACCGTCGTCCCGTTGGCGACGTCCTCGCCGGCCGGACGGACGTTGTCCCAGGGTCGGGCCGGTCGAAAGATCTCGACCTCGTCTCGACCCGCCAACCGTTTTCCTGGGGACCCTTCGTCCGTCTCTTCAAACCGCACCACCGCATCGGCGCCGGCGGGCATCGCGGCCCCGGTCATGATCCGGAACGCCGAACCTGGTTCGATCGCACGCGGCTCCGCCGAGCCCGCGGCGACCATCCCCGCGACGCGAAGCCGGACTGGCTTCTCCTGCGTCGCGCCGAGGGTCTCCTCCGCGAGCACCGCGTACCCGTCCATCGCCGAGTTGCGGAACGGCGGTACGTCGCAGTCGGCCGTGATCTCCTCGACCAACACCAGGTTTCGCGCGGAGAGCAGCGGCAGCTCGACGGCGGGGAGGGGTTTGACCTCGGCCAGGATTTGGTCCCGCGCATCTTCGACCGACAACAGCCGCGCGACATCTTCCCACGGTCGCTGGGAAAGGGGCGTCTCCGGCTCCGGCATCGGCCCGTCCTTGGTCCCCTCGTCCTAGGCGCCTGCTGCCTCGCCGTCAATCCGGGCCATCGCCTCGACGAGATCCCGCACCGCCGCGGCGGACCGCTGCAGGCCTGCCCGCTCGTCCTCACGCAACTCCAACTCGACGATCTCGAGCATCCCGCCCCGTCCGAGCTTCACCGGGACGCCAACATAGAGGTCGCTCAAGCCGTACTCACCCTTCAGCAGGACGCTGCACGGCAGGACTCTTCGTTTGTCGAGCAGGATCGAATCGACCATCGCCACGATCGAGGCGCCGGGGGCCGTGTAGGCGCTCCCCGTCTTCAACAGCCCGACGATCTCGGCGCCGCCGTTCGCGGTCCGCTCTTCGAGCGCCTCTATCCGGTCGGGCGGCAGCAACTCGGGCAGGGGGACGCCAGAGACGGTCGAGAAGCGGGCCAGCGGCACCATCGTGTCGCCGTGGCCACCGAGCACGAAAGCCGAGACATCCTCGACCGAGACATCGAGCTCCATCGCGATGAAGGTGCGGAAGCGGGCCGAGTCGAGCACGCCCGCCATGCCGATCACGCGCTCTCGCGGGAAACCGGCGGCGTCGAACGCAACGTGGCACATCGCGTCGAGCGGGTTCGAGACGACGACCACGACCGCCTCCGGGGAGTGCGCCACCGCTTGTTGGGTGACGGCCCGGACGATGCCCATGTTCGTCTTGAGCAGGTCGTCCCGGCTCATCCCCGGCTTCCGGGCGATCCCCGAGGTGATGACGATCACCTCGGAACCCGCGGTCTCCTCGTAGCCGTTTGTGCCGATGACGCGGGTGTCGAAGCCGAGGACTGGCCCGGCTTCCAATAGGTCGAGTGCCTTGCCCTGCGGCATGCCCTCGACGATATCGACCAGGACGATGTCGGCGTAGTCTCGGAGGGCAAGGAACTGCGCGGCTGCGCCCCCGACCATGCCCGCCCCGATCACCGTGACCTTCGGTCGCGCCTTCGACACGTCGCTCCCCCGCTCGGTCCGGCTCGTCTCCGGCCTGGCCGCCTCGGCACGACGGGCCGTGGCGCGGCCGGATGATAGCATGGAGCCTCTTGGATCCCGGCTTTTCCCTGCCGCCACCCCGGCGAGGAGACCATGACGAACCAGGCATCCGTCGATGTTTTCCAGGTCCCCTTCGGCCGCGGCAAACGGACGTTCAGTCTTCCACCGGGAGTGACCGGAACGGAGATCGCGACCCACCCCGCCGCGTATCTCCGCGATCCCGGCGAAGCGGCGCACCGAGCGATCCTCGAGCCGATCGCCGGTCCCCACCTCCGCGAGCTCGCCGCCGGCGCCCGCTCCGTCTGCATTGCGGTCACCGATGCCACCCGTGCCTGCCCGGATCACCTCCTGGTGCCACCCATGCTCAGCGAGTTGGAGGCCGCCGGGGTGCCGCCTGCGTCCGTCACGATCCTCGTCGCCGTCGGCGCCCACCGGGCGAGCACCGACGCCGAAAAGCGTGAGAAACTCGGCTCCGCGATCGTCGATCGCTACAAAGTCGTCGACCACGACGCGACGGACGACGCCAACCTTGTCCCCGTGATGGACGGTCCCGGCGGCATCCCGTTCCGGATCAACCGGATCGCGGCGGAGGCGGACCTCCTGCTCTCGACCGGGCTCGTTGAGCCGCACCAGTACGCGGGGTTCAGCGGCGGCGGCAAGACGGTTGCAATCGGCTGCGGCGACGAAGCGACCATCGCCTACACCCACGGCCCGGCCATGCTCGACCACCCCGGAGTCCGGCTCGCTCGCCTGGATGGCAATCCATTCCAGGACGCGGTGCGCCTTGTCGCCAAGCGAGCCAACCTGGCGTTTGTTGGCAATGCCGTCCTGGACGAAGAGGGGCGCATCGTCGCGGTCGCCTACGGCCCGCCGGAAGCGGTCCAGGATGCGCTCGCCGAACGTGCGGCTCCCCTCTTCACGGCTCCCATCCCGGCCCAAGTCGACATCGCGGTCGCTGGCGTCGGGTATCCGAAGGACGCCAACCTCTACCAGGCGAGCCGCGCCGCCAGTTACCTCCAGTTCGCGCCGACCCCGGTCGTCCGGCAAGGTGGAGCCATCGTCATCCCCGCGGAGTGCCCGGAGGGGGCCGGCGACGGCGACGGCGAGCGACGGTTCCTCGCCGCGATGGCGGTGGACGGCGGACCCGAGGCGGTCATCCAGCGGGTTCGGCGTGAGGGCATCCGACCGGGCGAGCAACGGGCGTACGTGGTGTCGCTCGTCCTCCGCGACGTGACGGTGATCGTCGCCGGCATCCTCGATCCGGACGCCGCGCGGGCCGTGGGGTTCCTCCCGGCGGCGACGATCGAGGACGGGCTGGCGATCGCGGCGGAGGTGGTGGGGACGCCGGCACAGGCACTCGTGGTGCCCCATGCCCTCCTGACGCTGCCGGTCGTCGAGACCGGTCGGCTCGCCGAAATCGGTTGACGGAGCGGCGTCACGATCCCTATACTCTGCGAGCGGTTCGCACCAAATGCCCAGGTGGCGGAATCGGCAGACGCGCTAGCTTGAGGGGCTAGTGCCCGTTTAGGGCGTGAAGGTTCAAATCCTTTCCTGGGCACCGGTATGCAACTCCCCCAGCTGCGGGCGATTAGCTCAGCTGGAAGAGCGCCACGTTTACACCGTGGATGTCAGAGGTTCGAGCCCTCTATCGCCCACCGCGCGGCTTGCTGCGCCTCGCCCCGCGCCTAGGTAGCTCAGTTGGTAGAGCTCACGACTGAAAATCGTGCGGTCGGCAGTTCGAGTCTGCCCCTAGGCACCCCGCCCCCGAGCGACCGCCCGGGGGCTTCGTTCGTCCGGCCCTAAGCGCGCCCTGCCTCCTCCTGGCCGTTCGACGTGCCCCGGCCGACCGGATCGGACAGGGGGACGGTTCTCCTGGCGATGAGCCGATTACTGCCCGACCGCGATAGCGCCATACCCTTCGTTACCGGCGAGCCGCCTCCCGACGGGGCCTTCGACGCTCAATGGTTCTCCCCAGGCAGGACCGTCTCCACTGGCAGGTCCCGGCGGTCGCCCCACTCGTTCCAGGAGCCGTCGTAGTTGGCCCATCGGTCGAACCCGACCTGCTCCATCGCGAAGAGCACCGCGGTGGCCGTGACTCCGCCGTTGCAGTAGGCAACCACCGGCTGTCGGCCGTCGATCCCGTGCTCAGCCAAAAGTCGGCGGAGATCGGCAGCCGGTTTCCACAAACCGTCGGTCCCGAACAACGACTTCGAGGGCAGGCTCACTGCTCCCGGGATGTGACCGCCGCGCAAACCCCGCTGGACATCTCCACGGTACTGGCCCTCGTCCCGGGCATCGACGATGAGCGCGTCCTGCCGCTCCACGTGTCGGAGAACATCCTCGGCCTCGGCCCGGAGAGAGATCTTCGTACGCGGCGTGAAGCGCCCGGGAACCGGGTTCGGCAACTCCGACGTGACCGGTCGCCCCTCAGCAACCCATCTGGCGAACCCGCCGTCCAGGACCGCGACCCGCTCGTGCCCGTAGAAGCGTAGCGCCCACCAGAGCCGGGTGGCGAAGTGACCGCCGGCGTGGTCCACGGCGACGACATCGGTCTCGTCGCCGATCCCCCGCTCCGTCATTGCGGCCGCGAACCGTTCGGGCGGCGCGATCTGGGCCTTGACGGGGTTGTCGGGATCGGTGATGTCGACCGTCCAGTCGACGAAGACGGCACCCGGGATGTGGGCTTCGTCGTATTCGTCGCGGGCACCGATGTACTCGGCCTCCTGCCTGCCTCCTGCGTGATCGGTCGTGCGCACGTAGCCTCGGATGTCCACGACCCGCAACCGGGGATCGTTCAGGTTCGCGGCGAGCCAGCCGGTCGAGACCAGCGAGTCGGGCAGGATTGAGGTCGTCGTTGCACCCACCGTCGTCTCTCCGTGGGGAATGTGGGGTGCCCGTGCGCCGCCGATCGTCGCTTGACACCCTTCAGGGCCGAGACTATACTGCCGCGACAGTACGAGCGCGGAAGTGGCTCAGTGGTAGAGCATCTCCTTGCCAAGGAGAAGGTCGCGGGTTCGAATCCCGTCTTCCGCTCCAGGAACCGGCCGGGCAGTCCCGTGCCGGTTTTTCGTCGTCCAGTGGCCCTTCCCGGGCGTGCGACATTCCTTGCGATGCGGGCGTGGCGGAACGGCAGACGCCGCGGTCTTAAAAACCGTTGGGGCGCAAGCCCCGTGCGGGTTCGAGTCCCGCCGCCCGCACCACTTGTTCGTGGAAGTCGTCGGGTCGTTCGTCGCTCGCCGGAGATCAGTCCGCCGCGGGTGAAGTCGTCGCCTTCTCGGCGCGCCGCATCGAGCTCACCCGGCGATCCAGCCAGCGCGAGACCCTTGCCCGCTCCGGCACCAACCCCCGCGGGTTGACCAGCAGGACGACCACGATCGTCAACCCGATGATCGTGTCCCGCAAGTGCGGCACCCGGTCGGCGAGGAACCGCGGCAGGTCGTAGCCCTGGAGTTGGAGGGTGACCGACCACAACCCCCAGATCACGTAGGTACCGACGATGGCGCCGGCCATGTTGCCGCTGCCGCCGGCGATCAGCATCGCCCAGATGATGAACGTCCCGAAGAAGTGGGTGAAGGTTTCCGGCGAGATCGCCCCCTGCTGGAACGCGTAGAAGGCCCCTCCCGCACCCATGATCGCGGCACCAAGCACGAACCCCTGGAGTTTGAACCCATTGACGTTCTTGCCGGCCGCCGCCGCCGCCCCTTCGTCCTCCCGGATCGCGCGCAGGACGCGTCCCCAGGGGGACCGGATGCCCAGGTCGATCAAGAGGTAGATCAGCGCCAGCGTTGCGAGCGCCAATGCAAGGAACAGGTACTTGTAGGTATCGCCATCGGCAAGGCCGGCGAGCGGCCGCGGGATGCCGGCCAGGCCGCGGCTTCCGTTGACGAGCCACTGCTCCTCGGTGGCGATCCGCCGCAGCACCTCCGCCGTCCCGATCAGAGCGATGGCCAGGTAGTCCTCTCGTAGCCGCACCATCGGCCACGCCAGCAGCAGCGCCAAGACTGCCGAGATCCCTGCCGCCGCAAGGGCACCGACCAGATGGGGTACCCAGTGCGCCGCACCCGGGAGCGGAACATTCGCCAGCGTCTGGCCGAAACCGCCGACGTAGGTCGAAAACTCCCCGTCGGCGGGGGGCATCGTCACGATCGCCGCGGTGTAGGCGCCGACAAGGAAAAACCCGACGACGCCGAAGTTGAAGATGCCGGTATAGCCCCACTGGACATTGAGGCCGATGCAGACGACCGCGAAGATCGCCATCGTCGCGAGCGCCGGCACCAGGAAATCGACGACTGCCCGGACGTTCCCGGTCCGCTCCAACGGCAGCCCGACGAGCAGCAGCGTGACGAAGCCGACGATGGCGATCGGCAGCCAGCGCGAACGGTTGATCATGAGCGGCTCCCAAACAGCCCGCCGGGCCGGAACAGGATGACCACGATCAACACCACGAACGTCACCGCGAGTTTGTAGCCGGGTCCGATCCACCCGGCCCCGACGGTCGTCTCGCCGATGACACCGACGACGAGGCCGCCGATGAACGCCCCATGGGGACTACCGATGCCGCCGAGGATGGCCGAGGCAAAGATCGGCAGCAACAGCACGAAGCCGAGCTCGGGCGAGAGTTGCGATTGCAGCGCGAGTAGGCATCCGGCCACCGCGGTGAGGAACCCGGCGACGGCCCAGGTCCAGCGCCGGACCGACCCCGTGTCGATGCCGCTCGCCCGGGCAAGGTCGGGGTTGTCGGCGGTGGCCCGCATCGCGGTGCCGAGTCGGGTCCGGTAGAGCAGCACGTAGGCCGCCATCGCCAGAATCGCCGCCGTCGCCAGGATGAAGAGCTGGTCGGCGACGATCCGCGGCAGACCGGGGAGTTCGACCGTATCACGGATTCCCTGCGAATAGCGCCGACCAGAGGGACCCCAGACGAGGAGCATCACGCCACGGACCGCGATCGCGACTCCGAGCGAGGAGACGGCGACAATCGCGGTGCTGGCCCCGCGGGAGAGGAGCGGCCGATAGACCGCGCGATCGATCGCGAGCAGGATCGGCACCGCCGCCACCGCGGCGATCAAGATCGCGAGGACGAGACCGTAGCCGAACGAGAACAACCAGATCCGTTCGGTCGCCCCGGGCAGAGAAGCAAGTCCCAACGGCAGCGTGACGTCGGAGGCGCCCGCTCCGGCGACGCTCCCCGTGAAGGCGAAGAACCCGATGTAGGCGGAGAGCATCATGACGTCGCCGTGGGCGAAGTGCGACACCCGGGCGATGCCGTAGATCAGCGTCAAGCCGACCGCCGCCAGGGCGTACAGGCTGCCGACGATGATGCCGACGACGAATTGCTCGGTCAGCGCTACCGCGGACCAAACCCCGAGGACGCCGAGCACCACCCACGGCGCGGCCTCCCCAAGCCGCCGCGCGGTTCCGGCCGCTAGGCCGGAACCGGCGCCGTCTCGCCGATCGACGAGGTTTCGGTCCGCGACGCTCGCCATGCCGGTGCCCTACTCGCCCAGGTACAGCCGCCGAACGTCGTCGCTCTGGAGGAGCTCCGCCGCCGGACCTTCGAGCCGGTTTTCGCCGTTTGCCAGAACGTAGCCCCGGTGGCTGATGGCCAGGGCATGCCGGGCATTCTGCTCGATCATCAGCACCGCCGTCCCCTGCCCGTTGATCGCCGCCACGTGGGAGAAGACCGACTCCACCATCACCGGCGACAAACTCGCCGAGGGCTCGTCGAGCAGAAGAACCGTCGGGTCCAGCATCAAGGCCCGCGCCAGCGCCAGCGTCTGCCGCTGACCTCCGGAGAGGCGGTCCGCTCGTTCCCGCAGCCGCGGTGCCAGCAACGGAAAGAGTCCGAGCACCCGCTCGATCCGCTGCTCCATCTCCGCTCCGAGGGTGAAGCCGCCCATCGTCAGGTTCTCCCGAACCGAGAGCGAGCCGAAGACGTTGTCAGTCTGCGGCACGAACGCGAGGCCGCGCCGGACCAGCCGCTCGGGCGGCATCCCGGTGACCTCCGCCCCGTCGACGACGACGCGGCCGGTCCGCGCCCGGAGGAACCCGAAGATGGTCTTCAGAAGGGTCGACTTACCGGCGCCGTTCGGCCCGATGATCGTCACAATTTCGCCGTGCGCAACCGAGACCGAAACGTTCCGGATGATCGGCACCTCGGTGTAGCCGCTGGTGATCCCCTCCGCCAGGAGTGCGGGGGCTTGGGTGCCGCTCACCGGAATTGCCCGCCCAGATACGCCGATAGGACCTCCTCGTCGCGGCGAACCTCGTCAAACGTTCCCTCGAAGATCGGCCGTCCCTGGCTCATCACGATGACCGGGTCGCAGAGCCGGGCGACTAAGTCCATATCGTGCTCGACGACGAGAAACGTCACCCCTCGCTCGTGACATTGCTCCTCGATCAAGGCGGTGAGCTGGCGCATGAGGGTCCGGTTGACGCCGGCAGCCGGCTCATCGAGGAGGACAAGCTTCGGCTCGGCCATCAGGGAGCGGGCGAACTCGAGAAGCTTCTTCTGGCCGCCGGAGAGCGTGCCGGCCGGGGCGTCCCGCAGACGGCCGAGATTGACGTAACCGAGGATACCAAGCGCCTTGTCGACGATCGCGTTCTCCTGGAGCCCCACCCGATTGGGCCGGCACCACGACGTCCACAACCGTTCTCCGACCTGGCCCTGCCCGGCAAGGACCAGATTCTCGAGCACCGTCATCGACGGGATCGGACGCGGCACCTGGAACGTCCGGGCGAGGCCGCGCCCGAGCAATTCGTCCGGGCGGCGACCGGAGATCGGTTCTCCGTCGAGCAGGACCGACCCTTGATCGGCCCTGAGAGCGCCGGCGACGATGTTCAGAAGCGTCGACTTGCCGGCCCCGTTAGGGCCGATCAAGCCGGTGATGGACCCCCGGCGAACGGTGAACGAGCAGTCATCGACGGCGCGGTTGCCTCCGAACGCCTTGGTCACCGACCGCACGGCGAGCACCGCGTCGGTCGACGACACTTCTCGATCCGCTCGAACCTCAGCCCCGATCGTCTCCGCTACCAACGCCGTTCGCTCCGGGCTCGGCGGCACCACCGGCGGCACCGCGGGCAAGAAATCGGGACCGAGCCGGCGATCGCCGACCCGGCCCCGAGCAAGGCCCGCCACGGAACGCGCGACGGACGACCCATCCCTACGCCGAGGGCGTCGCCTGGGGCGAGGCCGTTGCGCCGGCGGTCAGGTCGAGCGGACGGGTCTCGCGGACCGTGATCGCACCGCCCTCGACCGCCCAAACGACGATCGCCCCCCTCGCCACGTCGCCGTTCTCGTCGTAGTCGAGCGATCCCGAGGCCCCCTGGTAGTCGATATCTTCACCGGCGCCGATCGCCTCGACCGCCGCCGTGTACTCCTCGGATCCGGGCACCGCAGGGGTGCCGTCGGCCGCCACGTCGCGCAGCGCATCACGGATCGCGGTCGAATCGTTAGACCCGGCCGCCTCGGCCGCCAACGCGATCAGGTAGACGGCGTCGTACACCTCTGCCAGATAGGGAACGCTTGGCAGCTCGCCGTAGGTCTCCTCCATCGCCGCCTGGAACGCGCTGCCGGTTTCGCTCTGCTCGGAGCCGGGTGACGTCCCGACGGTCCCCTCAAACGACTCCCAGCCGAGCCCCTCGAACAGGTCCTCGGAGCGCAGGCCGTCGCTGAGGAGGAGCGCTGGGGCCTCGCCGGACTCGACGAGTTCGCGCAGGTAGACGCCGGCACTCTCCGGGTAGCTGACCCCGACGAGCACGTCCGGCTCGGTCTCGGTGCAGGCGGCGAGCTCCGACGCGTACGAGGCCTGCTCCTGCTCGTGGGGAACCTGGTTTGTGACCTCGCCGCCCTGGGCGGTGAACCCTGCGACGAACGCTTCGGTCAGCCCCTGGCCATAGGCGCTGTTGAGGTACAGGACGCAGGCGGTCTGGTAGCCCAGCTCGCGCGCGACATCGGCCATCACGACGCCCTGCGCCGCGTCCGAGATGGTGGTCCGGAAGAAGAAGTCGTTGTCGTTCACAGTTGTCAGGGCGGGCGATGTTGCCGAGGGGGAGATGACCAGCACCCCGTCGGGCCCAGCGACCGACTCGACGACCTGCAACGCCTCGCCGCTGGCCACGCCACCGATCAGGGCGTTGGCGCCCTCGATGTCGATCAGCCGCCGCGCCTCCTCAACCGTTTGCTGGGGAGAGGTCGCGCTGTCGCCCCGCAACAACTCGACCGGCTGGCCGTTGACCCCGCCGGCCTCGTTGATCTGCGAGACGGCGAGCTCCGCCGCGTTGTAGAAGTTCGGCCCGAAGTCGGACAGATCGCCGGTGAACGGGAAGATGGTGCCGATCCGGAGCGGCTCGCCACCCTGAGCGGCGGCGGGCTGGAGCACCGTGCCGGCCAACAACGGCACGACCAGCGCCGCGGCGCCGACCGCCCGAACGACCCGCCCTCCCAGCCACCGTCCGTCCCGCCGGCCACCCTCGCCCCATCGTAGCGCCATCGCCATTCGACCCTCCTCGACGTACCCACGGTCAACCGACGCACGTAAGCCCGACCGTTGCGGCCGGCGACACGGCGGCGGCAATCTTACGCTACCTTTCGCAATCCGTTGCGTCGAGCCAATGATTGAACCGGCATGGCTTCGCCATTCCTGGCGCCAGCGGTAGCCGATCGTTCCGGCCTCACCCATTCGGCAGTTGCGAGCGCACTCGATCAACGGGCAAGAACGCTCTGCCAGTCAACCGGTGGATCGAAATGACCATCGGAGTTAACGGACGCATCGCGGACGCCGAGAGGTTGACCACCGTTTCCGGCAGCCATCGCCGCGCTCCCATACTGCGGGCCGCGAGCGCTCCATTCGGACCACGGGACGGTCGGGTATCGTTTCGGCGGAGGAAAGGCATTGCGTTCACCGAATGCCGCTGAACCAAGGGGGTTGGGAGCCGTCGCCCTGGTCCTCATAGCCGGCGGGTTAGTCGCCTCCGTTGTGCAGGTGACGCGCCGGCCTGACCTGAACCTACCGGAACACGGCGTCAGCTTCTACGCGCTGGGGTACCAAGGTTTCGTCCAATCGCTCGCGATTATCGCCGTAGGCGTCGGCTCGGTCGCGCTCGCGGCCGGTCTTCGCTCGTCACTCTCCGGGCAATCGGGAGGCCAAGGGGGAAGCGTTTGCATCGCGCTCTGGGGTGCGGCAGTCATCGTCGCCGGTTTGATCCCGATCGACCTGAACCGACCGGTCTCCTTCGCCGGTATGATCCACGACGCCGCGGGTACGGTCGCCAATCTGTTCCTCATCGTCGGCATGACGCTGCTCTCGCCCGCGATGACCGACCGGTCGCGATGGGGGTGGTTCGGGCGGATCACCCGTCCTCTAGCCGTCGTCGCCCTCGTCCTCGTGGTGGTGGCCAATCTGGGACGGCCGACGATCCCCTGGGGAATCGGCCAGCGCGTCTACCTCGGGCTCTTGCTCTCCTGGCTGATAGCAGCAGCGCTTGCACTTCGGCGCCCGACCACCCCAGCGGTGACCCGCTAGCCGCCTGTCGATCCGAATCGTGACCAACCCCGCCAAGCCTGGCCGAGAGTGACAGAAAGGGCACCGTCGGTGGAAAACCGTGATCCGAAGCGCGGCATCAAGGTCACGATCGACCCGAAGCGCTGCATCGCCAATGCCAAGTGCACCGCCGCCGCTCCCGGCATCTACGTCCTCGACGACGAAACCGGCGTCGCGGTGATCGAGAACGAGGAGGCGGCCACCCTGGAGCAGTTGTTCGCGGGCGCCCGGGCGTGCCCGACCCAGGCGATCATCATCGAGCAGTTCGGCCGCCGGGTCTTCCCGCGGATCCTGACCCCCATGTTCGGCGAAGGGAAAGACGGCCAGGACGACGGCGAAGGCGAGACTCGCTGAGACGGCGGGGTATCGGCGGTCCAGTCGGGCCCGCCTCCTATGCTGCCGGACCGACCCTCCTCCGGAACGATGACGCAAGGGTCGAGCGACGGGGGGGGCGATGCCTCGGAGCCTGGTTGAATCGTCCGCCGAGGTCCGGTTCTGGATCGTCGCCTCGATCCCGGTCGCGGTGCTGCTGCTCTCGGCAACGATCTCCTTGGTGGCCGGTCAGGAAGCGGCGGCCGCGCCCGCGGGCGCGGCCGCCACCCCGACGACTGCCGCTTCTCCCGTCGCTTCTCGACCGCCTGTGGTCTGGACCCAGCTCGGCCTCGACGGCTCGCTCGAAGCGCGGTAGTCACCGTCGGTGGTTGACCCGTCATCGCCACCGACGGCCACGAATCGGCCATGACCATCCCCAGCGGGCCGACGGGGAGGCGTTCGCCGACACCGTCTGCGGGGAGCCGATCGCGGATGGCGCGTCGGATGCAAGCATCGCGGCCAACCGCTGGCTCTCCTGCCGACAACCCTTGATCGCGTCGCCGTCATCGGCGACACCGGATGTCGCGTCTCGCAGTGGGACCCGCTCCAGGATTGCGACGACCCGGCCGCCTGGCCGTTCCGGTCGATCGCTTCGGATATCGCCGCCTCACGACCCCACC